>NZ_CP127294.1:5550000-5867916 GCF_030285625.1 Amycolatopsis sp. 2-15
ACTGTAGAGTGGATGCGAGCATCTTTGTGGTCAAGTTGTTAAGGGCACATGGTGGATGTCTTGGCTTCAGGAGCCGATGAAGGACGTAGGAGGCTGCGATAAGCCTCGGGGAGCTGTCAACCGAGCTGTGATCCGAGGATTTCCGAATGGGGAAACCCAGCACCAGTGATGTGGTGTTACCCGCGCCTGAATATATAGGGCGTGTGGAGGGAACGCGGGGAAGTGAAACATCTCAGTACCCGTAGGAAGAGAAAACAAAAGTGATTCCGTGAGTAGTGGCGAGCGAAAGCGGAAGAGGCTAAACCGTTTGCATGTGATACCTGTCAGGGGTTGTGTAGACGGTGTTGTGGGACCCGCCTTGAAGAGACTGACATTTCTTCGGGATGGCGCATGTGTTAGTGGAACGCCTTGGGATGGGCGACCGGAGTGGGTGAGAGTCCCGTACGCGAAAACGCATGTTGTTGTTCTTGGTGGTGTTCCCGAGTAGCAGCGAGCTCGTGGAATTTGCTGTGAATCTGCCGGGACCACCCGGTAAGCCTAAATACTTCCTGAAGACCGATAGCGGACGAGTACCGTGAGGGAAAGATGAAAAGTACCCCGGGAGGGGAGTGAAAGAGTACCTGAAACCGTGTGCCTACAAGCCGTCAGAGCTGTAATAGGTGATGGCGTGCCTTTTGAAGAATGAGCCTGCGAGTTAGTGCTGCGTGGCGAGGTTAACCCGTGTGGGGTAGCCGTAGCGAAAGCGAGTCTGAATAGGGCGTCATAGTCGCGTGGTCTAGACCCGAAGCGGAGTGATCTACCCATGGCCAGGGTGAAGCGTCGGTAAGACGTCGTGGAGGCCCGAACCCACCAGGGTTGAAAACCTGGGGGATGAGCTGTGGGTAGGGGTGAAAGGCCAATCAAACTCCGTGATAGCTGGTTCTCCCCGAAATGCATTTAGGTGCAGCGTCACATGTTTCACCACGGGGGTAGAGCTACTGGATGGTCTAGGGGCCTTACCGGGTTACCGAAATCAACCAAACTCCGAATACCGTGGTGTGAGAGTGTGGCAGTGAGACGGCGGGGGATAAGCTTCGTCGTCGAGAGGGAAACAGCCCAGAACACCAGCTAAGGCCCCTAAGTGTGTGCTCAGTGGGAAAGGATGTGGGATTGCCCAGACAACCAGGAGGTTGGCTTAGAAGCAGCCACCCTTGAAAGAGTGCGTAATAGCTCACTGGTCAAGTGGTCCTGCGCCGACAATGTAGCGGGGCTTAAGCACACCGCCGAAGCTGTGTCATTGACACAATAGATCCGCGTGTTCCCTTGAGGAGCGCGTGTAGTCGTGTTGATGGGTAGGGGAGCGTCCTGCATCCAGGGAAGCCACGGTGGAAACCAGTGGTGGAGGGTGTGGGAGTGAGAATGCAGGCATGAGTAGCGAATGCAGAGTGAGAAACTCTGCCGCCGGATGACCAAGGGTTCCTGGGCCAGGCTAATCCGCCCAGGGTAAGTCGGGACCTAAGGCGAGGCCGACAGGCGTAGTCGATGGACAACGGGTTGATATTCCCGTACCCGAGCATGTGCGCCCATGATGAGGCAGTTGATACTAACCACCCAAAGCGCATGGTGAAGTCTTCGGATGGAGCTGTGTTGTGGAGCGTGGGATCTGATTCTGTAGTAGTCAAGCGATGGGGTGACGCAGGAAGGTAGCTCCGCCAGGCGATGGTTGTCCTGGTGTAAGCGTGTAGGCCGTCATGTAGGTAAATCCGCATGGCTATAGGCTGAGACGTGATGCGTAGCCGTTTGAGGCGAAGAGGGTGATCCTATGCTGCCGAGAAAAGCCTCTAGTGAGTGCATGCACGGCCCGTACCCCAAACCAACACAGGTGGTCAGGTAGAGAATACCAAGGCGATCGGGTGAACTGTGGTTAAGGAACTCGGCAAAATGCCCCCGTAACTTCGGGAGAAGGGGGGCCAGTGCTCTTGAGGCCTTTTACAGGCTAGGGAGTGGTGGCCGCAGAGACCAGCGGAAAGCGACTGTTTACTAAAAACACAGGTCCATGCGAAGTCGCAAGACGATGTATATGGACTGACGCCTGCCCGGTGCTGGAACGTTAAGAGGACCGGTTAATCCCTTCGGGGGTGAAGCTGAGAATTTAAGCGCCAGTAAACGGCGGTGGTAACTATAACCATCCTAAGGTAGCGAAATTCCTTGTCGGGTAAGTTCCGACCTGCACGAATGGCGTAACGACTTTCCGGCTGTCTCAACCACAGGCCCGGCGAAATTGCACTACGAGTAAAGATGCTCGTTACGCGCGGCAGGACGGAAAGACCCCGGGACCTTTACTATAGTTTGGTATTGGTTTTCGGTTCGGCTTGTGTAGGATAGGTGGGAGACCGTGAAGCGGTGACGCTAGTTACTGTGGAGTCATTGTTGAAATACCACTCTGGTCGAATTGGGAATCTGAACCTCGGGCCATGATCTGGTTCAGGGACAGTGCCTGATGGGTAGTTTAACTGGGGCGGTTGCCTCCTAAAGAGTAACGGAGGCGCCCAAAGGTTCCCTCAGCCTGGTTGGCAATCAGGTGTTGAGTGCAAGTGCACAAGGGAGCTTGACTGTGAGACAGACATGTCGAGCAGGGACGAAAGTCGGGACTAGTGATCCGGCACCACCTGGTGGAAGGGGTGTCGCTCAACGGATAAAAGGTACCCCGGGGATAACAGGCTGATCTTGCCCAAGAGTCCATATCGACGGCATGGTTTGGCACCTCGATGTCGGCTCGTCGCATCCTGGGGCCGGAGTAGGTCCCAAGGGTTGGGCTGTTCGCCCATTAAAGCGGCACGCGAGCTGGGTTTAGAACGTCGTGAGACAGTTCGGTCCCTATCCGCCGCGCGCGTAGGATACTTGAGGAAGGCTGTCCCTAGTACGAGAGGACCGGGACGGACGAACCTCTGGTGTGCCAGTTGTCCCGCCAGGGGCATGGCTGGTTGGCCACGTTCGGAAGGGATAACCGCTGAAGGCATCTAAGCGGGAAGCCTGTTCCAAGATGAGGTATCCCACCCCATGTGGGTTAAGGCCCCCAAGAGACGATTGGGTTGATAGGCCAGAGATGGAAGCACAGTAATGTGTTGTTGAGTTGACTGGTACTAATAGGCCGAGGACTTGCCTACAAAGATGTTACGCATCCACTCTACGGTTCTGAAACACCACGCGTGTTTCGTAGTGTTTCGGTGGTTATAGCGCCAGGGAAACGCCCGGTCCCATTCCGAACCCGGAAGCTAAGCCTGGTAGCGCCGATGGTACTGCAACCGAAGGGTTGTGGGAGAGTAGGACGCCGCCGAACTAAAAGTAAGGGTTAGGCCCCGGTTGAGAACGCGCAAGCGATTCTCCCGGGGCCTATCTCTATGTGGCGTGCTGTGCGGTGCCCGTGACGGAGCGCCATGCGCGCGCGGGGTGCTCCGAGTGGCCCCGTAGGATGGTCAGTCGGCCCCCGTAGCGGGTGGCCCGTGAAAACACAAGATTTTTCTATGGCAGGAGGCCAGGTGTCCGAGTTCGGTCGACGTGACTCAGAGGATGATGGGTCCGGCCGGTCGGCTCGCCGCGACCAGGGCTCCCGCGGCAACCGGTCGGACGCGCCCCGGGGAGACCGGCGTGGCGCGCGGCAGGACCGTGGCGGGCGTGACGGCGGCTACCAGGGACGCCCCCGGAAGGACGACCGCGGTGCGCGCGGCGGTGGGTACCAGGGCCGGCCCTCGGGTGGCGACAGCTCCCGTGACCAGCGCAGCGGCGGATACGCCGGCAACCGCGACGGCGGCCCGCGCGCGGGTTCCGACGACCGCGGCTCGCGCGGCGGCTACGACAACCGGTCCGGCCGGCCGCAGGGCAAGTCGGCGTCCGGGCGTCGCTGGGAGGACCGCGGTTCGAGCGGCTCGACCGGTGGCTTCCGCAACGACAACCGCTCCGGCGACGGCTTCCGCGATTCCCGTGGCTCCGGCGCCCCCCGCGACAACCGCGGCGGTTTCCGTGATGACCGGGGCTCCGGCGGTTTCCGCCCCACCCGCGATTCGGGCGACGACCGCGGGTTCCGCGGCGACCGCGACAATCGGGGTGGCGGTTTCCGCAACGACCGGGACGACCGCAATTCCGGCGGTTTCCAGAAGGACCGCGGCGGCTCGGGCTTCCGTGACGACCGTGGTGGCTCCGGTTACCGCGGTGGCAATTCCGGTGGCTCGCGCGACGATCGCGGTGGCTACCGCGGCGGCAGCGGTTCGGGCTCACGTGACGAGCGTGGCGGCTCGGGTTACCGCGGCGGCAGCGGTTCGGGCTCGCGTGACGAGCGTGGTGGCTCGGGTTACCGGGGTGGCAGCTCTGGTGGGCCGCGTGACGAGCGTGGTGGCTCGGGTTACCGGGGTGGCAGCTCGGGTGGCCCGCGTGACGAGCGTGGTGGCTCGGGTTACCGCGGCGGCAGCTCGGGTGGCCCGCGTGACGACCGTGGCGGCTCCGGCTTCCGCAGCGGCGGTAGCACGGGTGGTTTCCGCGGTGACCGCAGTGGCGGCGGCTCGGGCGGGTACCGGAACGACCGCGGTAGCGGTGGATCCGGCTTCCGCAATGACCGCGGCGGCAGCAGCTCCGGCGGCTACCGGGGCGACCGCGATGAGCGCGGTGGCTCGGGTGGTTACCGAGGCGACCGTGATGACCGTGGCGGCTCGGGCGGCTACCGGGGCGACCGGGACAACCGCGGCACCTCGGGTGGTTACCGGGGCGACCGCGACGATCGCGGTCCGCGCACCGGTGGCTCGCGCGACGACCGCCGGCCGGGTGGGTTCCAGAAGGACCGTGACGACCGCGGCTCCCGCAGCGGTGGTTCGCGCGACGAGCGCGGTGGCTCCGGCTTCCGCAACGACCGCAGCTCGGGCAGCGGCTTCCGCAAGGACGACCGGGGCGGCTATCGGGGCGGCGCCGACCGCCGTGACGACCGGGGCGCTTCGCGCGGCTCCGACCGCCGCGACAACGGCCCGCGCGACACCCGCGGCTCCTTCAACCGTGACGACCGCCGCGACTCGAGTGATTCCCGCGGCTTCGACCGGGCCGACACTCGCGGCGCCGCCGCCGACGAAGACTTCGACATCACCGACGACGGCTTCGTCGCCGGCGACACCGCCGACCGCGAGGACTTCTCGAAGCCCGCTGACAGCGGCCGCGGCGAGCGCTCGGACGTGACCGGCAATGGCGACGCCGCACGCAACCAGGCCGATGCGGACGGCGGCGCACCGCGCGCCGACCGTACAGATGACGGCGACTCCGATCGCGAGGAGTCGGCTTCGCGCGACGCCGCACGGTCGCAGGCCGACGACTCGGCCGACCGCGAAGGCGAGCGGTCCGCTCGGGACAACCGAGACGACTCGACGCCCCAGGGCGGCGACAGCGGCGACCACAGCAGTCGCGCGGACGCTCCGCGTGAAGACCGCGGCGACGACAGCAACGGTGGCGCGCAGTCCGCTCGCGAAGGCGGCGACAGTGACAACGCGGGCGACGACCGCGACGAGCGGTCCTCTCGCGACAACCGCCCGAGCGACGACAGCCGAGACAGTGGCGACGGCACCGCGGTCTCGACGCGAGACGACAGCAACGAGCGGTCCTCTGGCGACAACGCCTCGGGTGACAGCCGAACCGGTGGCGACCGTGGCAACGGTGGCGAGCGGTCTTCTCGCGACGACCGTGACCGTGACCGTGACCGTGACGACCGCGGAAGCAGCAGCGACCGCCCCCGTCGTGACTTCCGCGAGGGCCGGGACAGCCGTGACAGCCGTGACAACCGCCGCGACGACCGGCCCCGTCGGGACGACCGCGACGCGCGCGGTGGCCGTGACTCGCGGCCGCGGCGGGACGACCGTCCGATGCGCGGCACGCGGGCCGGCGCCGAGGCGCTGGACGACGCGGCGCTGGCGAGGGAGCTGCTCGAAGCGCCGGAGCTGCCGGAGGGCATCGAGTACTCCGATCTGGACGAAGAGGTGCGGCGTGAGCTGCGGACGTTGCCGAAGGGGCTGGCCGAGACCGTCGGCAAGCACCTGGTCGCGGCGGGCGGGCTGATCGACGTCGACCCGGAGGCGGCGCTGGAGCACGCGAAGTACGCGAAGGTGAAGGCGTCGCGCGTGCCGATCGTGCGGGAGGCCCTGGGGCTGGCGGCCTACCACGCGGGCAACTGGCAGGAGGCGCTGTCGGAGCTGCGGGCCGTGCGGCGCATGACGCGCAGCGACGAGCACATCGCCATCATCGCCGACTCCGAGCGGGCCCTGGGCCGGCCGGAGCGGGCGCTGGACCTGGCGAAGGAGGCCGACACGGCGAAGCTCTCGAAGGCGACGCAGGTCGAGCTCGCGATCGTCGCGGCCGGGGCACGGCGGGACCTCGGGCAGGTGGACGCTTCGGTGGTCTCGCTGCAGGGGCCGGACCTGGTGCCGAGCAAGCGGGACCCGTGGAGCGCGCGCCTGTTCTACGCGTACGCCGACAACCTCGTGGCCGCCGGGCGCAAGGACGAGGCCGTGCGCTGGTTCCTCAACGCCGCCGAGGCCGACAACGAAGACGAGACCGACGCCGCCGAGCGGGCCGCGGAGCTCTCGAATGAGTGACGCGCTCCTCGCGGGCTACGACGCGGTGCTGTTCGACCTGGACGGCACCGTGTACCACGGCTCGCAGGTGATCGAGGGCGCGCCGGAGGCGGTCGGGGCCGTGCGGGAGCAGGGCGCGGCCGTCCGGTACGTCACGAACAACGCGTCGAAGGCGCCGGCCGACGTCGTCGCGCATCTCCGATCGCTGGGTCTCGACGCGGCCGTCGACGAGGTGCACACGAGTGCCCAGGCCGCCGCCGCGGTGCTCGGCGAGCGCCTGCCAGCCGGTGCGCACGTGCTGGTCGTGGGCACGGACTCGCTGGCCGCCGAAGTGGCAGCGGCCGGGCTGGGCACCGTGCGGAAGGTCGACGACGACGTCGCGGCCGTCGTGCAGGGGCATTCGCCCGAGACCGGCTGGGCCGACCTCGCCGAGGCGGCGCTGGCGATCCGCGCGGGCGCGCTGTGGGTTGCCTGCAACGTCGACGCGACCCTGCCCACCGAGCGCGGCCTGTTGCCGGGCAACGGTTCCATGGTCGCCGCGCTGCGCACGGCCACCGACACGGAACCGGTCGTCGCGGGCAAACCGCAGCCGCTGCTGTTCGAGACGGCCGCGCGGTCGGCCGACTCGAACCGGCCGCTCGTGGTGGGCGACCGGCTCGACACCGACATCGCCGGTGCCGTCGCCGCGGGCATGGACGTGCTCGCGGTGCTCTCCGGCGTCGCGACGCCCACCGGTCTCCTGACCGCGATCCCGGCGGAACGGCCCACGCACCTGGCCGCCGACCTGACCGCGCTCACGCAGCGCGCCGAGGACCTGAAGATCGGTCCCCGGCCGGGCTGGGAGATCGTGACGGGCGACGTGCTGACCGTGCGCGGCAGCGGCGACACCCTCGACCTGCTCCGCGCGCTGTGCCACGCGGCGTGGGCGAGCGGCGTGACCGAGGTCCGGGCCGAAGGCGACGCGGCCGAGGCGGCGCTGACCGGGCTGCGCCTGGCCTGACTGGTAGTTTGACCTCGTGCACCCGAACGTCCCGCGGCCCGTCCCGGGCCCTCCGCCGGTACCCGGACCCGGCCCGCAGCAGATCGATCCCCGCGCGGGGATCGAGGAAGCCGTGGCGGGCCTCGACGATCTGAACTCGGTGCCGCTCTCCGAACACGTCGACCGGTTCGAAGCCGTGCACACCGAGCTCACCGTGGCCCTGTCCAGCATCGACAGGGTCTGACCGGCGTGCCCAAACGGGCCCGCCTCGACGCGGAGCTGGTCCGCCGCGGCCTGGCCCGCTCGCGGGAACAGGCGTCGGCACTGATCACCGGCGGCAAGGTCTCCGTGCGCGGCATGGTCGCGAGCAAACCCGCCACCGGCGTCGAGTCCGACGCGCCCATCGTGGTGAAGGACGAGGACGACCCCGGCTGGGCCTCGCGCGGCGCGCACAAACTCCTGGGCGCGCTGGAGAAGTTCGGCCCCGAAGGCCTCGCAGTCGAGGGCCGCCGCTGCCTCGACGCCGGCGCGTCCACCGGCGGGTTCACCGACGTGCTGTTGCGCAACGGCGCCGCGACCGTGATCGCCGCCGACGTGGGCCGCGGCCTGCTCGACTGGCGGCTGCGGACCGACGAACGCGTGGTCGTGCTCGACCGCACGAACGTGCGCAACCTGACGCCGGAGGCACTCGGCGGCCAGGTCGACCTCGTCGTCGGCGACCTGTCCTTCATCTCGCTCAAGCTCGTGCTGCCCGCGCTCGCCGAGTGCGCGCGCGAAGGCGCCGACCTCGTGCCCATGGTCAAGCCGCAGTTCGAGGTCGGCAAGGACCGCCTCGGCAGCGGCGGCGTGGTCCGCGATCCCGAGCTGCGCGTGCAGTCCGTGGTCGACGTCATCGCCGAAGCCGCGAAGCTGGGGCTCGCGCTGCGCGGGGTCGTCGCGAGCCCGTTGCCCGGCCCGTCCGGCAACGTCGAGTACTTCGTGTGGCTGCGGCGAGATCTTCGGCATCAAGATCCGGGCGAACTCGCGGCCGCCGATGGCACTGTGGACGGTGTCGAGCGGCTCGTGCGGGCCGCCGTCCAGGAAGGACCCCAGTGACCAGCGAACGTGAAGTGCTTCTCGTGGCGCACCCGGACCGGGACCACACGCGGGAGGCCGCACGCGAGGTGTCAGCGCGGTTCACGAAGGCCGGGATCCGGCTGCGCGTGACCGACGAAGAGGTGCGTCAGCTCATCGACCCCGACGGCTGTATGGACATGCCCTGCACCGTCGTGGCGCCGCAGGACGACCCCGCGCGCGGAGCGGAGCTCGTGTTCGTGCTCGGCGGCGACGGCACGCTGCTGCGCGCGGCCGAGCTCGCGCGGCCCGCGGGCGTGCCGGTGCTCGGGGTGAACCTGGGCCGCGTCGGTTTCCTGGCCGAGGCCGACTCCGACGCGCTCGCCGACGCCGTGCAGCGTGTGGTCGACCGCGAGTACCAGGTCGAGGACCGGATGACGATCGACGTCACCGTCACCCACGGTGGCGTCGAGCTCTACCGCACGTGGGCCCTCAACGAGGCCAGCGTGGAGAAGTTCTCGCGCGAGCGCGTGCTCGACGCGCTGATCGAGGTCGACGGCCGCCCGGTCTCGTCCTTCGGCTGCGACGGCGTGCTGTGCGCGACGCCGACCGGCTCCACCGCGTACGCCTTCTCCGCCGGCGGCCCGATCATGTGGCCTGACGTCGAGGCGCTGCTCGTGGTGCCCAGCAACGCCCACGCCCTGTTCGCGCGTCCGCTCGTGGTCTCGCCCGACTCCGTGATCACCGTGGGCATCGACCCGTCGGGCCATAGCGCCGTCCTGACCTGCGACGGGCTGCGCAGCTTCGACATGCCGCCGGGCTCGCTCATGCGCGTCGTCTGCGGCCGCCGGCCGGTGCGGCTCGTGCGGCTGTGGGAAGGCGTGTTCACCGACCGGCTGGTGCACAAGTTCGGCCTGCCGGTGCGCAGCTGGCGCGAACGGCGCACCGGCGGCCGCTCGGTCTGAGCGGGTGCTGGCGTGCGGTGATCGACGACGTGCGGCGCTCTCCTTCGCAACGCAGGGTGTGCGCGAGGTGACCCGTGACACGCCCGGGCCGAACCGTCCGCACAGGTGTTCGACCAGCGAAAAGAACGTTTAGCACCGGTCGAGCGCACGGAAGGTCGGTGGGGGCGGCTACCGTAGGCGTCGTGCTGGCCGAGATGCGCATCCAGGGCCTCGGAGTCATCGAGGACGCCCTGCTGGAACTGCACCCGGGTTTCACCGTTGTGACCGGTGAGACGGGCGCCGGGAAGACCATGGTCGTGACCGGGCTGCACCTGCTCTCCGGTGGGCGGGCCGAAGCGTCGAAGGTCCGGAACGGAATGCTCAAGGCCTTCGTCGAGGGGCGCTTCACCCTCGACAAGGCCGATACCGCGAGCCGCATCGTCACCGACGCGGGCGCGGACATCGACGAGGACGGCAGCGTGATCGCGCTGCGCACGGTGGCCGTCGACGGGCGGTCGAGAGCCCACCTGGGCGGCCGGTCCGTGCCGGTCGGCGTGCTGGCGGACCTGTCCGAGCAGGTGATCGCCGTGCACGGGCAGAACGACCAGCTGCGGCTGCTGCGCCCGAGCGAGCAGCGCGCGGTGATCGACCGGTTCGCGGGCCCCGCGGTCGGCGAGCCGCTCACCGCCTACCGCGAGGTGCGCGAGGAGTGGCTGGCCGTGATCGGCGAGCTCACCGAGCGCTCCACCCGTTCGCGCGAGATGGCGCAGCAGGCCGACCTGCTCAAGCACGGTCTCACCGAGATCGACGCCGTCGCGCCCGAGCCGGGCGAGGACGTGGAGCTCACCGAGCAGATCAAGCGGCTGATGGCCGTCGACGAGCTGCGCGCTTCGGCGACCGAAGCGCACGTCGCGGTCTCGGGTTCGCAGGACGGCGACCCCGACGCGCCCGGTGCGCTCGGCCTCGTCGGCGAAGCCTTGCGACGCCTGGCCTCGGCCGAGGACGCGGCGCTGCGGGAGCTCGTGCCGCGGCTGGAAGAAGCGTCCATGTTGCTCACCGATGTCGGTGCGGAGCTGGGCGGGTACATCGAGGGGCTCGACGCCGACCCGGCGCTGCTGGAGAAGGTGCTGGCACGCCAGGCCGATCTCAAGCGGCTCACCCGCAAGTACGCGGCCGACGTCGACGGCGTGCTGGTCTGGGCCGACGACGCGCGCCGCCGGCTCGAGTCGATGGACACCTCCGAGGAGGCGCTCGCCGAGCTGGCCCGCCGCCGCGACGAGCTCGCCGCGAAGCTGGGCGACCACGCCACCGCGGTGTCGGCGGCGCGCGGCAAGGCCGCGGCCGAGCTGGCGTCGGCGATCACCAAGGAGCTCTCCGGCCTCGCGATGGGGCAGGCGGAGCTGGAGATCACCGTCGAGCAGAAGCCGGCCGAACACGGCGACCGCCAGGCGCTCGCGATCGACGGCCACGCGGTCCACGCCGGTGCGGACGGCATCGACGAGGTCGAGCTGCTGCTGCGCGCCCACGACGGCGCGCCGCCGCTGCCGGTGCACAAGGCGGCCTCCGGTGGTGAGCTCTCGCGCGTGATGCTGGCCATCGAGGTGGTCCTCGCCCACGCCGACACCGTGCAGACGCTGGTGTTCGACGAGGTCGACGCCGGCGTCGGCGGGCGCGCGGCGGTCGAGATCGGCCGTCGGCTGTCCCGGCTCGCGCGCACGCACCAGGTCCTCGTGGTGACGCACCTGCCGCAGGTCGCCGCCTTCGCCGACCAGCACCTGGTGGTGGACAAGGGCACCAGCGGCGGCGTCACGCGAAGCGGCGTGAAGACGCTGAGGCAGCCCGACCGCGTGAAGGAGCTGGCGCGCATGCTCGCCGGCATGGACGGCACGGAGACCGGCCGCGCCCACGCCGAGGAGCTGCTCGCGGTGGCGGAGAAGGACAAGGCCGCCGCCGAGCCGAAACGCAAGCGCGCCAAGAAGGGCTGACCACACTCCATGATCTGGGCCGCGGTGGCCGACGTCGAGGCGGAGCTCGCCCGCGCTCGGCGCGACGGCGATCTCGACCGGTTCCTCGGGCTGCTCGGCGATGAAGAGCTGTTCGTGCCGATGCTCCGGGAAGACGCGGAGAAACTCGCGGGCGAACAGGGTTGGTCGTCGGCCAGAGCCTGCTGCCGTGAGCGTTCGCTGCGGTTGTTCACGCGCGGCGCGCTGCCCGACCTCGGCGCCGACGTGGTGTTCCTCAGCGGCGACCTCGACTGGGCGCTGCACGGGGTCGGCGCCGACGAGCAGGTGGTGTTCAACCCCGGCACCCTCGGTGAGTGGCGCGTGCCCGGTTCGGCCGTGCTGCCGTGGCTCGACGCGAACCCGCACCGCGTCACGGCGGTCGAGCAGCAGGTCGAGCGGCTCAACACCGCGCGCTACGGGCACTTCGACGGGCCGCTGGCCCACGCGCTCGCGTGCGGCGCGCACCAGGCCGTGCTCACGGCCGAGCCGTGGAACGTGCTCGACGCGCGCTACCACGACTACGTCGCCGAGGTCCGCGGCCTGCGGGACTGGTGGGGCGTGTCCGACGCGGCCGGCTGGCGCGCCGCGATGAACGACCTCGTCGGTCCCGGCTACACGCTCACGCCGGGCAACCTGGTCCTCGTGCTGCGCGCCCGCTACGGCGCGGGGCTCGATCCGTGGTCGTGGGCCGAGCTCGTGGTGCGCTGGTGCGCGGACAACGGCGCGCAGGACCAGGCACCCGCGCTCACCGAAGTCCTGCGCCGCGTTGTGCGCTACGAACAGCGCTTCCGGGCCGACGGGTTGCTGCCACCCTCCGGCGTCGTCGGGACCACGATCGGGTGGGACGTCGCCCGTGCGGTGGCGATGGCGCGGTGGGGCCTGGCGGTGGGTCACTGCGATCCGCTCACGGCCGAGCTGATGGTGCTCGAGGCCGGCGCGGTGGCGCGTCGCTACCACCAGTCATGGGCCGAGCTGTCCGCGAGCTATGTCATGGGCCGGGCTCTCGCGCTGGACGAGGAGGAGTTCGGCGAGGAGTACACCTCGGCCGTGCGAGTCCATCACCTGCTGCTACAAGATCCCGCCAGTCCTTGGCTGAACCTCTCGTTCGCCGCGGCGGAACCCACCATCCAACCCTGAACGGACGCGCACGGCGACACGGCTCACCACAATGAGTCACGCCCCCTTCGGCGCGTCGGCGCTCGTCCCATCCACAAATTTGTCACCATCAGCCACATGAAGCTCACCGGTCTGCTCGCGCGAAACCACGAAGCCCTCCCCGGCATCACCGGCGTCGCGCGGGTCGACCGCCGTACCCGGGAGCTGCTGCGCCGCGTCAGCGTCGGCGACGTGGCGGTGCTCGACCAGCTCGATCTCGACCGCGCGACGGCCGATGCGCTGGTGGAGGCCGAGGTCGCCGCCGTGGTGAACGCGTCGCCGTCGATCTCCGGCCGGTTCCCGAACCTGGGCCCGGAGATCCTGCTGGCCGCGGGCATCCCGCTCGTCGACTCGGTCGGCGGCGAGCTGCTGCGCACCGTCAAGGACGGCACGAAGCTGCGCGTGCACGAGGGGGGCGTCTACGTCGGGGAGCGGCAGATCGCCTCCGGCGACGAGCAGACGCCCGAGAGCGTCGCCGACCAGATGATCGAGGCCAAGGCCGGGATGTCGACGCAGCTGGAGGCGTTCTCGGCCAACACCATCGAGTTCCTCCGCCGCGAGCGCACGCTGATCCTCGACGGGGTCGGCGTGCCCGACCTGCGGCTGCCGATGCGCGACCGCCACGTGCTGGTGGTCGCGGGCGGCAACGGCCACGCCGAAGACCTCAAGCGGCTCAAGAAGTACATCGGGGAGCACCGGCCGGTGCTCGTCGGTGTCGACGCGGGCGCCGACACCCTGCGCGCGCAGGGCTACACGCCTGACGTGATCGTGGGCGACCCTACCGGCATCGGCACCGCGACCCTGCGCAGCGGCGCCGAGGTCGTGGTGCCCGCGCAGCCCGACGGCCACGCGGCCGGGGTCGAGCGCATCCAGGACCTGGGCATCGGCGCGGTCACGTTTCCCGCGTCGGGCAACTCCGAGGATCTCGCGCTGCTGCTGGCCGACGCCCATGGCGCGAGCCTCGTGGTCACCGTCGGGTTCCAGGCCACGCTGCGGGAGTTCCTCGACCACGGCCGGTCGGGCTCGAACCCGTCGACGTTCCTCACCCGGCTCAAGCTGGGCACAAAGCTGGTCGACGGCAAGGCCGTCGCGACGCTGCACCGCAGCCGGGTGTCCCTGGGCGCCGTCGCGCTGCTCGTCCTCGCCGCCGTCGTCGTGGTGGTCGCCGCGCTGCTGGTCTCCGACGTCGGCTCCGTCTATCTGGACTGGATCCAGCACACCTGGACCACGTTCACCACCTGGGTGAAGGGGCTCTTCACGTGATTTCCCTGCGGTACCACATCGTTTCCATCACGGCGTGCTTCCTCGCGCTGGCCGTCGGCGTGGTCCTGGGCTCCACCGCGCTCAACGGCTCGCTGCTCTCAGGCCTGTCGGACCAGAAGAAGGACCTCGGCACGCAGGTCTCCGACCTCGAGGCGCAGCGCAACGCGCTCAACGCGCGCCTGGCCGACTCCGACGCGTTCGCCGGGTCGATGGGCCCGAAGGTCGTGGCCGGCACGCTCGACAAGCGCACGGTGGTGCTCGTGACCACCGAGGACGCCCGCCCGGCCGACCGCGACGCGATCAAGCAGCTCGTGCAGCAGTCCGGCGCCTCCGTCACGGGGGAGCTGCAGCTCACCGACGCGTTCACCGACCCGGAGAAGGCCGACCAGCTGCGCGACGTCGTCACGCGCCTGCAGCCGGCCGGTTCGCAGTTCCCGACCGCGGGTGACTCCGGGACGCTCGCCGGCGCGCTGCTCGGTTCGGTGCTGCTGCTCGACAAGACCACGGCGAAGCCGCAGTCCACAGGGGACGAACTGGCCGCGGCGCTCGGTGGCCTCACCGACGGCGGTTTCGTGAAGCCCAGCCAGGGCGTGCAGCCGGCGCAGCTGGCGATCGTGCTCACGGGTTCCCAGCAGACGGGGGAGGGCGCGGGCGACCGTGCGGCCACGATCGCGCGGTTCGCGACGCAGCTCGACCGCTCCGGTGCGGGCACGGTGCTCACCGGCGACTCGGGTTCGGCCGACGGTTCCGGCCCGATCGGCGTGGTGCGCGCCGACACCTCCGCCACCTCGATCCTGTCCACTGTGGACAACGTCGACTCCGCCGCCGGCCGCGTCGCGACGCTGCTGGCCCTGCGCGAGCAGCTCGACGGCGGCTCCGGCCGCTACGGCACCGGCGGCAACGCCCAGGCGCCCGCACCGGGTGTCGGGTCTTCGGCCGGGAACTAGCAGCACCACGCACGTCGGCGGCGGGCCGGGATCTCTTGGAGGGTGAGAGATCCGGACCCGCCGCCGATTTGCGCTCAGCAGGAGCCGCTGTCGGTCCACACGTTCTGGCTGCCGCCGGGGGTGTCGCCCTGCGTCCACCACTTCGCGATCCACTGGTGCCCGTTGTAGGACACGGTGGCGCCGCCGCTGTAGGCCTGCGTCGCGCTCCACGCGGCCGGGCAGGTGCCACCCGGCGGCGTGGTCGTGCCGCCTTGCGAGCAGACTCCGTTGTCAGTCCACACGTTCTGGCTGCCGCCCGGGGTGTCGCCCTGCGTCCACCACTTGGCCGTCCATTGGTGCCCGTTGTACGAGACGACGGCACCGCCGGTGTACGCCTGCGTCGCGCTCCACGCCGCCGCCGAGCACGAGCCACCGCCCGGGGTGGTCGGGGTCGTGGGCGGAGACGTCGGAGTGGTCGGCGTGGTGGGGTTTGTCGGGGTGGTGGGTGTGGTCGGCGGCGTGGTGCCGCAGCCCGCCGTGGAGCCGGCCAGCCCGTTGACGACGTCGTGGAACAGCGTCGCGTTCGGGTCGAGGTCGTAGAGCGAGAACATCATCGCGCCGGCCAGGCCGGTGCAGTGGATGTAGTCGGTGCGGGCCTTGATCGACTGCGCCGACGAGCCGCCGTAGAAGTTCGTGCCGTCGTAGAACCAGGCCGATTGCGTGGTCGGGTCGTAGAAGGTATCCGCCGGGTTGTCGACGACCCCGCTCAGTTCCTTGTACATCGCGATGCCGGGCACGTTGCCGCTCAACGTCTTCCCGGCCGAAGGCCCGGACGCCGACTGGTAGAGCCCGTGGTTCGAGCCGGCGGGCACACCCGTCCAGCCGCGGTAGTAGAACGGGATGCCGAGTGTGAGCTTGTTCGCCGGAAAGCCGCCGGGGATGCCGTACGCGGTCGAGCCCTTGGTGTAAGCCTTGATCACCGAGTCGGTCGTGTACTTCTCGGTGCCCGGCGGGATCGGGCCCGACGGGTCATCGGGTGAACCGTACAGGGGGTCCTGGAAGTTCGTCGGCCCGGTCGCGTCCCACGCGCCGTGCATGTCGTACGTCATCGCGTCGGCGAAGTCGAGGTAGTTGCCGATCTTGTCGGTCTGCAGCTTCGCGATCTTGTCCTGTCCGCCCGGCAGCGCGGCGGAGACGGAGTAGTGCTTGCCGCCCAGCGCGTCGAGCTCGGAGCGGAACTCGGCGAGCAGAGCCGTGAAGTTCGCGGTGTCGTTCGCGCCGACGTGGTTGCCGAGGTGACCCGTGTTCGAACCGGGGTACTCCCAGTCGATGTCGAAGCCGTCGAAGATGCCGGCCGCGGTGCCGGGGCCGCCGTAGCCGCCCTGCGAGGGCAGGTTGCCCTTGATGAACATGTCGATGCACGAGCTCACGAACTCTTGCGCGACGCGTCGGTGGCCGCCACGTCGGAGAAGTACTTCGAGTACGTCCAGCCGCCGAGCGAGAGCACCACCTTGAGGTTGGGGTGGCGCGCCTTGAGCTCCTGCAGCTGGTGGAAGTTGCCGACGATCGGCATGCCGAACGCGTCGGCCGTGCCGTCGACGCTGATGTCCGAGCCGAAGGACTTCTGGTAGTCGGCGAAGGCGTCTCCCGCTCCGTCGCCCGCGTTCGGGTTGTTCTCGCCGGCGGGGTCGGGGTCGCTCGCCTTCGTGGCCTCGAAGCAGGTGAGGTTCGCCGGGTCGATGTTCTCGAAGTCGTAGATCAGGTAGTCGAGGTTGCCCGCGAGCGCGTCGACGTTCTGGGGGTAGTAGGCGTTCTGGTAGATGCTCCACTGGTCGTAGTAGGCGACGCGCAGCCCGCCCGAGACGGCGGCTTGCTGGCTCGCCGCGGGCGCGACGGCCGCGCCTTCCGCGGCCGGGCCGGCCAGCGTCGTGAGACCGCCGACGACCACGGCCGCGGCGGCGGCCGAGAACCAGGCGGCTCTTCTGGATACTTTGTGCTGCATGGGTTCTCCCTCGCGCAGGCGAACGGTCCTCCGCACCCGGGGAGTGCGCGGAGGACCGACGCGACGTGTGGATCACTGCCTGAGCGGTACCGGCCCGTTCTGAGAATTTGAATCAGCGCACAGGGAGAGTCAATACTTTGGACTAGACCAATTTCGGGCGGTGGGTTCTATCGGGTGTTTCGTCCGGAAAAGCCCGCCGAAGGTCGGCCCGTCACTTGAGCGGCGGGTCGAGCGGGAAGCAGGTGACGCGCACCGGCCACGTGTCCCCGCCTGCGGGCAGCGGCATCTGCTCGAGCGCCTTCGCCGCGTCGGTGTCGTGGGCCTCCTCGGCGGCCGCGTGGAAGATGTCGGCGGCGATCGACTGGTCGAGCGGGGCGATCTGCGGAAACGGCCACGACGGCACGCCGTGCAGCGCCGCCGGGATGAGCCGGTCGACGACCTTGCGCAGGGTCACGCCGTTGCTCGCGCGGTAGCCCCACACGTCGACGCCGAGGGTGTGCCCGACCTCGGCCATCCGGCCCCACGCCGTGAGGTTGAAGTTCACGTAGTGCCACGAGATCGTGCGCGTGAGCTCGAGCGGCTGGTTGCCGTCGGCGTCGAACTGGACCGGAAACCGCTTGTGCAGCGCGTCGGTGACGATCTTGCGCGCCTGGTCCGTCTTGCCGAGGTACGCGGCGATGGTGGCGTTCTGCATGTCGAGGAACGTGCTGTGGTTGTTGGTCGCGGCCAGCTCCAGCTTCGCCTGCGGGCTGGTCTGCATCCAGGTCAGGTACTGCCCGAGCCACGCGCGGATCGCCGAGCGGTCGTGGCCGGTCCAGCCGGGCGCGCCGGAGTCGAGCAGCGCGAACGCGTCGAGCAGCTGGCTGAACGACTGCGTGGAGTCGATGATCCCCGTGCCGCTGATCGTGTTCTTGCACGGCACGATCTGCGAGTAGGTCATGTTCGGGTTCATCCGCGTCGCCGGGTCGAGGAACCACGTGCGGATGTCGAGGGCGGCGCGCTGGGCGTACTTCGCGTCGCCGGTGTAATACCAGGCCGTGCTGAGGTAGTAGATCGCGTCCCACGCCACCATGCGGTAGGTGTGGTCGGTGATCGCGTCGGCCTCGGGGTTGCGCTCGCCGTCTCGGTTCACGTAGGGGCAGCCCTGCGGGTTGTCCGGCGTCTTCGGCTGGCTGGCCCACTGGTAGGGCGCCTGGCTCTGGTAGTCGTGCTTGTCGCCGCTCGGCGGGGTGGTGGGCTTGTCCATGACCGACCACGGGCCGGCGGTCAGCGCCTCGTCGGCCTTGCCCAGCAACGTCTTCAGCGCGGCTTTCTGCGCCGAGGTGGCGTGTCCGCCGCGCAGCTCGGCGCGGATCTGTGCCAGCTTCTTGCCGTCCGTCACGACCGTGTGCGGCACCGGCTGGGCCGCCGCTGTCGTGCCGCTCAGCGGGACCACCGCGAGGACCGCGGTGAGCACGGTCGCGCCGAGAATGCGTAACTGCCTTCGCACTGTTTCGCCCTTCGAACTACCGGGGACGCCAGGGATCCCCACGGCAACCGGGCGGCGGTGCGGCTGTGGCGACGCGAATTGTGCTGGGCGCCCGGTGCCGGTGTCAATCGGGGACCGGCGCCTCAGAACCCGATGGCTTCGCGGAGCAACACGATGGTGCTGCGCCCCGGGAAAGGCTCCGCGTTGAGGACCAGCAGCCGGTTGACGGCGCTGGGCCAGCCGTAGGCCGCGAGGGCGCGCTCGCTTTCCAGGGGCAGGCAGTGGTCTTCGACGCGGCGCAGGGCGGCGTCCAGGTCGGGCACGACTTTCTGTGCTCCGACGAACCAGATCGCGCGGGCGGCGCCGCCGGACGACGCGGGCAGCTGGCTGCCGCTGCCGGAGGCGATCACGAGCGAGCCGGTTTCGGTGACGGCGGCGGCGCTGCCCACGAGGAAGTCGGGGCTGGCGCGCAGCCGGCGGATGTCGTCGGCCGCGGTGGCGCGGTCCATGGCCAGGGTGCGGGGCTTGATCGCCTCGTACCGCCCGCTGGAGTTGAGGTCGTCGTCGATGCCGGACAAGCGCAGCGTTTCGCTGGCCGCGGTGAGTACGCTGGCGCCCTGGGGGACCAGTTCGGTGACGCGGGTGCGGGCCGCGGCGACGTCGTCGAGGATCTCGACGGTGAAGCCGTGTGCGGCCAACGCGGTGGCCGTGCGCTGCAAGCGCTGCGCGGAAGCCGGGGCAGTGAACAGCGAGGTGGTCATGGTGTCTCCTGGCGGTGGTCGAGGGTCTCATCAGCTCGACAACACACGCCCCCGAAGTGTGAGGCGGCGCGCCGGCCTCACATTCCGGCGCGCTGTCGTGTCGTACTGCTGAGGGCAGCACGAGACCGAGGGAGCCGCCGCCACAGTGTTCAACCCGACCACCCCACCCGAGGCGGGGCTGAGCGCGATCATGAGCGAGCGCCGGCACCTGACCAACCTCGCCTACCGGCTGCTCGGCTCCCTGGCCGAGGCCGAGGACGCCGTGCAGGAGACCTACGCCCGCTGGTACGCGCTGTCGCGGGAACAGCGGGACGCCGTCGAGTCTCCCGGTGCGTGGCTGACGACGGTCGCCGGCCGCATCTGCCTCAACCTGCTCGGTTCGGCGCGCGCCCGGCGGGAGACCTACGTGGGCGAATGGATCCCCGAGCCACTGCCCGGGCCCGCGGAGTGGCCCGGCCGAGCGGGCGGCGCCGACCCGGCCGACCGCGTCACCCTCGACGAGTCGGTCGGCATGGCCTTCCTCGTGGTGCTCGAGTCGATGACCCCGGCCGAGCGCGTGGCGTTCGTCCTGCACGACGTGTTCCGCTACACGTTCAGCGAAGTGGCCGGGATCGTCGGCCGCACGCCGGCGGCCTGCCGGCAGCTGGCTTCCTCGGCACGCCGGCGGGTGCGCGCGGCCCGGGCACCCGCCAGCCCGGTGGCCCGGCACGCGAGCGTCGTGAGGGACTTCAAACAGGCGTGGGAAGCGAAGGACATCACCGCCCTGATCGGCCTGCTCGATCCCGACGCCACGGCGACCGCCGACGGCGGCGGACGCGCCCTGACCTTCCTCCACCCCATCGAAGGCGCCGAGCCGATCGCGCGGGCCTGGATCGAGCTCGCCCACCGCGCACTCGGCACCACCACGCTGGCGGAACGTACGGTCAACGGCCAGCCCGGGCTCGTGGCCGAGCGCGACGGAATCACGCAGACGGTGTACGCGTTCGACGTCGCGGACGATCGGATCAAGCACATCTGGGTGATCCGCAACCCCGAGAAACTCCGGCCCTGGCTGACGGACTGACGCTCGGCCGGGAGCCGGGAGTACTTCAGCCTTTCTTCCAGACCGACACGTGCTTGGTGCTGCCGGCCGTGAGCAACGAACGATCCCAGTCCGCCCAGCGGTGCTTCGGCTTCATCCCGGCGATGCGCGCCATGAGGTCCAGCTCGGCCGGCCAGACGTACAGGACGGGGATGCGGCGAAACCGCCCCGTTCCGTCCGGTGACACGGTGAGGTGGTTCGACGTGAACTGCTGGGTCACGCCGTCGTACTGGTCGAACCCCACGTAACCGGCACCTTCGTGGTCGAGCGTCACCGCGAACGGGACGGTGTCCTGCCCGGGTGGCAGGCGGCGCAGATCCGGCAGGCCCACCTCGACGAGGAACAGCCCGCCCGGCCGCAGATGCGCGGCCGCGTTCCGGAGGACCTCGACCTGCGCGTCCTGTGCGGTGACGTTGCCGATCGTGCTGAACACCAGGTAGACCAGCGAGAACTCACCGGCCACCCGTGTCGAGGTCATGTCGCCGATCGTGACGTCGACGGTGTCGCCGCCCGGCTTGCTCGCGATCCGCGCCGCCATGGCCCGGCTCAGCTCGATGCCGCTCACCGGCACGCCACGCGCGGCCAGCGGGGCGGCGATGCGTCCGGTCCCGACGGCGAATTCGAGCACGGGGCCGTCGGCCAGCTCCTCGAGGACGTCCACCGCGGGCGTCACCACCTCAGGCGCGTTCGCGCCACCCGGAGCGTCGTACCCCGCGGCCACACTCTCCGGGCACCAGCCGTCGGCCGGAACGTCTCGATCGCCCATGGCCGTCGGGCGCTACGCGTGCCGTCGTCCGCTCCGCACGCCCATTTCGGGACCTCGGGTGCGCACGGGTATGTACCACCGTCGTGCTGCCGTGATCCCGGTCAGTGGACGGACGTGATCTTCGCTACGCCCGTTTTCCTGCGGTAAAGCGCGTTCTCAGCCACTTCATGGCTGCTTCACAGGCAGTGCGGCAAATGTGGTCGCATGATCCACTCCGCACCCGGGGGCCCGGCCGCACGATGACCACGACCGAGATCGCACCCGCCCCCGCGGCGGCCCCGGCGCGGGCGGCCCACCTGTACCAGCTCGACCTGTACCGCGTGATCACCTTCGCCCTGGTGATTCTCATGCACGTGCTGGGGGCTACGACCTTCCCGCAGGACGTCGTGTCCGACGCGCTCGAGACGCCGCTGCACCTCACGCGCGAAGCGTTCTTCGCGCTGACGACGTTCGTGCTCGTGTTCTCCTACCGCTCGCGCCCGCCGCGGCCGATGGCGTTCTGGCGCCGGCGGGTGCCGCTGGTCGCGGTGCCGTACGTCGTCTGGTCGGTGCTCTACTGGGGCTATTCGCTGCTCACCGCCGAGCAGCCCGTCGGCTCCGTCGCCGCGGCGCTGCGCGCGCTCGGGATCGAGATCGCGAACGGCACGGCGTGGTACCACCTGTACTTCCTGCTCGTGACGCTGCAGGTGTACCTGCTCTTCCCGGTGCTGATGAAGCTGGTGCGCACGCTGGAGCGCCGGCCGTGGCTCGTGCTGGGGATCTCCGGGGCGGTGCAGATCGCGGTCACGTGTTTCCTGAGCTACCCGCCCGAAGGCGTGGAGTACTCGACCGTCAGCCGGTTCTTCACGACGCTGCTGCCCTACCAGTTCTACTCGGTGCTCGGCGCCGTCGCGGCCGTGCACTTCGAGGCCGTGCAGGCGTGGGTGCGGCGGCACCGGTGGTTCGTCGCCGGCGGGCTGGTGGTCACCCTCGCCGTGGCCGAGACGGGCTACTTCGTGAGTGTCCACAACGGACTGTGGCCGGAGCTCGCGAGCGACGCGTTCCGGCCCTACCTCGTGCCGTGGTGCGTCGCGGCCATCGCGGGCCTTTTCCTGGTGGGCACGCGCTGGGCCGAGGCAGGCCGGCGCGGTGGCCGTGTGGTGTCGTGGGCGGTGGACCGGTCGTTCGCGATCTTCCTGACGCACCCGCTCGCCTTGGCTCTGCTGCGCCCCTTGATCGCCTTTGTCGGCGACGGAGTGGGGGCGCCGTGGACGACCGTGGTCGTCTACCCGGCCACGGTCGCGCTGACGCTGGTGATCGTCGAAGTGCTGCGGCGGCTGCCGTGGAGCAAGGCGCTGACGGGCCGGCCGCCCCTGGAGCTCAAGCGGGCGGCCGCCACCGCCGCCGCTTAGGCAACGGGGCGGCGTAGGAACCCGCGCGGCTGGTCGTGAGACCCAGCGCCACCAGGGATTCGGCCAGCCGCACGGCCGCGGCGACGCCGTCGACCACGGGCACGTCGAGTGCGGCGGAGAGCTACGGGGCGAGGCTCGTCATGCCGGCTGTCCTCGATGAGCCCGCACGTGCGGTCGAGGGTGGTCACCACGCCGCAGCGGCGGCCCAGCAGGCACGCGAAGTGCGCGGCGGCCTCGGTGATGTCGACGACCGGCACGTCGAGCAGCTCCCGCGCTCCTTCGCGGCTGCACGCGATGGTGCCGGCCGGACCCTCCGCCGACGCGCCGACCGCGGTCTTCGAGCCGCGCGGGAGCCGCTCGCTCGTCCTGGGCGCTGGTGCGGCCGCGCGTGGCCGGCCGTGGCCGCAACCCACCCGCGAGATCGCTTGAAGGCGATCTCGCACGCCCTGCCGAAGGCGGGGCCAAATTACTGGCCTGAGCCGAGCATCCCGGTCCACGTCTCGACGAACGCCGGGAACGTTTTCCCCACCGTGGCGGGGTTTTCGACGTGGATGCCGGGCACGCGCAGGCCCAGCACGGCCGCGGCCATGACCAGGCGGTGGTCGTCGTAGGTGCGGAAGACGCCGCCGTGCAGCGGGGCCGGCGTGATGCGCAGGCCGTCGTCCGTTTCGGACACGTCGCCACCCAGCGCCGACAGCTCCGTGGCCAGCGCGGTGATCCGGTCGGTCTCGTGGCCGCGCAGGTGCGCGACGCCGCTGATCACCGACGGGCCGTCGGCGAAGCAGAGCAGCGCGGCGACCACCGGGGTCAGCTCGCCGACCTCGTGCAGGTCGAGCTCGACCCCCGGGATGCGCGAGCCGCCGGTGACGGCGAGGCCGCCGTCCTCGAGCCGGACCGACGCGCCGAGCGCGGGCAGGAAGCTCCGCAGCCAGTCGCCCGGCTGGGTCGTGGTGCTCGGCCAGCCCGCGACGCGCACGGTGCCGCCCGCGGCCACGGCGGCGGCCACGAAGGGCGCGGCCGTGGACAGGTCCGGCTCCACGACGTACTCGGGGCACGACAGCTTCGCCGGCGCGACGTGGAACTCCGCGCCTTCGCGCTCCACGGTGGCGCCGAAGCGGTGCAGCATGTCGAGCGTCATCGCGATGTGCGGCTCGCTCGGTGGCGCGTCGCCGACCAGACGCACGGTCACGCCGCGGTCGAAGGCGGGACCGGCCAGCAGCAGCGCGGAGAGGAACTGGCTCGACGCCGACGAGTCGAGGTCGACCGTGCCGCCGCGGACCCCGCCGTCGCCGTGGACGGTGAAGGGCGGGGCGCCGCGGCCGTCATCGTCGATGCGCACGCCGAGGCGGCGCAACGCGGCCAGCAGCGGGCCGATCGGGCGGCGGCGGATGGCCTCGTCGCCGTCGAAGAGCACGGGGGAGTCGCCGAGCGCGGCGAGCGCCGGCGTGAAGCGGGCGACGGTGCCGGCGTTGCCGAGGGTGACCTCCACCGGCTCGCCGTGGCTGCTGCCGGTCGTGCCGAGCGGGTAGACGAGGAAACCGTCGGCGGTCTCCTCCGACCGCGCGCCCAGCGAGGCCAGCGCGCCGAGCATGAGCCGCGTGTCGCGCGAGTCGAGCGGCACGCGCACCCGCGTGGGTGCGCCCGCGAGCGCGGCCAGCACGTAGGCGCGGTTCGTGATCGACTTCGAGCCCGGGACGCGCACCCGCGCGTCGAGTGCCGCCGCCGCGACCGGCGCGGCCCAGTGGTTTTCGTGCGCATCCGTCACGCACCGAAGCCTAGCGTGGTGGTCCCCGTGATCGACGCCGCGCCGTGAACGGGCGCGAACGCGCGGATCGGCGTGCGTGCGATATGCTGGCGGCCCGTGGGACATCAGTCGCGGGCTACCAAGTTTGTCTTTGTCACCGGAGGCGTCGCCTCCTCTCTCGGTAAGGGTTTGACGGCCTCGAGCCTCGGCCAGCTCCTTACCGCACGCGGGCTTCGCGTCACGATGCAGAAGCTCGACCCCTATCTCAATGTCGACCCCGGGACGATGAACCCGTTCCAGCACGGTGAGGTGTTCGTCACCGACGACGGTGCGGAGACGGACCTCGACATCGGGCACTACGAGCGGTTCCTCGATCGGGACCTCGACGGCAAGGCCAACGTCACGACCGGCCAGGTCTACTCGGAGGTCATCGCCAAGGAACGCCGCGGCGAGTACCTCGGCGACACGGTTCAGGTCATCCCGCACATCACGGACGAGATCAAGTCGCGCATCACCGCCGCGGCCGGTCCGGACGAGCACGGGAACACCCCGGACGTGGTCATCACCGAGGTCGGCGGCACGGTCGGCGACATCGAGTCGCTGCCGTTCCTCGAGGCGTGCCGCCAGGTGCGCCACGACGTCGGGCGGGACCACTGCTTCTTCCTGCACGTGTCGCTCGTGCCCTACCTCGCGCCGTCGGGTGAGCTCAAGACCAAGCCGACCCAGCACTCCGTGGCCGCGCTGCGCAACATCGGCATCCAGCCCGACGCGCTGGTCTGCCGGGCCGACCGGGAGATCCCCGAGGACCTCAAGCGCAAGATCGGCCTGATGTGCGACGTCGACTCGGAGGCGGTCATCGCCTGCCCGGACGCACGCTCGATCTACGACATCCCCAAGGTGCTGCACGGCGAGGCGCTCGACGCCTACGTGGTGCGCCGCCTGGGCCTGCCGTTCCGCGACGTCGACTGGACGGTGTGGGGCGACCTGCTCAACCGGGTGCACAACCCGAGCGAGACGGTGCGGATCGCCGTGGTGGGCAAGTACATCGACCTGCCCGACGCGTACCTGTCGGTCACGGAGGCCTTGCGCGCGGGCGGGTTCGCCCATCGCGCCAAGGTCGAGATCGTGTGGGTCGCCTCGGACGACGCGCAGACCGCGTCGGGCGCCGCTTCGGTGCTGTCCGATGTGGACGGCGTGCTGATCCCCGGCGGGTTCGGCATCCGCGGCATCGAGGGCAAGGTCGGCGCGATCGAGTACGCGCGCACGCGTGGCGTGCCGCTGCTCGGGCTGTGTCTCGGCCTGCAGTGCATGGTCATCGAGGGCGCGCGGCACCTGGCGGGCATCGCGGACGCCAACTCGGCGGAATTCGACGAGAACACCGAGCACGCGGTGATCTCGACGATGGCCGACCAGCGCGACGTGGTCGCGGGCGAGCGCGACATGGGCGGCACGATGCGCCTGGGCGCGTACCCGGCGAAGCTCAAGCCGGGTTCGCAGGTCGCGAAGGCCTACGGCAGCACCGAGGTCTCCGAGCGCCACCGCCACCGTTACGAGGTCAACAACACCTACCGCAAGCAGCTCTCCGACGCCGGGCTCGTCTTCTCCGGCACCTCGCCCGACGACCGCCTGGTCGAGTTCGTGGAGCTGCCGGCCGACGTGCACCCGTTCTTCGTCGGCACGCAGGCGCACCCGGAGCTCAAGAGCCGCCCGACGCGGCCGCACCCGCTCTTCAGCGCGTTCGTGAAGGCCGTGGTGGACCGCAAGGTCGCCGAGCGGCTGCCGGTGGAGCTCGCCGAGGCGCCCGTGGCGGCCCGGTGACCGAGCCCGGCAAGCACGAGTTCTCGGTCGCCGGCAGCCAGGTCGTCCACATCGGACGCGTCGTCGGCCTGCGGGTCGACGACGTGGTGATGCCCGGCGGCGAGACGGCGAAGCGCGAGGTCGTGGAGCACCTCGGTGCCGTCGCGATCCTCACGCTCGACGCCGAGGACGCGGTCACGATGGTCCACCAGTACCGGCACCCGCTCGGGCACCGGTTGTGGGAGCTGCCGGCCGGCCTGATCGACAAGCCGGGGGAGGACCCCGTCGACGCGGCGAAGCGCGAGCTCGTGGAAGAGGTCGGGCTGGCGGCGGGCGAGTGGTCGACGCTCGTGGACGTGGCCGCCTCGCCCGGGTTCACCGACGAGGTCGTGCGCGTGTTCCTCGCGCGCGGTCTGTCCGAAGTGGACCGTGAGGTGCTCGGCGAGGAGGAGGCCGACCTCGTCGTGAAGAAGTTCCCGCTCGCCGAAGCCGTCGCCATGGCGCTCTCGGGTGAGCTGGTGAACGGCGCGACCGTCTCGGGTGTGCTGGCCGCGCACGCGGTGCTCACCGGCGCGGCGAAGGCCCGTCCGGCCGACGCGCCGTGGCGCGACCGGCCCACCCGTTTCGCCCGGCGCCGAGCGGAAGGCTGATCTGCCCGTCCGTGCCCGCCGCGCGTCGGCGGGCACGGACGGCCCGGCCGCCTAGAGTGTGACCCCGTGACGGGCACGGGCAGGACCGCGGTGGGCGACGTGATCGCCGCGTACCTGGACCACCTCGTGGTCGAGCGCGGCACCGCCCGCAACACGCTCGACAGCTACGCCCGCGACCTGCGCCGCTACGCCGCGCACCTCGCCGCCGCGGACGTCACGCGGTTCCCGGCCGTGACCCCGGCGCACGTCACGTCGTTCGGCGCGGCCTTGCGCGAAGGCGACGAGGAGCACCGGCCGCTCGCCGCGTCCTCGGCCGCGCGGGCGCTGGTCGCCGTGCGCGGGCTGCACAAGTTCGCCCACGCCGACGGCATCACCGAGCACGACCCCGCCCGCGAGGTCCGCCCGCCCGCGGCGGCGAAGCGGCTGCCCAAGGCGCTGCCCGTGACCGATGTCCTCAAGCTGCTCGAGACCCCGCCGCCCGACGGCGAGCGCGCGCTGCGCGACCGGGCGCTGCTCGAGCTGCTCTACTCCACCGGCGCCCGGATCTCCGAAGCCGTCGGGCTCGACGTGGACGACGTCGACGACACCGACCGCACGGTGCTGCTCGATGGCAAGGGCGGCAAACAGCGGCTCGTCCCGATCGGCCGCCCCGCGGTGGAGGCGCTCCACGCGTACCTCGTGCGGGCGCGCCCGGTGCTCGCGGCGCACGGGCGCGGCACGTCCGCGATGTTCCTCAACGTGCGCGGCAGCAGGCTTTCCCGGCAGAGCGCGTGGCAGGTCCTCAAAGACACCGCCGAACGCGCGGGGATCACCGCCGACGTCTCGCCGCACACCCTGCGCCACTCGTTCGCCACGCACCTGCTCGAAGGCGGCGCCGACGTGCGCGTGGTGCAGGAGCTGCTGGGCCACGCCTCGGTGACGACGACGCAGGTCTACACGCTCGTCACGGTCAACACGCTGCGCGAGGTCTACGCCACTGCGCACCCGCGCGCACTGGGCTGAACCGGCCTCAGGGCATCAGCCACCAGTGGTGACTTCGCGCGACCGGCCCGGCGCGGCGCTTTGCCGGGGCTCCGACTCCCCGCATAGGCTGCCCGGGACCGCCGAAACAAGGAGCTTTCCCGCCATGTCGACACCGAACCAGCCGGAGCGCCCGGCCGCGTCCGCCGGTTCGGCCGCGGCGAACCTCTCCCAGGCGAAGATCGCCACCCCCGCGAACCACGACGGCGACGAGTCCGAAAGCCCGCGCCTGAGCCGCGCCGAGAGAGCCCGGGCGCGCGCCAAGGAGCGCGAAGAGAGCGGCATCGGCCCCACCGGACGGCCGCTGCGCGAGATCCCCGAACCGGCGCCGCTGGACCACCACGGCCCGGCCAAGGTACTCGCCATGTGCAACCAGAAGGGCGGCGTCGGCAAGACCACGTCGACCATCAACCTGGGCGCGGCGCTCGCCGAGTGCGGGCGCCGGGTGCTGCTCGTGGACTTCGACCCGCAGGGCGCCCTGTCGGTGGGTCTCGGCATCCAGCCGCACGAGCTGGACCAGACCGTCTACAACGTCATCATGGAGCGCTCCGTCGGCATCGAGGACGTGCTCCGCAAAACCCGCGTCGACGGCGTTGACCTGCTGCCGAGCAACATCGACCTGTCCGCGGCGGAGGTCCAGCTCGTCGCAGAGGTAGGGCGCGAACACACGTTGTTACGGGTCCTTCGTCCGGTCATGAACGACTACGACTATGTTCTTGTCGACTGCCAGCCCTCGCTCGGCCTGTTGACGGTGAACGCATTGACCGCCGCGGACGGTGTGATCATCCCCCTGGAGTGCGAGTTCTTCAGTCTGCGAGGCGTCGCGCTCCTGATCGACACGATCGAGAAGGTGCAGGAACGCCTCAACCCCAAATTGGACATCACGGGGATTCTCGCCACGATGTACGACCCGAGAACCCTGCACTCGAAGGAGGTCATGGCTCGCGTGGTGGAGGCATTCGGCGACATCGTGTTCGACACGGTGATCAACCGCACCGTGCGGTTCCCCGAGACGACGGTCGCGGGTGAGCCGATCACGACCTGGGCCCCCAAGTCGGCCGGCGCGGCAGCCTATCGCGCGTTGGCTCGCGAGGTGATCGCTCGGTGAGCAGGCGCGCTTCCCTGCCCGGAGCGTCGGAACTCTTCCGCCTCACCTCCAGTCCTGCCAGCCCGGCAATCGAGCGCCCGGCGGCGCCTGCCCCGGCCGAACCGCTCCCGAAGAAGAGCGCGGACGCCGACCAGCTCAGCCGCGCCGCCGCGCGCAGCGGCTCCGGCCGCACGAAGCACGACGCGAAGATCACCGTGTACGTCTCGGGTGACGAGCTGCTCGCGATGGAGCAGACCCGACTGAACCTGCGGGCCAAGCACAACCTCGTGGTCGACCGCGGCCGCCTGGTGCGCGAGGCCGTGGCGGTGCTGATCGCGGACTTCGACCAGCGCGGCGAGGATTCGGTGCTGGTCCAGCGATTGCAGGCGATGGAAGAAGAAGGCGGAACCGAGGGCTGATGGACGAACCGGCATCGGCCGAGCAGCCGGAGCCGGACGCCGCGGCCCCGGGTACCGAGACGCCGATCCAGCACCAGACTCCGAGCCCGGACGAAACTTCGGGTCGGAGCGAGACGGCGGGTCAGGGCGAAAGTGCGGGTCAGGGCGAGAGTCCGGACCCGGAAGAGGCGCCGGGCCAGGAGGAGAAGCCGGTCGAGCACGAGACCGTGCACGGCGGGACGATCCCGGCGGCCTACGCCGAGGAGCTCAGCACCTCGAAGTTCAAGGTGCGCCTGAAGAACTTCGAGGGGCCGTTCGACCTGCTACTGCAGCTGATCTCGCAGCACCAGCTCGACGTCACCGAGGTCGCGCTGCACACGGTCACCGACGACTTCATCGCCTACACGCGCGCCCTCGGGTCCGACTGGAACCTCGACGAGACCACGGAGTTCCTGGTCATCGCCGCGACCCTGCTGGACCTCAAGGCCGCGCGGCTGCTGCCCTCGGCGGAGGTGGAGAACGAGGACGACCTCGCGCTCCTGGAGGCCCGCGACCTGCTCTTCGCGCGCGTGCTGCAGTACCGCGCGTACAAGCAGGTGGCGGCGCTGTTCGGCGAGCTGGAGCAGGGCGCGCTGCGGCGCTACCCGCGCTCGGTGGCGCTGGAGGAGCGCTACGTCGGGCTGCTGCCCGAGGTGATGCTCGGCGTGACGCCGGAGAAGTTCGCGGACATCGCCGTCTCGGTCTTCAAGCCGAAGCCGAAGCCGACGGTGTCGCTCGCGCACCTGCACATGGGCCGGGTGTCCGTGCGCGAGCACGCGGCGCTGCTGCGGCTCAAGCTCGCCGAGGTGGGACAGGCCACGTTCAAGGAGCTCGTGGAGGACTGCGAGCACACCGTGGAGATCGTCGCGCGGTTCCTCGCGCTGCTGGAGCTGTACCGCGAGTCGACGGTGCAGTTCGAGCAGCTCGAGGCGCTCGCCGAGCTCCACGTGCGCTGGACCGGCGGCAGCGTCGCGGAGGCCTCGGTCGCCGCGGACCACGACCGCGCGGCGGCCGACGAAGAGGAGTACGGGTGAGCACCGAAGACGACCGCGCGCCGGCCGTGGAAGCGATCGACCTCGACGAGGTCGTGCCGACGGAGACGTCGGTGGCCGAGCCGGCCGAACCCGGTGCCGCGCCGGAGGAGTCGCAGGAAGAGTCGCCGCAGGAGGGCGTGGCCGAGGCTTCGTCCAGCGTGCTCGGCGAAGCGGCCGAAGGCGACAGCACGCCTGAGGAGGCTGAGGCGAGCGAGGTTGAGGCCGAGCCTGATGCCGTTGAGGCGATCGAGGGCGAGGCCGCCACCGGGTCTGATACCGCTGAGGCGGGTGAGGCGCTCCCAGAGCCCGAGCCGGCTGAGCTGAGCGACGGGCCGGGAACCGACTCCGACGCCGAGACCCCCGAGAGCCCTGGAACCCCCGAGACTTCCGAGGCCAGCGAGCAGGCCGAACCCGCGCCGGCGGAGGACGAAGACCTCGTCGCCGCCGGGGACGCGAGTGACCTGCCCGATGTGACGTCCGACGAAGCGCTGGAGGCCGCGCTCGAGGCGCTGCTGCTCGTCGTCGACTCGCCGGCGGGTGAGCAAATGCTGGCCGAGACCGTGGAGCAGCCGGTGGCGCGGGTCACCGTCGCGCTGCGGACGATGGCGCAGCGGCTCACCGAGCGGGGCAGCGGGATCGACCTGCGGCGCGTCGGTGAGGGGTGGCGGTTCTACACTAGGGACACGTACGCCCCGTTCGTGGAGAAGCTCCTGCTCGACGGCCAGCGGTCGAAGCTGACCCGGGCCGCGCTGGAGAGCCTCGCCGTGATCGCGTACCGGCAGCCGGTGACCAGGGCCAGGGTCGCCGCGGTGCGCGGGGTCAACGTCGACGGCGTGATCCGCACCCTGCTGGCCCGCGGCCTCATCGAAGAGATGGGGACCGACCCCGAGACGACGGGCACGCTGTACGTGACGACCGAGCTGTTCCTGGAGCGACTGGGGCTGTCGTCGCTGAACGACCTGCCCCCGATCGCTCCGCTGCTACCCGAAGTGGACACCATCGATGACATCTGACCAGCACCCCGACGGCGTCCGGCTGCAGAAGGTCCTCTCCCAGGCCGGCATCGCCTCGCGGCGCGCGGCCGAGGACCTGATCGTGGAGGGCCGGGTGGAGGTGGACGGCCAGATCGTCACCGAGCTGGGCCGCCGCGTCGACCCGGTCGAGGCCGTGATCCACGTCGACGGCACGCGCGTGAACCTGCGCGACGACCTCGTGTACCTCGCCTTCAACAAGCCCAAGGGCGTGCACTCGACGATGTCGGACGACCGCGGCCGCCCGTGCGTCGGCGACTACCTGCGCGGCCGCTGGGAGGAGACCCCCGGCGTCGTCCACGTGGGCCGGCTCGACGAGAACACCGAAGGCCTGCTGCTGCTCACCAACGACGGCGACCTCGGCCACCGGCTGATGCACCCGTCGTACAACGTGCTCAAGACCTACTTCGCCGAGGTCGAGGGGCTCGTGCCGCGCGGGCTCGGCAAGGAGCTGCGCGCGGGCTGGGAGCTGCCCGACGGGATCGTGAAGGTCGACCAGTTCCGCGTGAAGGACATGCACTCCGGCCGGAGCATGATCGAGCTCGTGATCCACGAGGGCCGCAAGCACATCGTGCGCCGGCTCATGGCCTCGACCGGGCACCCCGTGCGCAAGCTCGTGCGCACGGCGATCGGCGACGTGCAGCTGGGCGCCCAGCGCCCCGGCACGATCCGCCGGCTCAACCGCGGTGAGGTCGGCTCCCTGTACCGCAACGTCGACCTGTAAGCCGTTCGGGGGTTTCCCGCTCCGGTCCCCACTTTCCGCCCTGGCGCACCGCGTCCGCGTCCTCCTAGCTTGATCGAATTCGGCGAGACGGCTGGAGGGGACGCAGGATGCGGGTGTTCAGAGGGCTGTGCGCGGCGGTGGTCGTGGCCGCGGGGCTCGTGGTTCCGGTGCAGGCGGCGTCGGCGGCGCAACGACCCGCCGTCGGCTCCGAACCCGTGTACGACTTCGCCGGCGCGATCCGCGAAACGGCGTGGGTCGACGTCGGGCGCGACGGGGACGGCGACGGCAAACCCGACCGCGTGGCCGCCGACATCGTGCGGCCGGCCGAACCCGCGGCGCAGGGCCGCAAGATCCCCGTGATCATGGACGCCAGCCCGTACTACTCCTCGCTCGGGCGTGGCAACGAGAGCGAGTTCAAGACCTACGACCAGCAGGGCCGTCCGGTCGGGTTCCCGCTGTACTACGACAACTACTTCGTGCCGCGCGGCTACGCGGTCGTGCTCGTGGACCTGGCCGGCACCAACCGGTCCACCGGCTGCGTCGACGTCGGCGGCGCGTCCGACGTGCAGTCGGCGAAGAAGGTCGTCGACTGGCTCAACGGGCGCGCCACCGGCTACAGCGCGAAATCCGGCGGAAGCAAGGTCGCGGCGAGCTGGAGCGACGGCGGCGTCGGCATGATCGGCAAGTCCTACGACGGCACCATCGCCAACGGCGTGGCCGCCACGGGCGTCGCCGGGCTGAAGACGATCGTCCCCATCTCCGCGATCAGCTCCTGGTACGACTACTACCGTTCCGACGGCGCGTCGTTCGGCTTCGACCCGGACGGGCTGGCCGAGACCGTCGAGACGCGCAACGGCGGCCAGGACTGCTCGGCGCAGAACGCGAAGCTCGCCAAGGGCGCCACCGCCAACGGCGACTACGGCCCGTTCTGGGCCGAGCGCGACTACGCGGCGCAGGCGAAGAACGTGCACGCGAGCGTGTTCGTCTCGCACGGCGTGAACGACCTGAACGTGAAGACGATCAACTTCGGCCAGTGGTGGGACGCGCTCGGGAAAGCCGGTGTGCAGCGCAAGATCTGGCTCGCGCAGACCGGCCACGTCGACCCGTTCGACTACCGCCGCGCCGAGTGGGTGGACACGCTGCACCAGTGGTTCGACCACTACCTGATGGGCGTCGACAACGGCATCGAGACGCAGCCGATGGCGACTGTCGAGCGGCAGCCGGACCAGTGGGCCGACCAGTCCTCGTACCCGGCGGCGGGCGTGAAGGCGACCACGCTGCGCCCGCACGCCGGCGCCACCGCGGGTGTCGGCACGCTGAGCACGGCGGCGACGTCGGGCACGGCGTCGTTCACCGACAACCTCGACGGCAGCGAGAACGGCTGGGCGGCCACCCCGTCGGCGACCTCGCCCAACCGCGTGCTCTACAGCACCGGCTCGCTTTCCACGCCGTTGCAGGTTTCGGGCACGTCGTCGATCACCGTCACGGCCACGCCGAGCACGTCGTCGGCCCGGCTCTCGGCGATGCTGGTGGACTACGGGCCCGCCAGCATCCGCAACTACTCCGCGGGCGGCGAGGGCATCAAGACCGGCACCACCGAGACGTGCTGGGGCTCCACCGCGCCCGGCGACGACGCTTGTTACAAAGTGACCAGCGCCGACACCACGAACGTCGGCTTCACGGTGATCAGCCGCGGCTGGGCGGACCTGGCGAACTACCGGTCGCTGAGCAAGGAGTCGCCGCTCACGCCCGGCAAGCCGTACACGATGACCTTCCGGCTGGCGACCACCGACCACGTCGTGCCCGCGAGCCACACGCTGGCGCTCGTCATCGGCGGCACCGACGCCGACTTCATCACGGGCCCGGCGAAGGGCCCGAAGCTGACGATCGACCTCGCGAAGACGTCGGTGCAGGTGCCACTGGTGGGCACCGCACCGGCCGGCCCGGGTGCGGCGTTGCCGCGCACCGCCCTGTCGTCGGTGGCGAACCGGCCGCAGCTCGACCTGCGCTGATGGGTTGGTGAGCGGTGACGCCGGTTTCTCGCCGGCGCCACCGCTCACGAGTCAGGCGGTGGCTTCCGTCCGCTGCTCGCGCGGTTTGCGTTGCAGCGCCCGGGCCACCGGCTCCACGATCCGCGCCGCCGTGGGGCCGAGGATCGCCATGAGCAGGACGTAGGCGGTGGCCAGGGCGGCGAGCTCGCCGTCGACCGCGCCGGCGGTGACGGCGAGGCCGGCGATCACGATGGAGAACTCGCCGCGCGCCACCAGGGCCGCGCCGGCGCGGGCGCGGCCCAGTTTGCCGATGCCCTGTCTTCGCGCGGCCCACCAGCCCGTGCCGACCTTGGTCAGCGTGGTCACCAACGCCAGCACCACGGCCCAGCCGAGCACCGGCGGGATCGACGCCGGGTCGGTGTTCAGGCCGAACACCACGAAGAACACCGCCGCGAACAGGTCGCGCAGGGGTTCGAGCAGGCGCGTGGCGTTGTGGGCTGTCGAGCCGGACACGGCGATGCCGAGCAGGAACGCGCCGACGGCGGCCGAGACCTGCATCGCCGACGCGAGGCCCGCGACGAGCAGTGCGGCGCCGAGGATCTTGAGCAGGAACACCTCACGGTCGTCGCTGTCCACGATCGCGGAGACGTAGCGGCCGAACTTCAGCGCGATCACCAGCACCACGGTGATCACCAGCAACGAGATACCGACCGCTTCGAGGCCGCCGAGGAAGCTGACGCCGCCGAGGATCGCGGTGAGGATCGGCAGGTACAGCGCCATCACGAGGTCCTCGAACACGAGGATCGACAGCACCACCGGCGTTTCGCGGTTACCGAGGCGGCCGAGGTCGCCGAGCACCTTCGCGACGATGCCGGACGAGGAGATGTAGGTGACGCCCGCCATCACGATCGCGCCGATCGGGCCCCAGCCCAGCAGCAGCGCCACGGCCGCGCCGGGCAGCGCGTTGAGCACGATGTCGAGCAGGCCCGCCGTCCACGAGCGGCGCAGGCCCGTGAACAGCTCCGCCGCCGAGTACTCCAGCCCTAGCAGCAGGAGCAGCAGCACCACGCCGATCTCGCTGGCCAGGTGCGTGAAGTCGCCGATGTCGGTGAGCGGGATGAGGCCGCCGGAGCCGAAGCACAGGCCGCCGAGCAGGTAGAGCGGGATGGGGGAGAGCCCGATCCGGCCGGCGAGCCTGCCCAGCACGCCGAGCACGAAGAAGACCCCGCCGAGTTCGATCAGGGACAGCGCGGTGTGGTCCATCAGCCTTGCTTGAGGATTTTGGCGGCGGCGTCCAGACCTTCGGACGTCCCGACCGCGACCAGCAGGTCGCCCGCGGTGAAGGTGAAGTCGGGTGTCGGCGACGGGTGCACCTGGCCCGCGCGCGCCACCGCGACCACCGACACGCTGGTGCGGGTGCGCATCGCCGTGTCGCCGAGTGTGCGGCCGTCGAACAGCCCGTCCTCGGTGATCGGCAGCTGGCGCGTGTGGATGCCGGGCAGTTCGCGGTGCTCTTCGGTGAGCTGTGCGACGAGCTGCGGCGCGCCGAGCAGGTTGGCCAGCGCGCCGGCCTCGTCCGCGGTGAGCGGCAGCGAGGCGAGGCAGGCGTCGACGTCGTCGGCCTTGGACACGATCAGCTCGATCTTGCCGTCCCGCTGGGTCACGACGCCGATGCGCCGTCCCGCACGCGTGGCGAAGTCCTTCCGGACACCGATTCCGGGCAGGGGAGTCACTTCCACGTTCACACCGGCCACGGTAGCCCACTGTCCGATTCGCGAGGCTCAGGCGAGCTCCGGCAGCCGACTGGTCACGACCGCCGCGTGCGTCGCCGACCGTGGTGGCCCTGGTGAAATTCCCGCCCCGAACAGGTCTGGAGCACCCCGGCCGGGCTCACCTAGGGTTCCCCGTGGTGGGAGGAGGCCGCGATGGCCGAGTTCGCACGCGACCGCGTCACCGCGAACGGGATCACGTTCGAGTACCTCGAGGCCGGTGAGGGCCCGCTCGCGTTGTGCATGCACGGGTTCCCGGACACGCCCTTCACCTACCGCCACCTGCTGCCCGCGCTCGCCGCGGCCGGGTTCCACGCGGTCGCGCCCTTCGTGCGCGGGTTCGCGCCGACGGAACTGCCGCCGCTGCGCCACTTCGTGCACTCCAGCGTGATGGTCGCCGACCAGATCGCGCTGACGCGGGCGCTCGGCGGTGGTCCGGACGCGCTGCTGGTGGCGCACGACTGGGGCGCGGTCGGGGCGTGGGGCGCGCTCGGGCGCGCTCCCGAGCTGTGGGGCCGCGCGGTGATCCTCAACATCCCGCCGTTCGAGATCTTCGGCGAGAACCTGGGCACCTACGCGCAGATCAAGCGCAGCTTCTACTTCTGGTACTTCCAGATGCAGCGGGTGATCGAGGACCGGATCCGCCAGGACGACTTCGCCTTCATCCGCGACATCTGGGGAGACTGGTCTCCCGGTTACCCGGCCGACGAAGACCTGGGCTACCTCCGGGCCGCGCTCGCCGATCCCGACCACCTGCACGCCGCACTGGGCTACTACTGGGGCCAGTTCGACCCGACGCGCTTCGGCACCCCCGAGTGGATCGCCGAGCAGGCGGCGGCGTGGGGTGGCAGCGCGCCCCAGCCGCTGCTCTACCTGCACGGCACCAACGACGGTTGCCACGGCATGACCGCGGCCCAGGTCGAGCGGGTGAAGGAGTTCGGCGGGCCGGGCTCCGAGTCGGAGCTGATCGAGGGCGTCGGCCACTTCATGCTCGTCGAGCGGCCGAAGGAGCTCAACGACCGCATCAGCGGCTGGCTGGACCGCACCCGCTGACCGGCCGCGGTCAGGCGAGTTCGAGCAGGAGTGTCGCCACGACCATCACGGCCGCCGTCGCGCCGTGGACGGAGAACGCGATCGCCCGGCTTCCCTTGTGGCGCAGGATGATCAGCATGTCGCCGGCGGGGATGAACGCCTCGGCGAGCAGGATCCAGCCGAGGACGTGCGGGCCGCCCGCGAGCATGGCCGCGCCCACCACCAGCCCGGACGCGATGTCACGCACGCCTTTGATGTGGAAGAACGCCGTCGTGCCGGTCGGGATCGTGGCGAGGCCGAAGCCGGCGGCGGTCTTCTCCGGCGCCAGCAGGTAACTCAGCCCCACGTAGACGATGCCGATCGCGACGATTCCGGCGATGACGTAGGCGGCGACGAGCACGGGGCCCTCCAGTAAATCTAGCGGTGCTAGGAACTGGGCCGACGCTAACTTAATGCCGCTAGATTGTCTAGCTGTGCTAGTGACACTGCCCATGGCCGGTCGTGCTGGTGTCGCGCTCCGGCGGCTGAGCGGCCCGGCCTGGCGCGTTTGTCGGACGGGTTGCCCGACCCGGGCGAACACCCCGGCAGAGCCGCCTCACCGGCTGTGCCGGGCGGCGGGCAGAATGAACGCCGATCACGCAACGCCGATCGAACACGGCACGACGAACGCGAGGAGAGTTTCGGTGACGGGAGCCCTACGTGGTGTGGTCGCGCTGGACGGCCCGTCGGGAACCGGCAAGACCACGGTCGCGCGCAAGCTCGCCGACCGGCTCGGCGCGGGCTACCTCGACACCGGCGCGATGTACCGGCTCGTGACGCTCGCCGTGCTGCGCGCGGGCACCGACCCGGCCGACACCGACGCCGTCGGTCACCTCGCCCACGACGTGCGCTTCAGCATCGGCACCAGCCCCGAGCGGCCCGAGGTGCGCCTCGGCGACGAAGACGTGGCCGCCGACATCCGCGGGCCAGAGGTCACGCAGGCCGTGTCCGCCGTCTCCGCGGTGCCGCAGGTGCGCGAGCTGCTCGTGGCCCGCCAGCGCCGGATCATCGCCGACGTGCTGGCCGACACCGGGGGCATCGTCGTGGAAGGCCGGGACATCGGCACGGTCGTGGCGCCCGAGTCGCCGCTCAAGGTCTACCTCACGGCGTCGGCAGACGTCCGCGCCGCGCGCCGCAGCGGGCAGGACAGCGCCGCCGGGCGCGTGACGAGCGTCGAGGCCGCCCGCCAGTCCGTCGAACGCCGCGATCGCCTCGACTCCACGCGCACGACGTCGCCGTTGCGCGCGGCCGCGGACGCCGTGCCGGTCGACACCTCGGAGCTGTCCATCGACCAGGTGATCGTCGCGCTGTCCGAGCTGGCCTGCCGCCGCGGCCTGCTCGACGACTGCCCCGCCGGAGCCGAGGCCGAGGCGCGCGCATGACCGGTGGCGCTCTCCCCGAGGGTGCGATCGGCCTCCTGCACGACGCCGGTCGGGTCTTCGGGCGGTACCATCTGCGGTCGGTCTTCCGGATCCGCGTGCACGGGCGCGACCGGATGCCCGACGCCGGCCCGGTCGTGGTGATCGCCAACCACAGCTCCATGATCGAGCCGCAGCTGATTTTCGGAATGCTGCCGCGGCGTTCGGCGTTCCTGGTCAAGGCCGAGATGTTCAAGGGCGCGGCGGGATGGTTCCTGCGGGCGATCGGCCAGATCCCGGTCAAGCGGGGCGAGATCGACCGCACCCCGCTGATGACGGCGGTCGGCGTGCTGAAGGCCGGCGGGGTCGTCGGCATCTTCCCCGAGGGCACCCGGGGCGCCGGAGACGTCGGCGTGGCCGAGAAGGGCGCGGCCTGGCTGGTCCGTGCCTCCGGGGCGACCGTGCTGCCGGTCGCGACGCGGGGCACGCTGAGGCCCGCGGACGGGAAGCGGCGCTGGCGCCCGCGCGTGGACATCCTCGTGGGGGAGCCGTTCACGCCGAAGGTGGGCCCGGGCCGGAGCGGCCTGGAAGAGGGCACCGAGGAGCTGCGCCTGCAGCTCGCGGGGCTCGTGAAGACTTTGGACGATTGGCGCGCCGAGAACCGAATCGGCTCGCCGTAGGTGAAGTGGGAACACGATGACAGGGTTTGACGGCGCCACTGACGCTGGGTTCGAAGGTGCCGGAGAGATCGACGGCACCTGGTCCGACGAGACCGAGTTCGCCGCGCTCGACGCGCAGATCGAGGCGGAGGGCGCCGCCGAGCAGGCGAACCTCGCGCAGCCGGTGCTGGCCGTGGTGGGCAGGCCCAACGTGGGCAAGTCCACGCTGGTCAACCGCATCCTCGGCCGGCGCGAGGCCGTGGTGCAGGACGTGCCGGGCGTGACCCGCGACCGCGTCGCCTACGACGCCTACTGGGGCGGCCGGCGGTTCACGCTCGTCGACACCGGCGGCTGGGAGCCCGACGCGACCGGCCTGCAGGCCTCCGTGGCCGCGCAGGCGGAGATCGCGATGCAGACGGCCGACGCCGTACTGCTCGTGCTCGACGCGTCCGTGGGCGCCACGGCCACCGACGAGGCCGTGGCCCGCGTGCTGCGGCGCTCGAAGAAGCCGGTGCTGCTGGCCGCCAACAAGGTGGACGACGACCGGCTGCTCGCCGACACGGCGTCGCTGTGGCGCCTCGGCCTGGGCGAACCGCACCCGGTCAGCGCGCTGCACGGGCGCAGCTCGGGCGACCTGCTCGACGCCATCATCGAGGCCCTGCCCACCGCGCCGCGCGAAGCCGGCACCGTGAGCACCGGCCCGCGCCGCGTCGCGCTCGTCGGCAAGCCGAACGTGGGCAAGTCGAGCCTGCTCAACAAGCTCTCGGGCGAGCAGCGCTCGGTGGTCGACTCGGTCGCCGGCACCACCGTCGACCCGGTCGACTCGCTGGTCGACCTCGACGGCGAGACCTGGCGGTTCGTGGACACGGCGGGGCTGCGCAAGCGCGTGAACTCCGCCAACGGCGCCGAGTACTACGCCTCCCTGCGCACCAAGACGGCGATCGACGCGGCCGAGGTCGCGATCGTGATGCTCGACGCCGCCGAGCCGCTGTCCGAGCAGGACCTGCGGGTGCTCACGATGGTCGTCGAGGCGGGCCGCTCGCTCGTGCTCGCCTTCAACAAGTGGGACCTCGTGGACGAGGACCGCCGCCACGCGATGGTGCGCGAGCTCGACCGCGGCCTGGTCCGCGTGCCGTGGGCGGAGAAGGTGAACATCTCCGCGCTCACCGGCCGGTCCGTGCGCAAGCTCGCGCCGGCACTGCGGACGGCGCTGAAGTCGTGGGACCAGCGCGTGCCCACCGGTCAGCTCAACGGGTGGCTCTCCGACCTCATCGCGGCCACGCCGCCGCCGGTGCGCAGCGGCAAGCAGCCGAAGGTGCTCTTCGCCACGCAGGCCGGCATCCGCCCGCCGACGCTCGTTCTTTTCACCACCGGGTTCCTCGAGGCCGGTTACCGGCGGTTCATCGAACGCAAGTTCCGCGAGCGCTTCGGCTTCGAGGGCAGCCCCGTGCGGGTGAACGTGCGCGTGCGCGAGAAGAAGGCGAAACCCAAGGTCGGCGGCAAGGCCGCCAAAACTCGCTGACGTCGCCGGACGCTGATCGGGACGCGGTTCGGACGCGCCGGGGGAGTTCGCTTCCCCGGCGCGTTTTCGCGCTCTGTCACCGAGTCTGGAACCGGTGACGTCCGACACTCGACCGTGACCCTTGCGCTATCTGACGTTCACCTCCGCGTATCGTGGATGGCTGCACCGGGCGCCTCATTCGGAGAGCCAGCCCGAATGACGCTCGCGGAAGGTGAGTGATGGGCTTGCGCCCCCTCAGTACGACTTCTTACGGCCTTTTTTCGACACCCGCGGCTACGCGGCGTGACGGGGTGGCCCGGTGACTCTCACCGCCGACCACGCCCCCACCACCGACCTCGTCCCTGTCCCCGACGACGCGAGCGCCGCTCTGACGTGCGTCGCCGAGGTGACCCACGCTCCCTCCGACGCGCCGGTCACCGACCGCGCCCTGTTCTGGTCCGGCCTCGGCGCCAGCGAGCGCACGCTGCTCCAGATCCTCACGGAGACGGCCGAGCAGCACCCCAACGCCGCCGCCATCGACGACGGCACCACCACCCTGACCTACCGCCGGCTGCTCGAGGAGATCGAGACCTACGGCCGCCGCCTGCGGGCCCACGGCATCGGCCTCGGCGACCGCGTCGGCGTCCGCGTCTCGTCCGGCACGGCCGAGCTCTACGTCGCGATCCTCGCCACCCTGTCCGTCGGCGCCGCCTATGTGCCGGTCGACGCGGACGACCCCGAAGAGCGTGCGGAGCTCGTGTTCGGCGAAGCCGGTGTGGCCGCGATCGTCACCGACGGCACCATCACCGTCGCCGGCACCCCGGGCGACCGCGACGGCCGCCCCGGCCCGGCCGACGACGCGTGGATCATCTTCACCTCCGGCTCCACCGGCAAGCCCAAGGGCGTTGCCGTCACGCACGCCTCGGCCGCGGCCTTCGTGGACGCCGAGGCGCAGCTGTTCCTCACCGAGGAACCCGTCGGCCCCGGCGACCGCGTGCTCGCGGGCCTGAGCGTCGCGTTCGACGCCTCCTGCGAGGAGATGTGGCTCGCGTGGCGCCACGGCGCCTGCCTGGTGCCCGCGCCGCGCGCCCTGGTGCGCACCGGCGTCGACCTCGGCCCCTGGCTGGTCGCGCAGCGCATCAGCGTCGTCTCCACCGTGCCGACGCTGGCCGCGCTGTGGCCCGCCGACGCGCTCGAGGACGTGCGCCTGCTCATCTTCGGCGGCGAAGCGTGCCCGCCGGAGCTGGCCGAGCGCGTGGCCGTGGAAGGCCGCGAAGTCTGGAACACCTACGGCCCCACCGAGGCCACCGTCGTCGCCTGTGCCGCGCAGATGACCGGTGAAGGCCCGGTGCGCATCGGCCTGCCGCTCGCGGGCTGGCAGCTGGCCGTGGTCAACGAGGCGGGTGACCCGGTCGCCATGGGCGAGACCGGTGAGCTCGTGATCGGCGGCGTCGGTCTCGCGCGCTACCTCGACGCGGAGAAGGACGCGCAGAAGTTCGCGCCGCTGCCCTCGCTGGGCTGGCAGCGCGCCTACCGCAGCGGCGACATGGTCCGCGCCGAGCACGAGGGCCTGCTGTTCCTCGGCCGGCTCGACGAGCAGGTGAAGCTCGGCGGCCGCCGCATCGAGCTGGGCGAGGTCGACGCCGCGCTGCAGTCGCTGCCCGGCGTGCAGGGCGCGGCCGCCGCGGTCCGCCGCACCAAGGCCGGCAACCAGGTCCTCGTGGGTTACGTCGTGCCGAGCGCCGGCGCCACCTTCGACTCGGACGACGCCGCCACCCGGCTGCGCGAGCAGCTCCCGGCCGCGCTCGTGCCGCTGCTCGCGGTGATCGACGACCTGCCCACGCGCACCTCGGGCAAGGTCGACCGTGCCGCACTGCCGTGGCCGCTGTCCACTGTGGACGCCGGAGCCGCCGGCCTGTCCGCCACCGAGGCGTGGCTGGCCGAAGGCTGGTCGGAGATCCTCGGCGTGTCCGTGACGGACCCGAAGGCCGACTTCTTCACCCACGGCGGCGGCAGCCTCACGGCCGCGCAGCTCATCGCGCGCATCCGCACCCGCCACCCCGAGGTGTCGGTCAACGACATCTACCAGTACCCGAAGCTCGGGTCGCTGGCCACGATGCTCGACAAGCTCAGCGGCCAGGAGACCGAACGCCGCGACATCGCGCCGACGCCGCGCCGCGCGGGCGTGATCCAGACGCTGCTGATGCTCCCGCTCATGGGCCTCGTCGGCCTGCGCTGGGCGACGCTCGCCGCGGTGGCCTCGAACGTGCTGTCGCTGCTCGGGGTCACCTGGGCGCCGACGCTGAACTGGGCGTGGCTCGTGCTCGCGTGGCTGGTGCTGTTCAGCCCGGCCGGCCGCATCGCGATCGCCGCGGGCGGTGCGCGCGTGCTGCTGTCGGGCGTGCGCCCGGGCAGCTACCCGCGTGGCGGCAGTGTGCACCTGCGCCTGTGGACGGCCGAGAAGCTCGCGGAGTTCAGCGGCGCGGACAGCGTCGCCGGTGCTTCGTGGATGACCACGTATGCCAAGGCGCTCGGTGCCCGGGTCGCCAACGACGTGGACCTGCACTCGCCGCCGCCGGTCACCGGCTTCCTGAAGCTGGGTCGCGGTGCCGCCGTGGAACCCGAGGTGGACCTGACCGGACACTGGGTCGACGGCGACCTCGTGCACATCGGCAAGATCCGGATCGGCGCGGAGGCCCGCATCGGTTCGCGCAGCACCCTGTTCCCGGGCGCCCGCGTCGGCAAGGGCGCGGAAATCGCCGCCGGGTCGACCGTGCGCGGCGCCGTGCCCGCCGGGCAGCGCTGGGCGGGTTCGCCCGCGGCCCACTCGGGCAAGGACGCCAAGGACGCGCTGAAGTGGCCGGCCAGCCGCCCGCCGCGGTCGCGGTTCTGGGCGACCGTGTACGGCCTGACATCGGTCGTGCTCGGCTACCTGCCGGGCATCGCGGCACTGCCGGGCGTGGCCGTGCTGGGCGCCGCGCTCTGGGGTGCGCCGACGCTGGGCGCCGCCGTGACGCAGGCCCTGATCTTCACCCCGGTCGCGACCGTCGCCTACTTCCTCACCTACGCGCTGCTCGTGCTGGCCGGCGTACGGCTGCTAGGCGTCGGCATGGTCGAGGGTTACCACCCGGTCCACGGCCGCGTCGCGTGGCAGGTGTGGGCCACCGAGCGCCTCATGGGCATGGCCCGCGAAGGTCTGTTCCCCTTGTACGCCAGCCTGTTCACGCCGGTGTGGCTGCGCCTGCTCGGCGCGAAGGTCGGCCGCAACGTCGAGGCGTCGACCGTGCTCGCGCTGCCGAAGATGACGAAGGTCGACAGCGGCGCGTTCCTCGCCGACGACACGATGGTCGCGACCTACGAGCTGGGCCACGGCTGGCTGCACGTCGCCCCGGCGCGCATCGGCAAGCAGGCGTTCCTGGGCAACTCGGGCATGACCGCGCCGGGCCGTTCGGTGCCCAAGCGCGGCCTCGTGGGCGTGCTGTCCTCGACGCCGCTGAAGGCCAAGAAGGGCTCGTCCTACCTCGGCATGCCGCCGCTCCCGGTCCGCCGGGCGATCGGCGACGCCGACACCAGCCGCACCTACACCCCGGCGCTGCACCTCAAGGCCGCGCGGGCGTTCGTGGAGCTGCTCCGGATCGTGCCGGTGATGTGCGGGGTCGCCCTCACCGTGGGCGTCGCGTTCTCGCTGCTGGCGATCGCTTCGCTCTACGGCTTCGGCATCGCCGCGCTGCTGGCCGGGCCGGTGCTGCTGGCCGCCGGTGTCGTCGCCGCGCTCACCGCGACCGTGGTGAAGTGGCTGCTGGTCGGGAAGTTCCGCGCGATCGAGCACCCGTTGTGGAGCTCCTTCGTGTGGCGCAATGAGCTGGCCGACACCTTCGTCGAGACGCTCGCCGTGCCGTGGCTGATCGGTTCGGTCGGCGGCACGCCGCTGCTCACTGCCTGGCTGCGCACCATGGGTGTGAAGATCGGGCGCGGCGTGTGGCTGGAGACGTACTGGCTGCCGGAGTCGGACCTCGTCCGCCTCGGCGACGGCGCGACGATCAACCGCGGCTGCGTGGTGCAGACGCACCTGTTCCACGACCGGATCATGAGCATGTCCCGGGTGGAGCTCGACGAGGGCGCCACGCTCGGCCCGCACGGCATCGTGCTGCCGGGCGCGAGCATCGGCGCGCGCACCACCGTGGGCCCGGGTTCGCTCGTCACGCGTGGCGACGCGGTACCGGCCGACACGCGCTGGCTCGGCAACCCGATCTCGACCTGGCGTCGGTGAGCCCGGAACCGTTGCGGCGTGTCAAGATCCGCGCGATCCTGCTGGAACAAGACCACCTCACGGAAAGCGGGGTTCTGCTCGGGTGACCTCGAAGGCTGCCGCGCCGGCACCGGGCGCGGAAACCTCCGCAGATTCGTACCTCCCCGGTCACGGCAACGGCGGCTACCACGTCCGCCACTACGACCTGGACCTCGACTACCGCGTCGGGCCCAACCGGCTCAGCGGTACCGCGGGGCTCACCTGCGTGGCGACGCAGGCTCTGTCGCGGCTGACGCTCGACCTCGGCGAGTTCCGCGTCTCGCGGGTGCTCGTCGACGGCCGGCCGGCGAAGTTCGTCCGGCATGGGCTGAAGCTCCAGGTGAAGCCCGCCAGGTCGATGGCGGCCGGCACGGAGTTCCGTGTCGAGGTCCGCTACGTCGGCAACCCGCGGCCGGTGCCGAGCCGCTGGGGCGACATCGGGTGGGACGAACTCACCGACGGCGCGCTCGTCGCGAGTCAGCCGATCGGCGCTCCGTCGTGGTTCCCGTGCAACGACCACCCGGCGGACAAGGCGACCTACCGCGTCACGGTGACGACCTCGTCGTCGTACCTGGTCGCGGTGACGGGGAACCTCGTGTCGCGCTACCAGTCGGCGAGCACCGCGACCTGGGTGTTCGAGCGGCCGGAGCCGACGGCGACCTACCTGATGAGCGTGCAGGTCGGGCGCTACGACGACGTCGAGCTCGTGGCCGGTCCCGGCGCGGGCTGGTTCTCGCACCCCGAGGCGCGATCGTTCCGGCTGCGCCTCGGGTTCGGACGCGCCAGCGCCGTCGAGTCCGTGGTGTCGACCGTGCCGCAGCGGGCCGCGGTGCCGCCGCGGCTGCGCAGGGCGTTCGCGCGCGACTTCGGCCGCCAGGGCCGGATGATGGACGTGCTGCAGCGCCTGTTCGGGCCGTACCCGTTCGGTGAGTACGTGGTGGTCGTGACCGACGACGCGCTGGACGACCCGATCGAGGCGCAGGGGATGTCCATCTTCGGCGCCAACCACGTCGACGGTCGGCGCACCTACGAGCGCCTGGTGGCGCACGAGCTCGCGCACCAGTGGTTCGGCAACAGCCTCACCGTCGCCGACTGGCGCCACATCTGGCTCAACGAGGGCTTCGCGACGTACGCGGAGTGGCTGTGGTCGGAGGAGTCCGGCGGCCAGTCGGCCGACTCGCTGGCGCGGATGTGGCACACGCGCATGCGGGCCAAGCCGGCCGACGTCCGCATCAGCGATCCGGGTGTGGGGCGGATGTTCGACGAGCGCGTGTACAAACGCGGCGCGCTCACGCTGCACGCCCTGCGCGGCGAGATCGGCGACCCCGCGTTCTTCGCGCTTGTCAAGGCGTGGACCGCCGAGCACCGCCACGCCACGGTGAGCACCGAGGAGTTCGTCGCCTCCGCCGAGGCCTACGCGGCTCGCTCGCTGCGGCCGTTCTTCACGGCCTGGCTGGAGACACCCGCGTTGCCGGAGCTGTAACCGGTTCCCCCGCGCGAGCCGGGGCGGGCAGAATGGCGGCCTGATGAAGGGGGCGTCCATGACGTGGCCGCAGCAGCCCGGTCCGCCACGGCGAAGTGGCGCCGGCGCGTGGGTGGCGTTCGGCGCGGTGGTGGTGGTCGTGGTCGCCTTCGGGGTGACCGCGTTCGTCGCGCCGGGGTTCCTCCGCCCGACGCGCACGGTGGCGGGCGTGGGGCAGGTCGTGCCGGGCGCTTCCGTAGCGGCTCCGCCGTCTTCGGACGCTGCTCCGCCCTCGGCGGGCGACGGGCCGCCCGTCTCCATCCCGGCCGCGCGTACGCCGGAGCCGCACCGCCCGCAGCCGCTGGCTGACCCGTCAAGCTGCAGCTACCCGGCCGACCCGAACGGGCCCGCCGCCAAGCCCGCGACGCCGCCCGCCGACGGGCCGCAACCCGCGAGCGGCACCGTGGGCGCGACCTTGGCCACCACGGCCGGGGACATCGGGCTGACGCTGGACCGCGCGCTCGCGCCGTGCACGGTGGCGAGTTTCGTGACGCTGGCCAGGGAGGGCTTCTACACCGGGACCAGCTGCCACCGGCTCGGCACGACCGACCTGCAGATGCTGCAGTGCGGCGACCCGGCCGGCGACGGCACGGGTGGGCCCGGGTACACGGTGCCCGACGAGTTCTTCCCGCAGCTGACCTACGGCCGCGGCCTGGTCGCGCTGGCCAACACGGGCCAGCCCACATCCGGCGGCAGCCAGTTCTTCCTGATGTTCGGCGACACGCCCATCCCGCCGACGTACACGGTGTTCGGCACCGTCTCCGACGCGGGGCTCGGCGTGCTCGACAAGGTCGCGCGCGGCGGGGTGGACACGTCGTCGGCCAGTGCGTACGGCGACGGCACGGGCCGGCCGCGGATCCCGGTCACCTTCACAGCGGTGACGGTCCAGGGCTGACCAAGCCGCAGGAGTATCGGGCGTCGCGATCAACGTCGCGCACGAAGCGGTGGCCCCGTAACGCGGTCCGCCCGCGGAGCCACCGAAGTGACCCCGCGGGCGGGTACCGGGCATCGAGCGCTCAGGCGCGGGACAGCACCGTCTTCAGCGCGGCCAGCAGCGCCGTCGTCGCTTCGGGTTCCGTGGCGCCGGTCGACTGGCGCCAGGCCACGTAGCCGTCCGGGCGGACCAGCAGCGCGCCGGCTTCGTCGATCTCGCTCGCGCGGGTCCAGTCGCCGTAGGAGTCGCGGGCGCCCTCGGCTCCCACGGTCACCACGCGCAGGTCGAGGCCGAGCTCAGCGGCCGCCTTTTCGGCGGCCATGCGCCAGGACTCGCCCGACAGGCCGGTGACAACGCTCCAGCGGCCGGCGCCCACGAGGTCCAAAGTGGACACCCGGCGCCCGTGCGAACCGACGAGCCACACGTGCGGGATCTTCGCGCCCGGTGTGGTCGTGGCCTGGTGGAACAGCTCCGGGTCCCGGCCGGACACCGGAGCTGTGCCGCTCGAGCCGTCCGGGATCACCGCGGTCGACGCGTAACGCTGGTCCAGCTCCACGCCGTGGGCGTTGAACTCGTAGTGCTTGAGCTCGATGGCCTTCTCCAGCTGGCGGCGCTTGCGGGCCCCGTCCTCGGTCGGCGCCTCGCACGCGGCCAGGCCGGCGGCGATGGCGTCGGCGTCGGTGTCGCCGGTGATGCCGAGCGTTTCGAAGATCGGGCCGAACTGGTCGCGTGACAGGTTCGCGCGGTCCACGATCTGCTTGCCCACCGGCGCGCGCTCGGCCGAGTAGGTCTCCAGCAGGTCCTCGCCCGCCTCGCCGCGTACCACCATCGCGAGCTTCCACGCGAGGTTGTACGAGTCCTGGATCGACGTGTTCGAGCCGAGGCCGTTGGACGGCGGGTGCCGGTGCACGGCGTCGCCCGCGCAGAACACGCGGCCGCTGGAGTACTGCGTGGCGTAGCTGTGGTTGACCGTCCACAGTGAAGTCGAGGTGATCTCGACTTCCAGCTCCGGGTCGCCGATGAGGTCGCGCACGATCCGCGTCGCCTCTTCCGCGTCGACCTCGGGCGGCGCCTGCGCGATGTCGTAACCCCACACGAGCAGCCACTTGTTCCACGGCCGCACCATGCGGACCAGGCCCATGCCGATGCCGCCAAGGTGGGCGCCGGGCCGCATGACCCAGTAGAGCACGCTCGGGCGGTGCGCCACGTACTTGCCGAGGTCGGCGGTGAACGTGATGTTCATGCTGCCGGCCTTGCCCGTCTCGCCGGCGATCGGCAGCCCGGCCTGCTCGGCGACGCGGCTGCGCGCACCGTCGGCTCCGACGAGGTAGCGCGCCCGCAGCGTGAACTCGTCGCCGCGGACGCGGTCGAGGAAGCGGGCCGTGACGCCGTCGGCGTCCTGGGTGAAGTCGAGGAACTCCGTGTCCAGGCGCAGTTTCGCGCCGCGCTCGGCGGCGTTGGTCGCGAGGATCGGCTCCAGGTAGGTCTGGGGCAGGTCGATCATGTGGCACGGGCTCGCGGCGCCGTACTCGGTTGCGGAGCGGTCGCCGGTGCCCCAGCTCGCGATGCGTCCGATCTCGTTGCCGGCCAGCGACGTGCACAGCACGGTGTCGCCCATCAGCTCCGGCGGCGTGCCCTGCGTCAGGGCCTGTTCCTCGATGCCGAGATCGCGCAGGACCTCCATGGCGCGCTGGTTGGTGATGTGGGCGCGCGGGGTGTTCGCCGTCCAGCCGTACTTGGTGGCCAGCACCGTGCGCACGCCGTAGGTGGCGAGCAGCAGGGCCGCGGTTCCCCCGGCCGGCCCGCTGCCGACCACGATGACATCGGTGTCGTATTCGCTCATGGTGGGAGTCCTCGTCAGTGCGCGGGGGCGGGGGAGATGCGGAACGTGAAGTCGAGGCGGCGCCAGCCGTTCGCGGGCTCGCGGCCGTCGGGCGCGGCACCGGACTGCTCGGCGAAGTCGACGATCAGCCCGTCCTTGACGCCGAACACCGTGTCGGAGTCGAGGTAGTCGCCGCCCTGGACGAACAGCTGCGTCACCAGCGTGCGGAAGCCGGGCTTGGCAATCATGAAGTGCACGTGCGGTGCGCGGAACGGGTGGCGCCCGACCGAGTCGAGCATCTGCCCGACGGGACCGTCGGCCGGGATCGGGTAGGCCGAGGGCACGATGGTCCAGAACCTCAGCCGGCCCTCGGCGTCGGTGCGGAAGCGGGCGCGCAGCACCGGGCCGTCGACGTCGGGCAGCTGGACGTCGTAGAAACCGTCCTCATTGGACTGCCAGACGTCCACGACGGCGTCGGCGACGGGAGAGCCGTCGGTGTCGGTGACACTGACGTCCGTCCACAGGGGAGTGCCGGGCAGGCCTTCGGCGAGGTCGGCGCCCTGCGCGGTCTCGGGCGGGCCCTGCACGTAGAACGGGCCGAGCACGGCCGACGGGGTGGTGTCGGGGGTGCGCGAGTTGGTGAGCACGTCGACGACGCTGGACACACCGAGCGTGTCCGAGAGCAGGATGAACTCCTGCCGCTTGTCGTCGGTGATGTGCCCGGCACGGGTGAGGAACCCGATCGCGTACTCCCACTCCTCCTGTGTGAGGTCGGTGCGCAGCACGTAGGCGTGCAGGGTGCGGACCAGGTCCTGCAGCAGCTCGCGCAGGCGCGAGTCCGGGGCGGTCGCGAAGCTCTCCACGACTTCGGTCGTCAGGCCGCGCACGTCCGGCTTGCTTCCTTCGGCCGGGGCGGGGCGAGTGCCCGCGTGAGCCTGGCGCAGCAAGTCCTCGATGCCCTCGCGGGTTACCTCGCGCGGGTTCGGGTAGGGCTTGGCGGTGGCGATCTCGGCGGCCTTCGCGATGTCGTCCTCGGTGAACCCGAGCTCGCCCAGCGAATGCGGCACCGGCAGGCTCGCGATGAGGTCGTACACACCGGTCGCGGCGTCGGGTGCGCCCAGCGCTTCGGCGATGCGGCGCATGGCGTCGGGGGCGCCGGTGGTGTTGTAGGCCATCGCGTAGGGCAGGACGACGGTGTGGGTTTCGGAGTGGGGCAGGTTGAAGCTGCCGCCGAGGGTGTGGCAGAGCTTGTGGTGCAGGGCCATGCCGACCGAGCCGAGGCAGGTGCCGGCGAGCCAGGCGGCGCGCAGGGCTTCGCTGCGGGCGTCCACATCGGAGGGGTCGGTGGCGATGCGGGGGAGGGCGGTGGCGAGCAGGCGGATCGCTTCGAGGGCGAATTGGTCGACGACGGGGTTGGCGTCGGGTGAGTAGAGGGCTTCGACGGCGTGGGCCATGGCGTTGATGCCGCTGGTGAGGGATACCTGCACCGGCAGTTTCAGGGTGAGGTCCACGTCGTAGACGACGACCTCGGGCTGCACCTTGGGTGTGGTCTGGGTGGACTTGCGTCCGCCGGCGGTCTCGCCGAGGACCGGCGTCATCTCGGAGCCGGCGTAGGTCGTGGGCACGATGATCTGCGGCAGGTCCGTGCGCAACGCGATCGCCTTGGCCAGGCCGGTCGTCGAGCCGCCGCCGATGGCGAGGACGCAGTCGACGTCGTTCTCGGTCACGACCTTGAGCGCGCGCTCGGTCACGTCCACGGGGGTGTGCATCGCGGCCTCGTCGAAGCGGGCGGCGAGCAGCGGGCCGAGCGAGCCGGCGACGCGGTCCGCAGGCCCGGCCAGCGGCGGGCTGCCCAGCAGCAGGACGCGGGTGGCACCGAGGCGGCGCACCTCGTCGGGCAGCGACGCGAGGGTGCCGCTGCCGAAGACGACCCGGGCCGGGTTCGCGGTGTAGCTGAACATCGTTGGTCCTTCCACGCGGGTGCTTCGAGTATCCGGATGTCGCCGCCCGGTTTCCTGCACGAACCTGTCGTGCCGGCAGCACGAAACGCGCGCGCGATTATCCCTCGCGCCGCAGGGCGGCCGGAGTGGTGCCGAGCTGCGTGCGCAGCACCCGCGTCAGGTGCTCCTGGTGCGAGAAGCCGCAGCCGGCCGCGATGTCGGCGATCGGGTCGCTGGACGTGCGCAGCAACAGCCGGGCCTGCTCGACGCGCAGCTTCAGCAGGTACTGGTGCGGGGGCAGGCCGGTGCGGGCCTTGAAGCGGCGGGCGAACCGGCTCACGCTCAGCCCGGTCACCGCCGCGAGCTCGGGCAGACCCAGCGGTTCGGCGAGCCGCTCGGCCATTAGGTCGCGCACGCGGTCGAACTGCCGGTCCGACAGCGCGGCGGGCGCCGCCGGGACCGGTTCGGCGGCGGTGCGCCCGGCCCGGTGGCGGCGGGCGAGGTGGGTGGCCACGAGGGCGCACAGCTGGTCGGCGTACGTGCGGGCGCTCGGCTCCCAGTCGCGGACCACACCGTCGAGCGAGAGCAGGAGCTGCTCCAGCAGCGGGTCGACGGTGCCGAGCTCCTCCGAGAGCCGGATCGGCGTGTCGGTGCCCGCGGCCTCCTGCACGGCGGAGTCGGCGACGTAGACGTGCAGCGTGTCGAGCTCCCCGCCCAGCTCCACGGACAGGTCCGCGTGCGAGGGCTGCAGGAACAGGCCACCGGCCGGCACCCGCCGGCTCTGCTCTCCCGGCGTGCCGACCCGGCGGCGGACCGTCACGGGCCCGGCGAGGTGCAGGATGAGCTGGTGCGTCGGCGCGGCGCCGAACAGGCCGCGGTGGGGCCGTTCGTGCTGCTTCGACAGGTAAAGGTGCTCCCAGCCGAGACCGGCGCTGGTGCGTTCGGGCCGGATCCACGGCAGCGCGAGGATGCCGTTGGTGTCGGCGGCCGAAAGCTCACCCACCCGCGTCCTCCTCGTCGCGCTGCCGGGAACACCACGAGTGTAGGCGCTGGGGCGGTTCCCCCGACGCGTGAAGGCCCGCCGGGCAGGTCGGCGAGTCTTCACGGCAAGCGGGGACGGCTCAGAGCGGGTTGAACTGCCCGAGCGGCGCCGTGCAGAACGGTCCGCCCACGAACTCGGCGGCCGCACCCGTCGGGGCGGGCTTGTCGGCGAGCTGGTCGGCGTAGACCTCGGCGTTGTCGAGGGACTTGTAGCCCAGCGCTTCGGCCTCGGTGAGCGAGTAGACGCGCCGGGTGTTGTCCGAGACGCCCCAGACCAGCCGGTAGCCGGGCGAGGGTGCGTTCAGGCAGGCCTCGAACAGGCGCGCGCCGTCGTCGGGGGAGAGCCAGGTGGTCAGGCCGCGCGGGCCGAGTGGCAGTGGCGTCTCGAAGCACGAGCCGATGCGGATCACGATCACGTCCATGGCGAACCGCGACGCGTACAGGCTGCCCAGCGACTCGATGGCTGCCTTGCTCACGCCGTAGTAGGTGTCCGGGCGCGGGCTCGAGTCCGCGGGCAGGCCGGCGGCACCGGCGTCGGCGTTGCGGCGGAAGCCCACGGCGTGGTTGCTCGACGCGAGGATCACGCGTTTGATCCCGGCTTCGCGGGCGGCTTCGAGCACGGTGTGGGTGCCGTTGATGTTGACGTCGAGCGTGGCTTCCCACGTGTTCTCGCGGCTGTGGCCGCCGAGGTGGATCAGGGCGTCGGCACCGGCGCAGGCCGCCGCCATCGCCTCGCGGTCGGTGACCGAGCCGGTCACGATCTCGACGGCCTCGCCGGCCTCGGCCGGGGCCTGCTCGGCCAGGTCGAGCAGCCGCAGCACCCGGCCGGGCTTGCGCAGCCGCGGGCGCATCAGGGTGCCGACGATGCCTGCCGATCCGGTGATCAGCACGCGCTGGTCTGCCATGGGGTTCCTCTCGAAACGCTTCGCAACAGGGGAATGGCGGCGGTCAGCGGATGCCGGCCCGGCGCAGCTGCTGCCCGAGCTCGGCGGTCGTCTCGGCCAGGAGCTCGCCGACGCGCTGGACGTCGGCGTCGGTGACCTGGCCGACCGGCATCGAGCAGCTCATCGCGTCGGTGCCGGGGATGCGGTAGGGGATCACGGCGGCGACGCAGCGGACGCCGAGCGTGCCTTCCTCGATCTCGGCGGCGTAACCGACCTCGCGGGTGCGCGCGAGGTCGGCGTGCAGCTGCTCGCGAGTGGTGATGGTGTGCGGGGTGAGCGGCGGGAGCTTCGCCGGCATCAGCTCTTCGATCTCGTCGTGCGTCAGCTCGGCGAGCAGCGCCTTGCCCAGCGCCGTGGCGTGGGTGGGCAGCGTGCGGCCGACGCGCGAGACGAGGTGCGTCGAGTGCTGCGACTCGCGGGTCTCGAGGTACACGACTTCGGTGCCGTTGCGGCGCGCGAAGTGCGCGGTGAACCCGGTCTTCTCGCGGATACGCTCCAGCGCTTCGGTGGCGAACGGGACGATCGCGTCGCGGTCGAGGTAGGCGGTGCCGCAGATCAGGGCGCGCACGCCGAGGCGGTAGCGCGCGGTGTTCGCGTCGGCTTCGAGCCAGCCGGCTTCCAGCAGCGTGCGCAGCAGGCCGTGGAGGCTGGAACGCGGGAAGCCGGTGCGCGCGTGCAGGTCGGACAGCGACAGCCAGACGTCGTTGGCCGCGAACGTCTCGATGAGGTCGATGGCGCGCCGCGCGGACTTCACGCCCGCGTTCTCCGCGGCGGGCGTCGCGATCCGCTCCGCGGTGACCGGCTTCTGCGCCATGTGCGTCCTCCAACCGGGCCGTTGACTTGTGACTCCGGCCATATTAGCGTCCCGAACAGCATTCTTATGGATGAACATAATCAGCATAACAGACTCCATTCAAGAATGTGAACACTGGGATGGTGTCGAGCGCGGAGGCAGCGCCGAGACGATGCCGGTGGGATCGTCGAACCCGTGGCCGGGCACGCCACCCGGACGCCCCGACGAGGACGGAAAGAGCAGAAACTGATGGCACAGCCCAAGATCGAGCTGGACGGCCTGCTGGCGTTCCCGCTGACGCCGTTCACCGAGGACCTCGAGGTGAACCTCGACGGGTTCGCGGAGAACGTGGAGAGCCACGTGGCCGCCGGCGCGGGGGCGTTGTTCGTCGCGTGCGGCACGGGTGAGTTCTCCTCGCTGTCGCCCGACGAGGTCGCGGCGCTGCTGGCGCGGGCGCGCGAAGTCGTGGCCGGGCGCGTGCCGGTGTGGATCGGGGCCGGTGGCGGCGCGGCGGCCGCGCGCGCGGGCGTGGCCGCGGCTCAGGCCGGCGGCGCCGACGGCGTGCTGCTGCTGCCGCCGTACCTCGTCACGGGTCCGCAGCCGGGGCTGGTCGATTTCGTGCGGTTCGCCGTGGGCGACACGTCGGTGCCCGTGATCGTGTACCACCGCAGCACCGGGGTGTTCACGGCTCCGTCGGCCGCGCGGCTGCTCGACATCCCGTCGATCGTCGGGCTCAAGGACGGGTACGGCGACGCGGAGGTGATGACCCGCATCGTCACCATGATCCGGTCACTGGGCACGCGGCGATCCGAGGATTTCCTGTTCTTCAACGGGTTGCCGACGGCGGAGGTCTCCGCGAAGGCGTACGCGGCGATCGGCGTGGCCCGGTATTCCTCGGCGGTGCACTGTTTCGCGCCGGAGATCGCGCACCGGTTCCACCGCGCGCTGGCCGAGGGCGACACCGGGGTGATGGACACGTTGCTGGCCGGGTTCTACCTGCCGCTGGTGGCGTTGCGCGACGAGACGCCCGGGTTCGCGGTGTCGCTGGTCAAGGCGGCCGCCCGGTTGCGGGGCGACGAGGTCGGCCCGGTCCGGCCGCCGCTGGTGGAGCCGACGACCGAGCAGATCGACCGGCTCGGCGGGATCGTGGAGCGCGGGTTCGAGGTGCTCAAGGAGATCGAGGGCCGATGAAGATCCGGGATGTGGTGCTCACGCCCGTCGCGTTCGCGGATCCGCCGCTGCTGAACGTGATGGGGGTGCACGAGCCGTTCGCGTTGCGCAGTGTCGTGCAGGTGGTGTGCGACGACGGTGTCGTCGGCCTGGGCGAGTCCTACGGTGACGCGGCGTTTCTGGGTGAGGTACGCAAGGTCGTGCCGGAGCTGGCCGGGCACGACGTGTTCGATCTGCCGGGGTTGAAGCGGATCGTGACGCGGGTGCTGGCCGGGACGGTGCTGACGGACGAGCACGGGTTGATCGGCGGGTTCTCGATCCGCAAGACGATCGCGTCGGTGTACTCGTTGTTCGAAGTCGCGTGCCTGGACGCGCAGGGTCAGGTGCTGGGGCGTCCGGTGGTCGATCTGCTGGGTGGCAAGGCCCGCGACGCCGTGGATTTCTCCGCGTACCTGTTCTACAAGTACGGCGCGCACATCGGGGCCGAGGCGGATTCCTGGGGTGAGGTGATCACGCCGGACGCGCTCGTGGGCGAGGCCCGGCGGATGGTCGAGCAGTACGGGTTCCGCTCGATCAAGCTCAAGGGCGGCGTGTTCGAGCCCGAGCAGGAGATCGAGGGCATCCGGGCGCTCGCGGAGGCGTTTCCCGGGCATCCGTTGCGGATCGACCCGAACGCCGCGTGGACCGTCGACACGAGCATCCGCGTCGCCGCCGAGCTGGACGGTGTGCTGGAGTACCTCGAAGACCCGACGCCGGGCATCGAGGGCATGGCCCGGGTCGCGGCCGAGGCGAGCATGCCACTGGCGACCAACATGTGCGTGGTCAACTTCGGCGACATCGAGCCCGCGTTCCGTGCTCGCGCGATCGGCGTGCTGCTGTCGGATCACCACTTCTGGGGCGGGATGCGCGACACCCAGGCGCTGTCGGTCCTGTGCGAGACCTTCGGGGTCGGGCTCTCGATGCACTCCAACAGTCACCTCGGCATCAGCCTGGCCGCGATGGTCCACGTGGCCGCCGCGACGCCGCACCTGACGTACGCGTGTGACACGCACTGGCCGTGGAAGACCACGGACGTGATCGTGCCCGGGGTGCTGGAGTTCGTCGAGGGTGCGGTGGCGGTGCCGGACAAACCGGGGCTGGGCGTCGAGCTCGACCAGGACGCGCTGGCCCGCGCGCACGAGGACTACGTCCGTTGTGGACTGACGAAACGGGACGACGTGACCTACATGCGCTCCTACGTACCGGACTTCGCACCCAACACGGCTCGGTGGTGACTCCGTGAAGGTGACCGGATACGCCTACTCCTGGGACGTCCTCGGCGATCCCGGCTTCGTGGAGCGCGCGCAGGACCTGGAAGTGGACGAGGTCGCCGTGGCGCTGACCTACCACAGCGCCCGGGCCGCGACGCCGTACTCCGCCGAGCGCACCTCGGTGATCGCGCGCACGGCGGCGAGCTACCGGCCCGTGCGCGAAGAAGCGTGGCAGGGCCGGGAACTGCGTCCGTCCACTCCGGACTGGGTTGCGCAGCCCGACAGCGGCGGCGACGCCGTGCGCCTGCTCAACGCCGCCGGGATTCCCGCAGCCGCGTGGCTCGTGCTCACGCACAACTCGCAGCTGGGCACGGCTTTCCCGCAGTACACCGTGCAGAACTGCTTCGGCGAGTCCTACCCGTGGGCGCTGTGCCCGGCTCAGCCCGCCGTGCGCGAGTACGCGGCGACCCTGACGGCCGAGGCCGTGGCGGGGCTGGAGCTCTCGTCGGTGATCCTCGAGGCGTGCGGCCCGCTCGGCGCGGTGCACCAGCACCAGCACGAGAAGACCGACGGCGTGTGGGCGCCCGCCGTGGCGCGGCTGCTGTCGATATGCTGCTGCGACGCGTGCGCCGAAGGCCGGCCCGGTCTCGACGCCGCCGAGGTGCGCGAGACGCTGCGCGCGGAGGTCCGCCGGCTGCTCGGCACGGCCGACCTCACCGTTACCGAGGACCGGCTGCCGGCCGCGCTCAAGGACGCCGTGCTCGCCGGGCGTCAGCACGCCACCGACGCGTTGCGCGCCGCGGTGCTCGCCGAGCTGGAACCGGGCACACGGATCGTGCTGCACGGCGCGCTCGACCCGTGGGTCACCGGCGCGCTGCCGGGCCTCACGCCGACCGCGGCCGGCGACGCGGCCGTGGTCGTGCTGCAGAACTGGGCGCCGGGCCAGGGCAGCGTCGACGCCGTGGCCGCGGCCCGCCGGGCGCTGCCCGAGGACGTGGCGGTGGGCAGCTACCTCACCGCCGTCGCCGCGAGCCCCGTGCCCGACATGGAGGCGTACGTGAGCGAGCTCGGCAAGGCCGGCGCGGCCGAGCTGCACCTCTACCATCTGGGCTTGGCGGGTCCCGGCCGGTGGCCGGACCTGCACGCGGCCACGGCGGCCGCACGCAGCCTGCCCTGAACCGTGCCTGAACCTGAGCGATCCACCGAGGAGACACGTTCCACCATGAGCCGAGAAACCTCCGCACCGGAGCTCGAGCGCACCCTCGCCGCCGCGGCCGCGGCCGCCCGCCCGTTCGCGGCGAGCACGCCCGCCGAGCGCGCGGGCTGGCTCGAAGCCGCCGCCGCCGCTCTTGACGCCGAGGCCGAGGAGCTGATCGCCCTCGCCCACACCGAGACCCACCTGCCGGCCGCGCCGCGCCTGAAGGGCGAGCTGGCGCGCACCACGTTCCAGCTGCGCCTGTTCGGCCAGGTCCTGCGCGACGGCGCGTTCCTGGGGGCCACCGTCGACCACGCCGACGCCGAGTGGCCCATGGGCCCGCGCCCCGACATCCGCCGCGTGCTGGTGCCGATCGGCCCCACGCTGGTGTTCGCGGCCAGTAACTTCCCGTTCGCGTTCAGCGTCGCGGGTGGCGACACCGCGTCCGCGCTGGCCGCGGGCTGCCCGGTGGTCCTCAAGGCGCACCCGGGCCACGAGGGGCTGTCCACCCGCACGGGCGAGATCGTCGTCGGGGCGCTCGCCGCCGCCGGCGCGCCCGCGGGTGTGTTCGCCGTGATCCACGGGTTCGAGCAGGGCGTGACCGCGCTCAAGGATCCGCGCATCCAGGCCGCGTCGTTCACCGGCTCCGTGCCGGGCGGGCGCGCGCTGTTCGACATCGCCGTCTCGCGGCCCACGCCGATCCCGTTCTACGGCGAGCTCGGCAGCGTCAACCCCGTCGTCGTGACGCCGGGCGCGGTCGCCCAGCGCGGTGAGGCCGTGGCGAAGGCGTACGCGGGGTCGTTCAGCCTCGGCGCCGGGCAGTTCTGCACGAAGCCGGGCCTGCTGTTCCTGCCCGAAGGCCATGGTCTCGACGACGTGCTGCGTGAGGCCGTCGGCGCCGTCACGGGCCAGCCGATGCTCAACGAGCGCATCGCGCAGGGCTTCGCGCACAAGCTGTCCGAGCTGCGCCAGGCGCCGGGCGTTACCACGGTCGTCGACGGCACGCACCAGGGCGAGTCGTTCACCCCGAGCCTGCTCTCGACCACGGCCAAGGAGTTCCTGGCCGGCGGCGAAGCGGTGCGGGAGGAGCACTTCGGCCCCGCGTCGCTGATCGTCACCTACAGCGACGCCGACGAGCTCATCGGCGTGCTCGACACGCTGGAGCCGGGCCTGACCGCCACGGTGCAGGGCGAGGCCGACGAGGCCGACTACGTCCGCCCGCTGCTGCCTTCGCTGACCCGCCTCGCCGGGCGGCTGCTGTGGAACGACTGGCCCACCGGCGTCACGGTGAGCTGGGCGCAGCAGCACGGCGGCCCGTACCCGGCAACCACCGCGCCCACCACCACGTCGGTCGGCACCGCCGCCATCGAGCGGTTCCTGCGCCCGGTCGCGTGGCAGGGCTTCCCCGACGAGCTGCTGCCCGAGCCGCTGCAGGAGGGCAACCCGTGGCAGCTGCCGCGGCGCACGGACGGAGCCCGCTGACCTCTTCTCCGCCGAGTGACCACAACTGAATTCTCCTTTTCGGTCCCCGAAATCCCGCAAGCCAAGGACGTCTTGATCCTGGGAGGCATTGTCATGCCCGTAAACCGGAGAACTGCCCTGCGCGGCGGCGCCGTCGCGGCCGCCTCGGTGGCCCTGGCCGCCGCCGCGCACCCGGCTCTCGCATCGGACACAGTCGCGGCGGGTTCCGCGCCCGCGGTGCCCGCCTCGAAGGTCGCGGCCACCGACCCGCTGAAGGCCATCGTGGTGGGCTACCGCGAGCTGCAGACCGGGATCAACCGGCCGTCGGCCGAGCGCACGGCCGCGCTGAAGAACCTCGGCCGCGTCGCGAAGTCCTACAACGACACGATGACCGTCACCGGCGGTCCACTGTGGACTGACCTGCCGCTCGGGCCGGGCAGCGACTACACCACGTCGATGTACGCGCGGCTGCGGGCGATCGCGGTCGACTGGGGCACGCCGGGCGGCACGCTCTCTGGTGATCCGCAGGTGCTCGACCGCATCAAGAAGGCGCTCGAATTGATCTACGCCAGCCAGTACAACCCGCAGGTCGGTGAGATCGGCAACTGGTACACCTACGAGATCGGCGTGCCGTACTACGTGCTGCACACGCTCGTCACGGTCGCCGACGAGCTGACGGCCGACGAGCTCGCGCGCTACGTCAGCCCGATCAAGCGGTTCGTGGGCAACCCCAACGTGCGGGCCAACAGCCCGAGCACCGTCGAGACCGGCGCCAACCGGGCCGACAAGGCCCTGATCTCCATCGTCTCCGGCGCCCTCGTCGGTGACACCGCATGGGTCAAGACGGGCATCGACGCGCTCACCGACGTCGCCGGCGGCGGTGCGGCGAGCCTCGTGGCCAAGCTGGACAAGGCCGGCAGCGACGGCTTCCACGTGGACGGCTCGTTCATCCAGCACGACACCATCCCGTACCCCGGGCACTACGGCATCGTGCTGCTGACCGCGCTCTCCGGCGCGATCCACGTGACCGAGGGCACCGAGTACGCGCTGCCCGAGGAGCTCAAGCAGAAGATCTACGCGCTGGTGCCCGACACGTTCGCCCCGTTCGTCTACGCGGGTGCGCTGATGGAGCCGGTGCGCGGGCGGATGCTCTCGCGCCAGGGCGAGACCGGCCACGACATCGGCCACCAGCTCACCGTCGCCACGCTCGTGCTGGCGCGCGCGGCCACCGGTGCGGCCAAGGCCGAGCTGTCGGGCCTCGCGGCGAAGTGGATCTCCGAAGGCACGTACGCGCCGTTCCTGGAGATCCCGGACCCGGAGCGGTTCGCGCCGGGCCCGGACCTCGTGGCGACGCCGGGCATCGAGTTCGCGCAGGAGATGCTCGCGACCCACGTGCGGCCGACGCCGATCACGGCCACGCACCGGATTTTCGGCCAGCAGGACCGGATGCTGCACGTGACCGAAGGCTGGTCGAGCTCGCTCGCCGTGGGGTCCACGCGGATCTCGCGCTACGAGTCGATCAACGGCATGAACCAGCACGGCTGGTACGTCGGCGACGGCGTGGTGTACCTCTTCCTGCCCAACGCCAAGGGGCACTACTCCGACGCCTACTGGCCGACCGTCGACCCGATGCTGTTGCCGGGGGCCACCACGAAAACCGGGCCGACCGGTGCGCTGCAATCCACGCCGATGTCGACGAAGGCCCACGTCGGCGGTGTTCGCTGGGACGCGCGTCACGGCGCGTACGCCATGGACTTCGTGTCGCTCGACGGCACGCTCACCGCGAAGAAGTCGTGGTTCTTCACGCCGGCGGGCGTCGTGTGCCTCGGTGCGGGGATCACCGACACGTCGGGACAGCAGGTGCGGACCACGATCGAAAACCGCAACCTGGGGGAGAACGGCCGGGGCACCCTGCTGGCCGACGCGCGGCTCGTGTCGTCCGCGCTGGGCCGGGTGACGTCGCTGCGCAACCCGCATTGGCTGCACCTCGACGGTGCCGCCGGGAACGTCGCCGGCTACGTGCTGCTCGACAAGGCCGACGTGACCGCGCTGCGCGAGGACCGCACCGGCGCGTGGCGCGACATCGACACCGGCGCGAACACCAAGGGCACGACCGATCCGTACACACGGCGTTACCAGAAGCTCGTGATCGAGCACGGAGTGAAGCCGACGGACGCGAAGTACGCGTACGCGGTTTTGCCCGCGGCTTCGGTGGTGAGCACCGTCGCTTCGGTGCTCGCGTGGCGAGTGCGGGCGAACACAGCCGCAGTTCAGGCGATTCGGCTGTGGGACAACACACTCCTCGCAAACTTCTACAGGGCGGATACTGTGGATGAGGTGACTGTCTCAGGTCCGGCTTCGGTGGCCCTGGGACGCAGCGGCTCGGGCTGGCAGCTCGCCGTCTCGGATCCGACGCAGTCGCAGGACAGCGTCCGGGTGACGGTGCGGCGCCAGAGCGTGGAGGTCCCGCTGAAGGGCACCTTCGGCGCGACACAGGTGGTCCACCTGCCGCGCTGACCCCAGGTTTCCCTGCCGGGCCGGTGATTCCCCGCCCGGCCCGGCAGGGCCCCACTTCCGAATCTCGTTCTGCCCGGACCCGGCCGGCGGAGCATTCCGACGGTACGATCTCGGGAGCACGCTCGAGCCGGGGAGAGTGATCACGATCGCCACGCACGTCGACGTCCTCGTGGTAGGTGCGGGGTTGTCCGGGATCGGGGCGGCGTGCCGCTTCCAGCTGCGGACCCCCGGCAAGACCTACGCGATCCTGGAGGCCCGCGACTCGATCGGCGGGACCTGGGACCTCTTCCGCTACCCGGGCATCCGGTCCGACTCGGACATGTTCACGCTCGGTTACCCGTTCCGGCCGTGGAAGGACCCGAAGGCGATCGCCGACGGTCCCTCGATCCTCAGCTACATCCGCGCCACGGCCGAGGCCTACGGCGTCGACCGCCACATCCGGTTCGGGCACCGCGTGGTGTCCGCTTCGTGGTCCTCGGCCGACGCCCGCTGGACGGTCGAGGCCGAGCACGACGGCGAGCCGGCCACGTTCACCTGCTCGTTCCTCTACCTGTGCAGCGGCTACTACAGCTACGACAGCGGCCATGTCGTCGACTTCCCGGGCCGAGAGGACTTCGCCGGCGAGATCGTGCACCCGCAGCACTGGCCCGCGGACCTGGACTACGCGGGCAAGAACGTGGTGGTGATCGGCAGCGGCGCCACCGCCGTGACGCTGGTGCCGGCGATGGCGCCCGAAGCGGCTTCGGTGACCATGCTGCAGCGCTCGCCGAGCTACGTCGTCGCCCGCCCCGGTGCCGACGCGCTCGCCGACCGCCTGCGGGCCGTGCTGCCGGAGAACCTCGCGCACCGGCTGGTGCGGGGCAAGAACGTGGTGATGGGCACGCTGTTCTTCCAGCTCATGCGCCGCCTGCCCGAGCGCGCGGCCGCGGTGCTGCGCGACGGCGTGGCAAAGCAGCTGCCGCCGTCCATCCCCGTCGACCCGCACTTCGTGCCCGACTACAACCCATGGGACCAGCGGCTGTGCCTGGTGCCCGACGCCGACCTGTTCCGCGCGCTGCGCAGCGGCAAGGCCGACGTCGTCACCGACCACATCACCCGCTTCACCCCGGACGGCATTCGGCTCGAGTCCGGCCGCGAGCTGCCCGCCGACGTCATCGTCACCGCGACCGGCCTGCGGATGGTCGCGTTCGGGCAGGTCGCGTTGACCGTCGACGGTCGCGAAATCAACCCGGGCGAGCAGCTCGTCTACAAGGGCATGATGTTCGGCGGCATCCCCAATCTCGCGTGGTGCGTGGGCTACACCAACAACTCGTGGACGCTGCGCGCCGACCTGGCCTCGCAGTACGTCTGCCGGCTGATCTCGCACATGGACCGCCACGGCTACGTCGCCTGCGCCCCGGATCCGGGCCGCGCCCCGACCACGGGCCTGCGCCCGGTCGTCGACCTGATGTCGGGCTACATCAAACGCGCCACCTCGGCCCTGCCGAAACAGGGCGGCCGCCGCCCGTGGGTGATGCGCCAGAACTACCTGCTGGACCTGGCCGACATGCGTCTCAACCGGCTCGACGACGGCGTGATGGCCTTCCGCCGGGCCGACGAACGCATCCCGGCGCCGGCCTGAGCGCACGGTTGAGCCGAAAAAAGGGCGCCACCCACCTTAGGTGGATGGCGCCCGACGCTGTGCAGCTCAGCCCTGGCGAGCCTTGTTCCGCGGGTTGTCGCGGTTGATCACGAGGATCTTGCCGTGCCTGCGGATGACCTGCGCCCCCTGCTGGCGAGCCAGCGACCTGACCGACGCGCGAACCTTCATGGTTACCCGTCCTCTCTTCGAAGTCTCGTTCTGTCTTCTTCAACCAGATGACCGGTCGGTTTAATCCCCGGTCGCAGTGGCGGCGCTCACCCACCGGCCGAGGTCCTCGCGGCGCAGGGCCGCGGCCATCAGCTCGGGGAACAGGTCCGGGGTGCACGCGAAGGCCGGCACACCGAGCTCGGCCAGCGCGGCGGCGTTCTCGTGGTCGTAGAACGGCGCGCCGGAGTCCGACAGCGCCAGCAGGGTCACGACCTGCACGCCCGAGCCCACCAGCTCGCCGACGCGGCGCAGCAGCTCGTCGCGCACGCCGCCCTCGTAGAGGTCGCTGATGAGCACCAGCAGCGTCTGCTCGGGGCGTTCGACCAGGCCCTGGCAGTAGGTGATGGCGCGGTTGATGTCGGTGCCGCCGCCGAGCTGAGTGCCGAAGAGGAGCTCGACGGGGTCGTCGAGGTGCTCGGTGAGGTCCACCACCGCCGTGTCGAACGCGACGAACTTCGTGCTCAGCGCCCGAATGGACGCGAGCACGGCACCGAACAGGCCCGAGTACACCACCGACTCGGCCATCGACCCCGACTGGTCCACGGCCAGGATCACCTCTCGCTGCACGCTGAGCTGACGCCGGCCGAAGCCGACCAGCCGCTCGGGCACGATGGTCTTCAGCTCGGGGGAGTAGTGCTTCAGGTTCGTGCGCACGGTGCGGGCCCAGTCGATGTCCGCGGCGCGCGGGCGCTGCGTGCGGGCGGCCCGGTCGAGCGCGCCGCGGATCGCCGCGCGCGTGGGCTCGGCCAGCCGCTCCTCGAGCTCGGCCACGACGGTGCGCACGACCGAGCGCGCCGTCTCCTTCGTCTCCTCGGGCAGCACGCCGTTGAGCGACAGCAGCGTGCCGACCAGGTGCACGTCGGGCTCGACCGCGCTGAGCAGCTCCGGCTCCATGAGCATGCGGGTGAGCCCGAGCCGGTCGACGGCGTCGCGCTGCATCACCTGCACGACCGAACCCGGGAAGTACCGCCGGATGTCGCCGAGCCAGCGGGCGACGCGTGGTGCCGACGAGCTCAGGGTCGCGCCGCGGCGGTCGCCTGAGCGGACGGGCTCGTCGCGCCGGTCGTAGAGGGCCGCGAGCACGGCGTCGAGACCACTGTCCTCTTCGGACAGTGAGCGGCCGGTGCCGTCCTCGCCGCCGCCGAGCACGAGGCGCCAGCGGCGCAGGCGGTCGGGGTCCGGGGTGGTCATGACGCCGCTCCGAGAAGGGTCGCGAGCACGGGCAGGGCACTGCGGGCGCGGATCTCGTCCAGCTCGTCGGCGGCGAGGCGAGCCGTGGGGGCGCCGCCGGAGAGGGTGGCGGCGCGCTCGCCGATGGCGCGTTTCTCCGGGCCCGCGAAGGCGCCGAAAGTGCGGCGCAGCAAGGGCAGCACCTCGGTGAACACGTCGGACGGGATGGTGCCCAGCCAGGTGTCGACGACCCGCAGCATGTGCTCGTCGTGGACCAGCAGGAGCGCGCCGCCGGCGAAGAAGCCCTCGACGTAGGCCGCACCCGCGGCCGGCTCGACACCAGGGGTGAGCGCGCGGCCGAGGCGCAGCTCGACCTCCGCGCTGTCGAACAGGTCGGCGTCGTGCAACAGCCGCACGATGCGGCCGGCCAGCAGCGGCGGCAGGGAGTCGCGGCCGGCGAGCTTGCCCAGGGCGGCGAGCCAGCGTTCGCGTGCCGCGTCGCCGAGGAGGGTGGTGGCTTCGTGGACGTTGTCGACCAGGTCGCAGAACTTCCTGGCCGCGTCGTCGTCGATGCCGTGGACCGCCGGCGGCAGTCCGGCGCACACGCGGGTGAGCAGGCGGTCCGCGACTTCCCGCAGCTGCGCGGTGTCGGTGCCGCGGACATCGCCGTAGCGGGTGGAGCGGGCCAGCGGGGGCAGCGAGGTCATCAGGTCGGCGACGTCGGTGTCGGCCGCGGCGCGGACGTCGAGTGCGGTGAGCACCTCCGGCAGCGCGTCGCCGAGGCCGCCGAGCAGGCAGCCCTCGACGGCCGTGGTGATGTCGGCGAGCGGCGGCTTGCCGGCCATCGCTTCGCGCACGCGGTTGGACGCCGCCGAGGCGACCGTGGTGCCGTGCACGGCGGCCGCGACGAGGTCGACCTCGAAGCCCGGCTCCCAGCACAGCGTCCAGGTCTCGCGGAAGGTGCCCTTGCTGCGCGTCGCCGAGATTTCCGGGCTGCCCCAAGGGATCTCGAGCAGGCGCAGCCGGTGCAGCAGCCGCGAGCGGTCGAGCCCGCCAGGCGTGCGCAGGTCGAGGTCGAGCTCGCGCGCGGTCGGCTCGCGCTTGAGTCGCAGCCGGCGCGCGGTCGCGATGAGGTCGGCGGCGAGCGGGGCCTGCGGCACGGACTCCGGGACTTCGCCGAGGCGCTCGCCGACCACGAGCTTGCGCGTGACGAGGTCGGCCTGCACGTCATCACCCGAGCACAGCACCGAGCGCGTGGCGGCGTCGACTTCCGACAGCCCCGCCGAGGACCGGCCGCGCAGCGCCGCCAGTGTCTCGGCCAGCCGCACCGCCTCGATCACGTGCGCCGTCGAGACCGGCAGGTCCTCCTTGCGCAGCACCCCGGCCACAGCGGTGAGCCAGCGGGCGGTGACTTCGTCCGCCGTGGTGAACAGGTGGTGGTACCAGCCGGGCGAGCGCACGCCCGCGCCGTAGCCGCTCGCCGTGGCGAGCCGGCCGTGGGTCCACGGCACCCACGTGCACACGACCTTGCGCTTCGGTAGTCCTTTGAGGACGGTCTGGTCGTGGCTCGCCGGCGGCAGCGGATCGGCCAGCGCCGGCACGTGCCACGCGCCGCACACCACGGCGATGCGTTCGAAGCCTTCCTTGCGCGTCTTGCGCAGCACGCCGCGCATGTACGCCTCGCGGCGCTGCTCGTGGATGTCCGCCGGGCGGTCGTCCTCGCGCAGCGCGGTCATCGCCTCCGCGATCACCTCGAACGGCGACTCCCCGCCGCGCCGCGATTCCACGACGTCGTCCCACCACCGCTCGGGATCGTCGTACCCGCCCGCGGCCGCCAGCTCCGCCAGCGGGTCGGTGCGCGGCATCCGGTCCTCGTCGCCGAGCGCGAACTGGTGCGCGGCCGGCAGGTCGCAGAACCGCACCGGCACCCCGGCTTCCGCGGCGTAGCGCAGGGCCTGCCACTCGGGGCTGAACACCGCGAACGGCCAGAACGCCGCGCGCGACACGTCGTCGGCCGCGTACGCGAGCACCGCGACGGGCGGCCGCATGTCCTCGTCGGTCGCCAGGTCCACGAGCTGGTCGGCTTCGGGCGGGCCCTCGATGAGCACCACGTCGGGCTCCAGCTCGGCGAGCCTCGCGGCCACCGCCCGCGCCGAACCCGGCCCGTGGTGCCGGATCCCGAGCAGGTGCGTGGTCATCCGCTGATCTCCTGCCCCGCGCGGTAGAAGTCGGCCCAGCCGTCGCGTTCGCGGACCACGGTCTCGAGGTACTCGATCCAGATCGCGCGGTCGGCGACCGGGTCCTTCACCACCGCGCCGTGGATGCCGGCCGCGACGTCCTGCGCCCGCAGCACGCCGTCGCCGAAGTGCGCGGCGAGCGCGAGCCCGCCGGTGAGCACGCTGATCGCCTCGGCCGTCGACAGGGTGCCCGACGGGGTCTTGACCGCCGTGCGCCCGTCTTCGGTGCGCCCGGCGCGCAGCTCGCGGAACACGGTGACGACGCGGCGGATCTCGGTCAGCTCGGCCGCTTCGGCCGGCAGCGCGAGCGAGGCGCCCAGCTGCGCGACCCGGCGGCTGACGATCTCCACCTCGGCCTCGGCGGTGTCCGGCAGCGGCAGCACCACCGTGTTGAACCGGCGGCGCAACGCGCTCGACAGCTCGTTCACGCCCTTGTCGCGGTTGTTGGCGGTGGCCACGAGCGTGAATCCCGGGCGGGCCTGCACCTCGGTGCCGAGCTCGGGCACGGGCAGGGTTTTCTCCGACAGGACGGTGATCAGCGAGTCCTGTACGTCGGCCGGGATGCGGGTGAGCTCTTCGAGCCGCGCGACCTTGCCGTCTCGCATCGCGCGCAGGATGGGGCTTTCCACGAGCGCCTGCTCGCTCGGGCCCTCGGCGATCAGGCGCGCGTAGTTCCAGCCGTAGCGGATCTGCTCTTCGGCCGTGCCCGCCGTGCCCTGGACGAGCAGCGTGGAGTCGCCGCTGACGGCGGCCGCGAGGTGCTCCGACACCCAGGTCTTGGCGGTGCCGGGCACACCGAGCAGCAGCAGCGCGCGGTCGGTGGCGAGCGTGGCGACGGCGACCTCGATCAGCCGGCGCGGGCCGACGTACTTCGGGCTGATCTCGGTGCCGTCGGGCAGCGTGCCGCCCAGCAGGTACGTGACCACGGCCCACGGCGACAGCAGCCACGAAGGCGGCTTCGCGCGGTCGTCGGCCGCGGCCAGCGCGGCCAGTTCACCGGCGTACTCCTGTTCGGCGTGGGGCCGGAGGACTGCGGACGTCATGAGAGCTCCTCGTGCATTTCGCGGCGGAAAGTCAGGGTTTCGGCCACGGCGCGGTGCCATGAAGCGGCTGCGCCGGGCCACGGGGCGGCCTCGCCGGGCTGGGGGAGCGTCGCCAGGCGGTGGCGCAGGCAGCCGGACGGCACGGCCTTGGCGATGAGCGTGGCAGCGTGGGCCACGAGCCGGTGGTCCTGCTGCGCGGCGACCCAGTCGAGCAGCACCCGGCCCAGCTCCTCGGGCCACGGTTGCGGCAGGTCGAGGATCAGCCGCGTGAGCGCTTCGACCTTCAGGCCGCGCGCCAGCTTCGCGACGGTGGCGGCCTGCTTCTCCGGCGCCAGCACGCCGACGAGCGCCGCCGTGGCCCGGCCGCCGGGTTCGGCTTCGACGAGCGCCTGCGCCCAGGCCTCGTCGCGCTGCCGGATCGCGGCCGTGGCCCAGCTTTCGCGGACCACGGCGAGCGGGCAGCCCTCCACGAGCATGCCCACGAGGTCGCCCGGCGTGCCGAACTCCGCCCAGAACTCCAGGGGAGCGGCGGCGATGATCGCCCGCAGCCGCGCGGTGTCCTGCCCGGGCCCGTGGGGCACGCGGACGCCGTCGCGCACCAGTGTTTCGTCCGGCCCCGGCAGCGTGACCTGCAGGACGTCGGCCCGCAGCGACCGGCTGCGCACGGTGACGCACTCCCGCAGCCGCGCCGCCATCCGGTCACCGAGCCCGGTGCCGGGCAGCCCGCCGAGCAGCCGGACGGCCGTGTCGCGCACCGCCGCCGCGCGGTCGGCCAGCGCCGCGTCTAGGAACGGCTCGTCGTCCTGGGTGAGGTGGCGGCCCAGCAACGTGAGGAACATCGCGCGCAGGTCGGCGGGCTCGGTGCGCCACGTCGCCGTGAGCGCCGCGCGCGCCGCGGCGGGATCCTGCGCGAGCGCCCGCTCGAACCAAGCCTGGCGCCGCGCGGGAGTGCCGAACTGCCACGCGTCGTCGCTGTCGTCCTCGACCTCGGCGACCAGGAACGCCCAGTCGGGGTTGCGCTCGCCCAGCCACGCCCCGACCGGACCCGCCACCTCCGCGAGCGGCGCCCGCAACGACACCCGCGCCCGCGCCGCGTCCGCCAGCGCCGGCAGCAGCTCCGGCCCCACCCGGAATCCTCGCCCGGCTGCCGTGCGCAGCCACTCTTCGAGGAGCTCGGGCCGGTTCGCGTGCAGCAACCGCGCCAGCCGCTCCCGCGCGAGCGGCGGGACGAACCTCCGGTCGTCGGGCTTGGCCGGCTCTTCCCGTCGCGCGTTGGCCACGGGGAGCCGGCCCGCACGGCGGTAATTGGTGAGCAGCGCCGCGGTGACGAGAACGGCGTCGGCCTGGTCTTCCGCTTTGCCCACGATCTCCCGCACCTCGGCCGGCAGCCCGCCCACGTCGACACCCCGGCGGCGCGTGCCCAGCAACGCGGTGCCGACGAGGTCTTCCCACGCCTTCATCGGCGCACCACCGCCTCGGCCTTCCCGCCGGCGCCGGTGGCGACGTTCTGGCGAATCCTTGGCGCGGTCGACGTGCTCGAAGGGCCGGTCGCCGGTGCGGCGCGGGGGTGGGGGAGGTGCGTTCCCGAACCGGTGGCCGGCCTGGTCGACCGGATGGAATGTGCCGGGCACTGTTGTCCGGCTGCGTCTGCCGAACGGTGCGGGGTCTCGGATGGGCAGGTGGTTACGAGGTGTGGTGCCGGCCTGGATCGATTGGCCAAGCGCGTCGGCAATTGTTGCCCGGTCGTGCGTGCCGAACGGTCCCCAGCCTCGGCTGAGGGCCCGGTTGTGAGGTGTGGTGTCGGCGTGGGTTGGTTGGTGGGACGCGTCGAGGACTGGAGTCCGGTCGTGCCTGCCGGACGGTCTCCGGTGCCGGTCGGGCGGGTGGTTGCGAGGTGTGGTGCCGGTTTGGACCGTCTGGTCGAGCGCGCCGGGAACGGTCCGCCGGCGGCGACGTTCCGGCGAATCCTTGGCGCGGCCAGGGTCGCGCGGCGAAACGCCTGCGTCGCGGGCACAGCGTGCCGACGTGGCGCGGGCGTATTTCCGTGTGGTGCCAAGGGTTCCGGGGTCTCCATGAGGTTCGAGGTCACAGCCGCACCACGCCGTTCGGGTGCCAGCACGTGAGGGGGCGCAGGCCGGCCGGGGTGAGTTCGGCCGCGAGGGTCACCGGGTGTTCGGCGGCGAGGGCCAGCAGGGGCCATGGGTCGACGCCCGGGAGCAGGGGCAGGGCGGCACCGTCCACATCGGACAGGGCCCAGCCGCCGTCGTGGCGGGCGGGGGTGAGGTCGGACAGGAGCACGGGCCAGCGGTCGAGCCACGGGTCCACGGCGAGGGCCTCGGCGAAGGCTGCCAGGGCCTCTGCGACGGTGTCGCCGCGGGGGACCGGGGTGAGGACGGCCTCGGTGCGGTCGGCGACCAGCGCGCGCAGTGGCAGCGCGCCCGGGTGGAAGGCGAGTTCGCCGGGGACGACGTAGCCGGGCGGCAGGGAGCTGTCCAACGGGCGACCGGGCGGGGCGAAGGACAGGACCAACGCGACGCGCCCCGAGTGGCGGCCGCGCAGCCAGGTGCGGCGGGTGCGGAGGTTGTCCTGTTCGTCGTCGACCGCTCCGGTCACGAGCCACTGGTCGGCGACGCGTTCGCCCGACTCCAGCACCTGCGCGGTGCCCGCCGAGAACCCCAGGCGCGTGCGCACGGTTTCGGCCAGGGGCGCGGGCAGCTCGTCCAAGCGAAGCGCGGCGCCGGCCAGCACGTAGAGCAGCGACAGCTCGGCCAGCAGGTCACCCGGCCAGTCGCGGCCGCGCCCGACGAGCCCGGCCGCGCGTCGCAGACCGCCGGCCAGGCCCGGGGCCTGGGCGTCGATCATTCGCGCGGCGACCGTGCGCAGCTGCTCAGCACCCCCGCCTGAGAAACCACCGCCCTCGAACGCACTGCCCTCGAAGCTCGCGAAACCGGCACCGACGCGGTCGGTCAGCCAGCCGCGCAGCTCGGCCGCGCCCGCCGTGACACGCGCGAGCCGCTCCTGTGCGCGTTTCGCCGCGGCTTCCAGGTCCTTCGGCGCCTCCGGCTTGCGTTCCGCGCGCGACGCCCGCGCCTCGCGCTCCGCGAGCCACGTGGAGACGTCGGGCTCCTCAGCCGCCGAAGGCACGTGCTCCGCCGACCACAACAGCAACAACCCCAGCGCGTGCTTGCACGGGAACTTCCGCGACGGGCACGTGCACTTGAACGCCGGCCCCGCCAGCTCGACCACCGTGCGGTACGGCTTCGCGCCACTGCCCTTGCACGAACCCCACACCGCCCGCGCCGAAGCGCCGGCGCCCGACCATTTCGCCGGCACCGCGAGCCCGCGCCCGACCTTGGCCGACGCCGGGTCCGGCGCGAGCCCGGCGACCTGCTCGGGACTCCAGCGCGTTGCCACCTGTTCGGCCACGTTTCCCTTGCCGCTCCGTGTTTCCGACCCCGTGAGGGGCTGACCGGAGAAGCATCTCATCCGCCACCGACAGATTCCGACACCTGCCCGGTGCCGATGAAAAAACGCCGGACCGCACCATGGCGATCCGGCGTTTCAGCGTGCCAAGGCGGCAGAAAGGGTCAGGACTTGACCGCGCCCCGCCAGCGCACGGTCGGGCGCATGCGCTCGTCGTTCACGCGGTGCTTGTTCGAACCGACGATGTCGAACAGCGACTCGATCAGCGTGTCGGACAACAGGTGCGGCTGCAGGCCGAGCTCGACGAGCCCCGTGTGCTTCACGTTGTAGTAGTGCTCGGCCTGCTCCACCCGCGGGTTGTCCAGGTTCTCGATCTGGACCGGGCCGGGGAAGGTGGTCGCCACGATCTCCGCGATCTGGGCGACCGAGTAGCTCTCGGTCATCTGGTTGAACACGCGGAATTCCCCGCGGTCGGCCGGGTTCTCCACGGCGAGCCGGATGCACTCGACGGTGTCGCGGATGTCGAGCAGGCCGCGGGTCTGCCCGCCCTTGCCGTAGACGGTCAGCGGCTGGCCCAGCACCGCCTGGATCACGAAGCGGTTCAGCACGGTGCCGAACACCGCGTCGTAGTCGAACCGGGTCGCCAGGCGCGGGTCGAGCGCGGTCTGCGGCGTCTGCTGGCCGTACACGACACCCTGGTTGAGGTCGGTGGCGCGCAGGTCCCAGATGCGGCACGCGAACTCGATGTTGTGGGAGTCGTGCACCTTCGACAGGTGGTAGAAGGAGCCCGGCTTCTTCGGGTAGAGCATGCGGTCCTTGCGGCCGTTGTGCTCGACCTCGAGCCAGCCCTCTTCGATGTCGATGTTGGGCGTGCCGTACTCACCCATCGTGCCGAGCTTCACCAGGTGGATGTCCGGGTTGATCTCGGCGATCGCGTAGAGCAGGTTCAGGTTGCCGACGACGTTGTTCTGTTGCGTGTAGACGGCGTGCTCGCGGTCGATCATCGAGTATGGCGCGGACCGCTGCTCGGCGAAGTGGACGATCGAGTCGGGAGCGAAGTCGCGCACGGCCGAATAGGTGAACTCGGCATCGCAGAGGTCGCCCTCGAACAGAGCGATCTTCTTGCCCGACACCTCCTCCCACGCCGCGATGCGCGTGGGCAGGTCTTCGATGGGGACGAGACTCTCGGCTTCGAGCTCCACGTCGTACTTGCGGCGGGCGTAATTGTCCAGAACAGCCACTTCGTGGCCTTTGTCCGACAAGTGCAATGCCGTGGGCCAGCCGAGGTAGCCGTCACCGCCGAGAACCAGCACTCGCATTGAAGAGCCTTTCCGTATCGTTTACGCGACAAGCACGCTGATTCCTCTTTGTACATGACGCCTTGAACACGTCCGAACCTATCGACCAGGTGCTGATGATCACCTGGCAGGCAGCTGTGAATCTACTGTGCGTCGGGGGGCCGGACGGCAGGCCGATCGGCCCGAGGGGAGACTGGGGGACATGACGACGGTAACCAACCCGGTGGAGCCTCGCACGACGGACGATTCACCCCGGCCCCGGCGTCGCCTCGCCGGCAGGTTCTTCCGCGCGGCCACCAGTTCGGTCGCGGCGACCTTGCTCAGCCAGGCGGCGTTGCTCGCGGTCCTCGCCATCGGCGGTGCTCCGTGGCTGGCCAGCGCGTTCGCGTTTGCCGCGGGTGCGGTCCTGAACTTCTTCCTCACCCGCCGCTGGGTCTGGGGCCGGCGCGGCAAGCCGGAGGTCGGGCGTGAGCTGCTGCTCTACATCGTCGTCATCTCGATCGGCGGGCTCGCCTCCGTGGGGCTCACCACGCTCACCGGTCACCTGCTCGCGCCGCTGAACCTGCCGCACGCCTGGTGGGTCATTTTCATCGACGGTGCGTACGTGTTCAGTTACGCTCTGGTTTTCGTGGTGAAGTTCACGATGCTCGACCGCTTCGTGTTCGCCCGCGGCGCAGCACGTACCCCCGCCACCACGTCCCCGTCATGACCCGCGCGTAGTTCGCGCCGTACACGACGCTGCCGCCCTTCTTGCTCTTGCCCGCCTTGCGCAGCCGCATGCTCATGGGCCGTTCGAGCACCCGGGCGCCGCGCGCGGTGACTCCCAGCAACAGTTCCGAAGACTGGTACTGCGGCTCGTTGAGCGGAACCGCGCACGCGAGCTCCGCGCGCATCGACCGGAAACCGAACGACGTGTCGGTGATCTTCCGCCAGGTCAGCGCCGAAGCCAGCCACGCGAACACGCGCACGCCGAGCCAGCGCATGCGGCTGTCGGCCTCTTCGTGGCCCAGCCGCCGCGATCCCGTGACGAAGTCGGCGGTGTCGTCGAGCAGTGGTGCGACCAGTTCCGCCATTTCGGTGTTGTCGTACTGGCCGTCGCCGTCGGTCGTCACGACGTAGTGCGCGCCGCGTTCGGTCGCGAGGTGGTAACCGAGGCGCAAAGCCGCGCCCTGGCCCCGGTTCGTCGGCGCGACGCACACGTACGCGCCGTGGTCCTGCGCGATGGCGGCCGTGTTGTCGCCGCCGCCGTCGACGACCACGAGCACGTCGACCGGCAGGCCGAGGCACTCGTCGGGCATCTTCTCGAGCACCTGGCCGATTCCGCCGGCCTCGTTGTAAGCGGCGATCACCACGGTCAGCTCAGACAGCTTCGCGCCCGGGTGCCGGTCGTCGAAGTCCTTGACCGCGCCCACGTCCACGGCGTCCGGGTACGCGGCGAGACGCCGCCGGCTCGCGGCCGTGAGGGTGGTGAAGCCGAGCGCGCCCGCGACGGGCAGCAGCACGAGCGCCGGGATCTGGTAACGCCACGAGAATTCGAAGACCGCCGAAGCGAAAAGCAGGAACAACCCGGTGCCGGCGGCGAAAAGCGCACCGCTGCGCGCCTTGTCCCGCGGTTTCTTGCGGCGCAGCAAGGTGAGCAGACCAAGCAGCGCGAAGAACCCGAGCACCGCGCCGGGCACGAACCCGCCGTTGAGCTGGTAATCGCGCAGGAACGTGGCGATCGGCTCGTTCACGCTCGGGTCCACGCCGTCGTACTGCTGGGTGTAGAAAGCGGTGACCGGGGGATCGGACCAGTACGGGTAGGTCTGCTGGAACTGCCAGCGGTCCACCGGCACGTCATTGATCGCGGTCGCGCGCGTGAACCGGAAGCTCTTGGAGAAGTCGCTGAGGATCGCCTTCGCGACGTCCCACCACTGCGCCTTGAGCACCTGCACCGAGAAGTCGTGCGCCAGCGCCGTCTTGTCCGCCCCGGGCGGCAGCGGGCCGGGCCACGCGGGGTCGAGGTCGGCGTGCGTGTAGTTGTCGACGAGCCGCGTGGAGACGTCCTCGGTCGGGCAGAACACCCGCAGCGTCGGGTCGATGTCGAGCTTCGCGCAGTCCGCGACGGCGGCCGTGCGCCCGTAGAGCATGCTGCCGGACGGACCGCTCAGGCCCCACTTCCCGGTCTGCGCCTTGACTTCCGCCGCGTACGGCACGAGCACCACGAGGATCGCGAGCAGCCCGACGCCGGCGTTGCGCCAGCCGCGCCACGACCGCCACGCGCTGTCCGCGCTCAGCACGTACAGCAGGAACGGCGCGGCGAGCACGACACCGATCAGCCGCACCACCACGGCGAAGCCGATGACCAGACCCGCCAGCGCGATCCGCCGCCAGTTCGGCTTCCCCTTCGCGAGCAGCAGCCACAGCAGACCCAGCAGCAGCGCCTCGAAGGCGACCTCGGACATGATGTTCTGCTCGATCTGCAACTGATAGGCGTCCAGCAGCAGCGGCGCCGTCGCCAGCGCGCCGACCCAGCGGCGCGCGCCCAGGCGCAGCGCGAGCCGGTAAATCCCCACCGCGATCGCCAGACCGCCCAGGTGCTGCAGCGCCGCTACGAACGACAGCCCGCCGATCGCGAGCAACGGCCGCAGCACCAGGTCGTAGCCGATCGGGTTGAGCTGGTCGGCCCGCAGTGCGTGCAGGTTGTCGAGGTAGCGGAAGGTGTCGATGTAGACGATCGCCGGCCGGTACGCGACCCAGGTCAGCACCCGCAGCGTCGTGCCGAGGACGAGCAGGACGAGCAGGAAGGCGTGGCGGCGGAGGAACAGGCTCACGGGGTCGCTTTCAGGTCCAGTTCCGCGAAGTACTTCCAAGCGGTGGCGAGGCCGTCGGCGAGCGAGATCGCCGGGGCGAAGCCGATGGTCTGAGCGCTGGCGGACACGTCGACGACGACCGCGGGCATCTCGCCCTTGGGCGCGGCCACGTGCTCCACGGGCAGCTCGGCGCCCGTCACGTCGCGCACGGTCTGCACCATCTCCAGCACCGACACGGAGTGGCCGGCGCCGACGATGGCCCGGCCGCTGTACCCGCTTTCCAGCGCCAGTGCGATGGCGCGCACCACGTCGTCCACGTGCACGAGGTCGCGGCGCTGCTCGCCCGTGCCGTACACGCGCACGCCCTCGCCCGCCATCGCGGCGCGCATCATGCGCGGCACGAAGCTGTCCTTGTGGGACATGCCGGGGCCGTAGACGTTGGTGAACCGCAAGGCGCACGTCGTCATGCCGTACGCGCCGGAGTAGCCCGACAGCAGCATCTCGCACGCGGCTTTCGTGGCGCCGTACGGAGTGAGGGGCCGCGTGGGCAGGTCGACGGTGATGGTCGACGTGCCGACGTCGCCGATCACGGCGTTGGTGGAGGCGAGCACGAAGGTCTGCACCCCGCGTTCGCGGGCGAGCTCCAGCAGCCCGTGGGTCACGGCGACGTTCTCGGTGAACGTGTCGTCGGGCAGCTCCACCGACTTCAGCACCGACGTGAGGGCCGCGAGGTGGACGATGGCGCCCGTACCCGCGGTGACGGCGGCTTCGCGGGTTTCCGCGTCGCGCAGATTGCCGGTGACCACGCGCACGCCCTCGTCTTCGGTGACGTACGGGACCCGGTCCACGACGGTGACGGGGTAGCCGCGATCACGCAGTTCGCGCACGGCCGCGCGGCCGATGAAGCCGCTGCCACCGGTGACGACGACGGGTGTCCTTTCAGGACCGTTCTCCAGCACCATGGCGCACAACCTACCTCCGCAGCCTGTGAGCCAGGACAGCGGACGAGCGCGGCCGGGCCGATCGGTCCCGGATGTCCGGTAGGTCCGCCCGCGCCCGGCGCCCGTGTGTGGCCACCCCCAGTGACCACACACGGGCGCCCGTCTCGTTTTCGCGACATCCCTTGCGTCGGAGTGTAGCGTTGACGTGACGGTTGATGTCAAGTTTTCGTGACAGCTATGCTTCACGTCGTCACGAGCGGAGGACGGTTGGGGGACTGATGACCGGGACGCCGGACACGGGGGACGCAGGGGCCACGGCGAGCGGTCCCGACGAGGAGACCAGCTTCGCCGACCGGCTCGCGCACTTGATCTCGACGGTGCACCCGCCGGACCGCAAGCCCTACTCCTACCGGGAGATAGCGCAGGGGGTCGCCGAGCTCACCGGGGTGAGCATGTCGGCCACCCACGTGCAGCAGCTCGCGGTCGGGGCGCGGCGCGACCCGAAGCGCTCGCACATCCAGGCGCTGGCGCGCTTCTTCGGCGTGCCCGTCACCTACTTCTTCGACGACGACGTGGCCGAGCGCGTCGACGGGCAGATCGCCGACGTCGTCGCGTGGCGCGACACCGGCGCCCGCGACCTCGCGCAGCGCGCGATGCGGCTCTCCGAACGCGACCGCGACACCGTGTCGGCGCTGGTGGACCAGCTGAACAGCTACGACGCCGGGCGCGAGCGCACCCGCCGCGGGCGCAAACCCGAGTAGCTATGCTGATCACCGCCGGGGCGCCGCGGTGCACCCGGCTGGTCCAGCCGCCGAGCGCACCGGGAGGGGTCATCGACCCGAGCCTGAGAGCGCGCGCCCGCACCCGAGTGCACGAGCTGCTGCGCGACGTGCCGCCGCCGCGCCCGTGGTCGATGAACGCGTGGGTCGACGAGCTGGAACGCCACCGTGGCCGCGAGATCGACCTGGTGGCCGTGGAGTACGAGCCGGGCCGGCCTTCGGGCGCCTGGCAGCGGCGCGCGGACTACGACCTCATCGCCTACACCGCCGGCACTTCGCCGTTGCACCAGGACCACATCATCGCCCACGAGCTCGCGCACCTGCTTTGCGAGCACCGCGGGTCCTGCGTGATGTCCGACGCCGAGGCCGTGGCGCTGGCGCCCGACCTCAGTGCCCACACGCTGTCGCACCTGCTCACGCGCGTGACGACCGACGTCGACGAGCACGAGGCCGAGCTCATCGCCGTGCTGCTGATGAGTGCGGCGACGGCGGAGCGCGAACCGCTGAAGCCCGGTGCGTCCGGGCGCTCCGCCGATCGCGCGCGGCGGCTCGCGTCGCTGCTCGGGTAGCGGCCGGATGATCGACGCGCTGTTCTTCGGGGTCGGGCTCGTCGCCGTGGCCGTGGGCATCTGGCGCGCCGTGCGGGCGCGGCGCACCGGTGCGGGTGCCGGGCTGGCCACGAGCCTGATCGCGCTCGGTCTCGCGCTGATCCTCCTGGCCGACAGCGCGCAGGCGATCGAAAGCCGGATGTACCCGAGCCTCGGGCGGCTGCTGTCGAACCTCGCGACGATGGTGGCCGCGTACGGCATCGAGGTCACCGTCGCCGAGATCGGCGGGGTGGCGGAGAAACGGCGCCGGAGCCGGCTCGCCGCGCTCGTGGTCGCGCTGGTCATGCTGGTGGTCTCGTTCTTCTCGACCCGTGGCCTGCCCGTGGGCATCGGCCTGTTCGACGAGCTGTACCGGACCAATCCGACGCTGGTCGCCTACATCGTGGTCTACACGCTCTACCTCGGGTTCGCGGTGCTGGACATCGCGATCGTGTCGGCGGGGGCGGTCCGCGCGGGCGCCGGCGCGTTGCGGGCCGGCCTCGGGCTGATGCTCGTGGCGTGCGCGTTCGCGCTGGCCTACCTCGCGGGCAAGATCGTGGACCTCGTCGCCGACGTGACCGCCGAGCACCCGGTCGCCGTGGTCTGCCGCGGCGCGTTCTCGACGGTCGACTGCGCGCTGGCCGTGGGCTTCCCGGCGATCTCGGTGCTGCTGATCGTGATCGGCCTGACCGTGCCCGCGATCCCCTCGGCCGGGCGCGCGGTGCGCGACGCGCGGACGCGGGCCGAGCTGCGCCCGCTGCGCGAGCACCTCGCCGAGCGGTTCCCCGACGTCGTGCGCCTCGGCCGCGCGGGCGCGACCGGGCGCGAGCGGCTGCTGACGGTGCTCAGCGAGATCAACGACGGCCTGCTGCTCGCCGGGATCCCGCCGTCGGCTCCGCCCGAGGCGGCAGCCGACCTGTTGCAGCGGGGTGGCGGCGACGCGGTGGCGGGGCCGGCCGGCGACGTCGAGGGTGACACCGCGCTCGCGGCCGACGTCGCTCGGCTGCGGGCTATCGCGCGGGCGTTGCGAGAGCAGCGGTCAGCCGGAGCTGCCAGCCCTGTTCGGTGAGCACGACCAGGTGCAGCGCCTCGGCGCGAGCGGTCAGCGGCAGGAGCTGCTCCACGAGCTTCGTCACCTCGGTGTTCTGCTCGTCGCTGCCGCCCATCGCGACCGTGAGGTGGGCCGGCGGGTGCGCGCCGAAGCGGCCGCCGTATGGCTGCACGCCGGGCCAGCGGTCGCACGCGGCGTCGGCGAGCGGCTGCAGCGCCGGGGCCGCCGCGGCGACGAACCCGGGAGCGACCACGAGGTCACCCAGCGCGACGTCGACCGCTTCGTGGGCCGCGGCCAGCGCGGTCACGGCGGCGTCGACCTCGTCCGTGAGCTCGGTGGCGGGCAGGAACGGGTAGAGCGCCGTGACGTGCGGGGGCAGTCCGGGCCGCACGAGCGCGGGGCTGACCGCGACGGCGGCCTCGAACAGGCCGGCCGCGGCGGGGAGCTCGACGACGAGGGCACTGGTTCCGGGAGCGGGCACGAGGTGATCTTCCCGTACCCGCACCGTATCGGGGAATTGAGGCTCACCTACCTTCTCGGGGGTACCCGAATGGGAACCCTAAGTCTTTCCCAAGTTTTCCGCTGCATTGTGCACCTGGCCCTACACTCGGTGAATGAAGATCGTCCTATGGACCGCATTATGCGGATTGTGTGCCCTCGCCGGCCACGTGCTCCTGGGCGTCGTGGCGGTTTCCCTGCTCCTGGCCTGTGTTCCCGCGCGGCGGGAAGTCGGCCGGGGAGCCGAAGAAAGAGAATTGATCACCACTTGCGGCTGATATTCCCCGGGTCGCCGCGCAATTGCAATTCAGTGGTAATAACCGGCCACCGGCAGGCGGGCTTCGTCGAACAACGCGGGCCCCTGCAGTTCGAAACTCGCGGCGGGCGCGGGGGGTTTGAGGGTGGCCAGCTGCTGCGTGGACAGCGCGAAGACCACGCGGCCGAGTCCCGACCGTTCGATGGCGCCCGTGCACATCCCGCACGGCTGGCAGCTCGTGTACATCGTCGTCAGCGCGGCCGTCTCGGGGCTGAGCTCGCGCGCGGCCCAGCGCGCGAGCTTCAGCTCGGGGTGCGCGGTGATGTCCCGGTCGGTGAGCGACGTGTTCCACTCCTCGACGAGCACCTTGCCGCCGGCGCCGGCGAGCAGCGACCCGAACGGCGGGTTCCCGCTGGCCCGCGCCGTGGCGGCGAGCTCGATCGCACGGCGGAGCAGGGCCTCGGTCATCGTGGTCCCCTTTCGAGGGAGTGCTGCTTCCAGGCGTCCGCGATGGCCGCGAGCGTCCGCCAGGCCGCCGAGGGCCGCCTGGTCTCTTCAGGGTCGCCCGAGAACGGGTCGAACACCACGTCTTCGGCGCCGAGACGCCGAAGTTCCTCCAGATCGCCCACGATCTGCTCCAGCGTGCCCTCACCCGCGAGCCGGTCGGCGGGCGGGGCGTCGGTGAGCCGCAGGACGATCCGTGGCGCGAAGCCCGGCACGGGTCTGCCCTCGGCCTCGGCGAGGCCCCGCAGCCGGCCGAGCGCGTCGCGCACCCACGGCAGCCGGAAGCGCAGCGGATGCCACGCGTCGCCGAAGCGCACCGAACGGCGCAGCGCGGCGTCGCTGCCGCCGCCGATCCACAGGGGCACCCGGCCCGCGCGGTAGTCGTCCTCGTCGGCCCACGCGTCCCGGATGGTCGCCAGGTGCGCGTCGGTCAGCGCGCCGCGACGTTCGAACGGCACGCCGAGCGCCGCGTACTCCTCGCGGGCCCAGCCGACGCCCACGCCGAGCACGAACCGGCCGCCGCTGAGATCCGCCAGGTTCGCGGCCATGCGCGCGGTGAGCAGCGGGTGCCGGTAGGGGAGGATCAGCACGGTGGTGCCCAGCCGCACGTTCGCCGTCGCGCCCGCCAGCCACGACAACGTGGTGAACGGCTCGTAGAAGGGCGCGGGGTACTGCGCCGCCACGTCGGGCGTGATGGCGACGTGGTCGGACACCATCAGCAGGTCGTAGCCGAGCCCCTCGCTGGTCTGCGCCCACGCGCGCAGCACACCGGGGTCGGCGCCGGGGCCGAAGTTCGGGATGTTCACACCGAGTCGCACGGCGCCAACGCTAGCGGCGGGGAGCCCGGCCGGTGAAGGGATTCCGTCCGGCAGACCGGCCCGATGGCCGTGGATCTGCCGGTAGATTGCGGGAATGGCCGAGACTCTCGACGACACCGACTGGGCGATCCTCGCCGAGCTGCAGCAGGACGGCCGGCTCGCGCTCACCGAGCTCGGCAAACGGGTGAGCCTCAGCGCCTCGGCGGCCACCGAACGCGTGCGGCGGCTCGAGGCGCTCGGCGTGATCACCGGCTACCGCGCCGAGGTCGACCTCGGCAAGGTCGGGTTCGGCGTGCTGGCCGTGGTGCGGCTGAAGTTCCCCGGCAACCACCACGAGGCGCTGCACCAGCTGCTGGCCGAACGCGCCGAACTGCTCGAATGCCTGCGCACCACCGGCGACGACTGCTACACGCTCAAGGTCGCCGCCACGTCCATGGCACACCTCGAGCAGCTCATGGGGGAGCTGGCGCGGTTCGGCAGCACGACCACGAACGTCGTCTACAGCCAGACGCTGCCGTATCGGGGGCCGCGCAAACCTGCCTGAAGTATTCCGCCGATTTGTCGAAGCGCGCCCGGCCCCTCCGACGCATCCGTGAAGGGGCGCTCCTGGCGTCCCTCGGAGCGGAGGAGCGGACATGGGCACGGAGATCGACGTCCGGTGGGAAGGCGTGCTGGCGGGGACGCCGGAGCAGGTGTGGGACGCGTTCACGGCACGCACCGGCGGCTGGCTGTGGGAGATCGCCTACGAGCCGCGCCCCGGCGGTGCCGAGCGCGGCCTGACACCGACCGGCGGCACCGTCGTCGAGTGGGACCCGGCGCGGCGGTTCGTGACGCGCGCGGATTCGGCCGACGGGTGGTTCAACCAGCTCGACTACGACCTCGAGCCCCGCGCAGCCGGCACACTGCTGCGCTATCGGCACCGCTCGGTGCTCGGCGAGGATCACGACGTGCAGCTCGACTCGTGTCTGCACCACACGAAGTTCTACTACCACTCGCTCACCGAGTACGTCCGCCACTTCGCGGGCCGCGACGCGACGTACGTGTCGGCAGGTGCGCCGGAGTCCTCGGCCGACGGCGGGTTCGCGGCGGTGTGCGACGCGCTCGGCGTGAGCGACGCGGCCGTCGGCGACCGGGTCGTGGCCGCGGGACCGACGCCGATCGAAGGCGTCGTCGACTATCGTACCGACCGTTTCCTCGGCATCCGCACGGCCGGCGCGCTGTACCGCGTCTACGGCCGCGACGCGTGGGGCTGGCCGGTCGCCGTCGCGGCGCACGTCTTCGACGGTCCGGCGGACCCGGAAGTGGCCTGGACCACCTGGCTGGCCGAGGTTTTCCCCGCGGGAACGGACGAATAGCCCGGCCGCGGCCAGGGTCGCCGAGTGTTCACCCGCGCGTCGTTGATGGCGGCGCTCGGCCTCGCCTAGCGTCGGGCCGTCTTCGACCTATGCGGAGGAACGCATGTCCACTGGGGATCTCAGCCGGCGTAACTTGTTGCGCGTGAGTGGTGTCGTGGCGGCCGGAGCGGCGATGGGCATGTTGCCCGGCGTCGCGTTCGCGGCTCCCGCGCCGGGCACGGCGCAGCAGACCAAGACGGTCACGGGCACGCTCAAGCCCGACGTACCAGACTGGTACTACCTGCCCGTCGACGTGCCCCGCGGGGTCAAGCAGATCGATGTCGTCTACTCCTACGACCGGCCGACCGTGCCCGCCGGCGTGCGCGGGAACGCCTGTGACATCGGCATGTTCGGCCCCGAGGGCCACGACCTCGGCAACACCCGCGGCTTCCGCGGCTGGTCCGGCGGGTTCCGCGACCGCTTCTCGATCAGTGCCGCCGAGGCCACCCCCGGGTACGTCGCCGGCCCGATCAAGCAGGGCCGCTGGCACGTGATCCTCGGCCCGTACACGGTGGCGCCGCAGGGCATGAACTACCGCGTGGACATCACGCTGACGTTCGGTGCGGACGACAAGCCGTTCAAGCCGAACCCGGCGCCGGAGACGGCTCCGGCCAGCCAGCGGGGCAAGTCCTGGTACCGCGGCGACTGCCACCTGCACACCGTCCACTCCGACGGCAAGCGCACGCCGGAGCAACTCGTCGCCGACTCGCGCGCGGCGGGGCTCGACTTCATCGTCTCCACCGACCACAACACCAAGAGCTCGCAGCTGATCTGGGGTGACTACGCCACCGACGACCTGCTGATCCTCAACGGTGAAGAGGTCACCACACGCTCGGGCCACTGGCCCGCGATCGGCCTGCCCGCCGGCACCTGGATCGACTGGCGCTACCGCGCGTCCGACGCGGCGGACTTCCGGCACTTCACCGACCAGGTGCACCGCGCGGGCGGCCTGGTCACCGCGGCGCACCCGTTCGCGAACTGCTTCGGGTGCACGTACGAGTTCGCCTACGAGATCGCCGACCTCGTCGAGGTGTGGAACGGGCCGTGGACCCAGGACGACGAGGCCAGCGTCACGCACTGGGACGGCTTGCTGCGCGGCGGCCGCTGGATCCCCGCGATCGGCGACTCCGACGCGCACAACCCGGACCAGATCGTGGCCCTGCCGCACACCGTGGTGAAGGCGGACAGCCTCCGCCGCGCCGACCTGCTCGCCGGCCTCAAGGCGGGCCGGACGTGGCTGGCCGAGTCGAAGGACGTGAACCTCGAGTTCGGCGTGTCCGGCGGCGGGCGCAGCGCGGGCATCGGCGAGCGGCTCACGGCCGGCACCGGCACCGCGGTCACGGTGAGCGCGACGGTGACCGGTGCGCCGGGCACCACCGTCACGTTCCTCGACCAGCTCGGCCCCGAGCACGTCGAGACGGTGCCCGACAGTGGCAAGGCCACGGTGACTTGGACCACCTACCCGCGCTACAGCCGGTGGGTGCGTGTCGAGGTGCGGCGTCCCTCGGGCGGCCCGAACACCACCACGCCGAACGCGATGGTCGCCATGTCCAACCCGATCTTCCTGGGCGCCGCCGACGGCAAGTGACCCCGGCCCGTCCTCCTTCACCCACACACGGGCCCTACCGGTCCTCCGGGCAGAATTGTCCGAACAGGTCCGGATGTGACGGGTGGGGGAGGAACGGGTGCGCGGGTGCGGGGTCAAGGCGGCGATCGCGGCGGTCGTCGTGGTCCTCGTGGCCGTGGTCGTCGTGGTGGTGGTGCTGTCGCGGGGCAGCGACGTCGCGACACCCGGGTGCACGGTCACGTTGCCGAAGGAGCCGGGCCAGCAGGACGCGACGCAGTACACACTGCAGCCCGCCCAGATGAGCAACGCGGCGACGATCGCCGCGGTCGCCTCGAAGGAGGGGCTGCCGTCGCACGCCGTCACGGTCGCGCTGGCCACGGCGTTGCAGGAGTCGAAGCTGCGCAACCTCAGCGGCGGTGACCGCGACTCGGTCGGCCTGTTCCAGCAACGGCCGAGCCAGGGCTGGGGCACGCCGGAGCAGCTGCAGGACCCGGTCTACGCGGCCACGGCGTTCTACACGAAGCTCGCCAAGCTCTCGGGCTGGGAGTCGATGCCCATCACCCAGGCGGCGCAGGCGGTGCAGCGCTCCGCCGCACCCGACGCCTACGCGCAGTGGGAACCCGTCGCGCGCGCGGCGGCGAGCGCACTGACCGGCCAGATCCCGGCCGCGCTGACCTGCCGCAACATCACCGTCGGCCCGGCCACCGCCGACCTCGTGAAGACCGCCGACGCCGAGCTGGGCACCGCCCGCCTCAGCGGCGCCCACCCGGTCGCGCAGGGCTGGGCGATCAGCACCTGGCTGGTCGCCCGCGCCGCCACGGTGGGCGTCGACAAGGTCACCTTCGCCGGCCAGGCCTGGACGGCCGAGTCGGGCGCGTGGACGGCCGACCCTGCCGTCGGGCAGAACCTGACGCTGCACCAGGTGCCGGCCGCCCCGCCCAGCTCGCGCTGACCGTCCACTTCGGACTCCGATTCAGTCCGCGAATGGAACTGGGGCAGGCGTCTGTGCAATAGACTCTCCGCATGGTTACGAGCGGCCGCGAGATGAAGAACAGAACTGAATCCGATAACGCCCGTCGAACATTTCTGCATCCCCCGCCACGTAAGCTGAATGTGTTTCATATTGTAAGATTGATGGACGCCTTACTAGTGGCTGTTTCTGTTGTTATCCCTGTCATTGCTCGCGTGACCGAGGATCGTAGTGTCATCTTCTGCTTGAGCTTGACGGTATTCTTCGTTCCGCTGTCGCCGGTGGTGGCAAGACACGTCGTGGCGCTGGCGTTCTTCGGCAAGAGCGCGAAGTATGGCGAGTTCATGTCGGCCGCGATCAAGGTCTACTATCCACTGGTATTCGGCAGTATTGGAGTGATGCTCAGTCAATTGATCGTTCCCGGGCAGTTCAAGGGATCAGATTCGCTTCTCGTGCTCATCATTGTCCTGGTTCTTGCGAAAATCGACAGTGTCCACGAGGTGATCCGCTGTTTCCGTCGGTTGGCGGGAAAGCGGAACATAATTAATTCGAGAAGTGCGCGAATCAAGGTGGGTCGTCGACGGCGACGATCTTGCACACCAACTCGACGGAAGCGGGTAGCTGGAAGTGGTTTGGCACGTTCCGGAGGGGTAGGCGGAAAGGTCTCGCCGATGGACGACCTGCCGTGATGGAGTCGTCGGGCTGCTGGGTGTCGTCGTCGAAGTAGGCGCTCTGCGACACGACCGGTGAGGCTAGGAGCTGAAGCGCGCTCCAGGTCAAGTTCGCGTCGCGAGCGACGGCTCCGGCGCGCTTTCGGGCACGTGGTCCGTGCGCCGCCGGCCGGCGATGGCGAGGCCGGCCACGGACGTGGCGACGCAGGTGCCGAGGATCAGCAGCCAGCCGCGCTGGAAGGCCGCGAGGTCCTGTGCGCCGGCGTAGATCGCGACGAGCACGGCGGTGCCGAGGACCGTGCCGACCTGGCGGCTGGTGTTGATCATCGACGACCCCGCGCCCCAGCGGGTGGCGGGCAGGACCGTGGCGACGATGCCGGAGACGCTCGGCATGGTCAGGCCCACGCCGGCGCCGGTGAGCAGCTGGCCGGGCAACATGGCCGCGAGGTAGGCCGGCTCGGACCCCATCCGCAGCAGCCACACGGTCACGCCGAGCGCCATGGCCAGGCCGCCGGCCGCGATCACCGGCCCGGGGCCCGTGCGGTGCGCGACCCGGCCCGCGAGCTGCGACATCGGCACGACCACGAGCGGCCCGGGCGCCAGCGACAGGCCCGCCAGGAGGATCGAGTCGTGCCACTGCGAGGTCAGGACGAGCACGTTGCCGAACAGCATCGCGCCGAAGCCCGCCGAGAACACCGCGACCGCGAGGCAGGCCAGCCACAGCGTCGGCACGCGCAGCGCAGGCAGGTCGAGCACCGGCACGGCGTGGCGTGCCGAGCGCCACGGGACCCACGCCAGCGCCACCGTGGCGACGCCGAACGCGATCAGCACGGTCGGCGAACCCCAGCCGCGGTCGGGCGCTTCGACCAGCGCGTACGCGAGCGCCCCGACACCCGCGAGCAGGCCGAGCGCGCCGAGGAAGTCGGGGACGCCGGTGGTGCCGTCGCGCGTCTCGCGCAGCACCCGCGGGCCGAACACGAGTGTGAGCACGCCGATCGGCAGGTTCACCAGGAACACCCAGCGCCAGGAGGCTTCCACCAGCAGGCCGCCGACGGGCGGGCCGAGCGCCGCCGCCACCGCGCCGATCGATGCCCACACCCCGACCGCCATCGACCGCCGGTGCGGCGGGAACGCCGTGAGCAGCAGCGCGAGCGCCGTCGGCATCACCAGCGCCGCGCCTACCGCCTGCAGTGCCCGGAACGCCACGAGCAGCTCGATCGACGTCGCCGCGGCGCACGCGGCCGAGGCCAGGGTGAACACCGCGACGCCCAGCAGGAACAGCCGCCGGCGGCCGTAGCGGTCGGCCAGCCGGCCCGCCGGGGCGAGGAAGGCGGCGAAGAGCACGGTGTAGCCGTTGAGCACCCACGACGTCGTCGCCAGATCGGCGCCGGTGAAGGCCGTGCGGATGGCCGGGAACGCGACCGTGACGATGAACAGGTCGAGGCTCGCGAGGAACGTCGCGGCCGAGACCACGAGCAGGACCGCGCCGGGACGGACCGGGGCTGAGGGCATGAACGGGCTCCCGTCGAGCTCGGTTGGCAAAGGCAACCTAGCTGGCGGGAGCCGGTCCTCACAAGAGACTGTGCTGGTTGTTACCTGCCGACGTCAGCCGTGACGGAGTCGTAGAGCTGCTGGATGTTGCCGTCGAAGTAGGCGCTGTAGGACACATCTGGGGTGTCGCCGCCCTGTTCGTAGCCGCCGATCACGCCGATCACCGTGCCGAGCCCCGTCGCCGGGTCGGCCGCCGTGACCCACGGGCCGCCGCTGGTGCCGTCCGGGAAGCCCGGGCACTCCACGCGCTGCTGGTAGGTGTCGGACTGGGTCGTGGTGTTCGCGCAGACGACCGGGGCGTCGGCCGGGTCGGGGTAGCCGGTGAGCGTGATGGGGTTCGTGAAGCCCCGGTCGACGCCGAGCCGGTTCGCGCCCGTCAGGCTTTCCAGTGGCGCGGCGGTGCCGGGCTGGGTGACGGTGAGGAACGCGAAGTCGAGGTCCGGGTCGGCCGAGGCGGTCCAGCCCGCCGGCACGGCCGCGGCCGTCACCGTCCAGCTGCCGTAGGGAGCGACCCCGTCGTGGTAGCCGGGCTCGAACGTGAGGCCCTCGGTGCCGCCGCCGAGGCAGTGTGCGGCGGTGAGGACGAGGTCGCCGGCCGGGCTGTGCACCACGCTGGCGGAGCAGAAGTGCTTGCCCCCGGAGAACAACGCGCCGACCGCGTCGGTGGCCGCGGTCGTGGGCGCGGGTGACGGGGTCGCGGGCACGGCCGCGCTCGCGACGGTGTCGTCGCCGAGCAGCCCGCCGGAGTCCGCGACCGAGGTGGACACCGCCGCGCCGCCCGTCAGCACCAGCACCGCGGCGGCCGACACCGCCAGCGCCGCCCGGGAAACGTTGATCACCACCAGTTCAGGTGAGCACGCTTTCGGGCGCAAAGCACGCTGAGCGCCCGGATGCACAGCAACCTCACAGTGGTGTCGAACGGTGGTGCCGAACGGTTGTGCCGGCCCGGGGGATCCCGACGCCGGGATCCCCCGGCGTCGGCTCAGAAGCGCGTGACCAGCAGTGTCACGCCGGCTTCGCCGCCGCAGCCGACCATGACCGGCCCGACCCCCGAGCCGATCTGGTCGGACACCCGGGCGGTGGCCCGGTAGTGCGCCGGGTTCGGGTCGACGACGTGGATGTCGACGAGCGCCGGGTGGTCCGGCAGCCCGCCCAGCACGGCCTTCAGTCCGGTGCCGCCCCCGCAGTTCCCGGTGATCGACACTTCCTGGCCCCGTGCGGTGGCCGGGTTCGGGCTCACGTGCACGGTGGCCCGCGCGCCCTCCGGCGGCTGGTCGCCGCTGGCCGACGCGGTGGTGATCCCGATCGTGCCCGCCGTCGCCAGCGTCACGGCCACGGCTGCCACCAGCACTGCTTTCCTGCTCCCCACAGTGTTTCTCCCTCCTCAGGTGTCCACTTGGGACACGCGCCGACGGCCCCACGGCGTGGGACCCGCCGGGCAAGACGCCCGGACCGGTGACGGAGGTTCTCCGTGTGATCGGGATCACTCGAGATCGTCGAGGAATGCGGCGAGCACGGTCTCGTACGCGTCCGGGGTCTCGTCCTGCGGCGTGTGGCCGGCACCGGGGAGCACCTGGACTTCGCCGCGCCACAGCCGGGGCGAGGTGATGGTGCGCAGGTACTCGAGGTTCACCAGCTGCTCTTCGGCGCCGTGCAGGATCGCCACGGGCACGCGGGAGCCGGCGACGATCGCGCGCTCGTCGGCGTTCTCGGCGCTCTGCAGGCTGCGCCCGAGCGCCGCGCGCGCCTCGGGGTCGGTGGCGAGGATGTGCGCGACCGCCGCGTCGACCGGCAGCGGCGAGCCGAGCGCGAGCTGGGCACGGGCATACGCTGTCGCGTCCTCTCGGGACACTTCACCGGTGAAACCGGTGGCCACGGCCGGGTTGGGCAGGAACGCCGTGGCGAGGTCGGCCGGCGACGCGACCGGCGGCGTGCCGTGCACGACGATCCCGCGCACACCGGGCAGCCGTGTCGAGGCCGAGAGCGCGATGTGCCCGCCGAGGCTCCAGCCGACGAGTACGGCGTCGCCGGCGCCCGCCGCTTCGGCGAAATCCGCGACCACGCGGGCGTGCCCGGGGATCGAGTAGGTGGCCGGGTCTTTCGCGCGTGCGGACTCGCCGTGGCCGGGCAGGTCGAGCGCGAGCACGCGGAACCGCCGCCCGAAGGGGCCGTCGAGCACGCGCGCCCACGCCGCCGAGGACGAGGAGTTGCCGTGGACGAACACCACGGCGGGGCCGGAACCGGGGCTGGTGCGGTAGGCGATCCGCTGTCCGCCCGCGTCGAGGGTTTCCATGCGGCGAAACGCTAGCCGGGTGGCGCCCGGGCGGTAGCGGCCGCACGGCGGATCGTCCGGCGCTACGATGGCGTGAATCGTCGCCGGAGCCCCGCAGGGTGGTCGTTTCGTGGCAGAAGCCGGACAGACGCGGCAGCCGGGGGAGCGGCTGAGCCCGCGGGTGGCCAAGCAGGTCCGCGACCTCATCATGAGCGGCGCCGTGCGCGGCGGCGAACGGCTGCGCACCGAGCACCTCGCCGAACAGCTCGGCGTGAGCGCGACTCCGGTGCGCGAAGCGCTGATGTCCCTCACGGGCGAGGGCATGGTCGACTTCCGGCCCGGCCGCGGCTTCAGCGTCGTTCCGGTGACGCGTCAGGACGTGACCGACCTCTACGACACGCAGGCCTACCTCTCCGGTGAGCTCGCGGCGCGCGCGGCGGGGCGGCTCACCGCCGCGGACCTCGCCGGTCTGGCCGAGCTGCAGGCCGAGCTCGAACGCGCCGTGGCCGCCGGAGATCTCGACGCCACCGAACGCGCCGACTTCGAGCTGCACCGCCGTGTGAACCACGCCGCGGCCGCGCCGAAGCTCACGTGGATGCTGTCGCTGACGCTGCGGTACGTGCCGTTCACCGCCTACGCCGACATCCCCGGCTGGCCGCTCGCCGCGCGCGACGGCCACGAGCCGATTCTCACCGCGCTGCGCGAAGGGGCGACCGCGCCGGCGCGGGCCGCGATGAGCGCGCACATCCGCCTCGCCGGCGATCTGCTCGTCGACTTCCTCGCTGCGCAGGGTGTGCTGGCGGGGGAGTGACGAATCCGTACTGGGCAGGGCGCGTGAGTTTTCTATAGAATCCGCCGCGAAGGCGGTTCCCGGTCGAAGGAGACTCGGTGCAAGAGCGCAACGTGCTGTACATCGGCGGCGAGTGGGTCCCGGCGGCGGGAGCCGCCACGATCGCCGTCGAGAACCCGGCCACCGAACAGGTGCAGGCTCAGATCCCGGAAGGCTCGGCCGACGACGTCGACCGCGCGGTGCGGGCGGCGCGCGAGGCCTTCCCGGCCTGGTCGGCCACCACGCGGGCCGAGCGCGCGGAGCTGCTGCGCAAGCTCCACGAAGGACTCGCCAAGCGCGCCGAGGAGATCGGCGAGACGATCGCGCGCGACGTCGGCACGCCGCTGCGTATCGCCACTCGCATCCAGGCTGCGCTGCCGCAGACCGACGTGCGGACGTACGTGGACCTGCTCGGCGAAGACGCGCCGGAGGAGAAGGTCGGCAACTCGCTGATCGTGCGCGAGGCCGCCGGGGTCGTCGCGGCGATCACGCCGTGGAACTACCCGCTGCACCAGATCACGTGCAAGATCGCGCCCGCGCTGGCCGCGGGCTGCACCGTGGTGGTCAAGCCCAGCGAGGTCGCGCCGCTGGGCGCGTACCAGCTGTTCGACGCGATCCACGAGGCCGGTTTCCCGGCCGGCGTGGTCAACCTGGTCACCGGGTTCGGCCCGGTGGTCGGCGAAGCGCTCGCGACGCACCCGGAGGTCGACGTCGTGTCGTTCACCGGTTCCGTGCGTGCCGGCACGCGCGTGGCCGAGGTCGCCGCCCGCTCGGTCAAGCGCGTGACGCTGGAACTGGGCGGCAAGTCCGCCAACGTGATCCTCGATGACGCCGACCTGGCCACCGCCGTGAAGGTGGGCGTCTCCAACGCTTTCCTCAACGCCGGCCAGACCTGCACCGCGTGGACGCGCATGCTCGTGCCGCGCGAGAAGCACGAGGAAGCCGTTGCGCTGGCGAAGAAGTTCGCCGAGGGCTTCACCCCCGGCGACCCGCTCGACGCGAAGACGAAGCTCGGCCCGCTGGTGTCGGCCGCGCAGCGCGAGCGCGTGCGGGAGTTCATCGCCAAGGGCGTCTCCGAAGGCGCGACGCTGGTGACCGGTGGCGCCGAAACCCCCGAGGGGCTCGACACCGGCTACTTCGTGCGCCCGACCGTGTTCGCGGGCGTGGACCCGGACTCGACGATCGCGCAGGAGGAGATCTTCGGCCCCGTGCTGTCGATCATCCCGTTCGACGACGAGGAAGACGCGCTGCGGATCGCCAACAACTCGAAGTACGGCCTGCACGGCGCCGTGTGGTCGGGCGACCAGGACCGCGCGCTGGCGTTCGCGCGCCGCGTGCGCACGGGCCAGATCGACGTGAACGGCGGCGCCTACAACCCGCTGGCGCCCTTCGGCGGGTACAAGTCCTCGGGCGTCGGCCGCGAGATGGGCCGTCCCGCGCTCGACGAGTTCACCGAGATCAAGTCCATCCAGCTCTGATCCACTCAAGCGCGATGAAGGAGAAGACACCGTGGTCAAAGCCGTGGTCGTGCGTGAGCCGGGTGCCGTGCCCGAGGTTCGCGACATCGTGCTGCCGCCCGTCGGTCCCGCCGACGTGCGGGTGCGGATCGCCGCCGCCGGCGTCTGCCACTCCGACCTCTCGATGGTCGACGGCACGCTGAAACCGCAGTACCCGTTCGTGCCCGGGCACGAGGCTTCGGGCATCGTCGCCGAGACCGGTGCGGAGGTCACGCACGTCAAGCCCGGCGACCGCGTCGTGCTCAACTGGGCCGCCGCGTGCCGCGAATGCTGGTTCTGCCAGGCCGGGGAACCGTGGCTGTGCTCCACGATCGAAGGCATCACCACACTGCCGCGCGGCGAGGTGGACGGCGAGCCGCTCAACGTCGTGCTCGGCGTCGGCGGCTTCGCCGAGGAGACCGTGCTGCCCGGCAAGTCCGTGGTGCCGCTGCCCGACGGGGTGCCGCTCGACCTGGCGGCGCTGATGGGCTGCGCGGTGCTCACGGGCGTCGGCGCCGTGCGCAACACCGCGAAGGTCCGCAGTGGACAGTCGGTGCTCGTGGTCGGCCTCGGTGGCATCGGGCTCTGCGCGGTGCTCGGTGCAAAGCTGGCCGGCGCGTCGCCGATCATCGCCGTGGACGTCTCGCCGGAGAAGGAGGAGCTGGCCCGCGCCGCGGGGGCGACGCACTTCCTGCTGAGCGAGGAAAAGCTCGCGAAGCAGGTGCGGGGCCTCACCGAGGGCCGCGGTGCCGACCACGCCTTCGAGTGCGTCGGCGCGGCCGCGACGATCCGCACGGCCTGGAGCTCGGTGCGCCGCGGCGGGCACTGTACGGTGGTCGGCGTCGGGCGGCGCGACCAGGAAGTGGTCTTCAACCCGTTGGAGATCTTCCACTTCGCGCGCACGCTCACCAGCACCGTCTACGGTGCTTCCGACCCCGATCGCGACATCCCGATGCTCGCCGAAGAGGTGCGCTCCGGCGAGCTGAACCTGGAAAGCCTGGTGACGCACCGCATTTCCCTCGACGAGGTGCCCGAGGCGTTCGACCGGATGCGCGCGGGCCAGGGCGCCCGGTCGCTGATCCGGATCGCGGCGGAGGCCTGATGGGGGAGCTCGACACCGAGGAACAGGCCATTGTGGACACGGTGGCCGAGTTCGTGGACCGCGACGTGCGCCCGGTCGCGCGCGACCTCGAGCACTCGGACACCTACCCCGAGGCGCTGATCGAGCGCATGAAGGAGCTCGGCGTCTTCGGCCTGGCCATCCCCGAGCCCTACGGTGAGGTCAAGGTGTCCACGCCGTGCTATGCGCTCGTCACCGCGGAGCTCGCGCGCGGCTGGATGAGCCTCGCGGGCGCGATGGGCGGCCACACCGTCGTCGCGAAGCTGCTGCTCATGTACGGGACGGAAGAGCAGAAGCAGAAGTACCTGCCGCGCATGGCGACCGGCGAGCTGCGGGCCGCGATGGCGCTCACCGAACCGGGCGGCGGCTCCGACCTGCAGGCGATGCGCACGCGCGCCCGCCGCGTCGGCGACGGGTACGTGGTCGACGGCACGAAGACGTGGATCACCAACGCGCGCCGCGCGGGCCTGGTCGCGTTGCTGTGCAAAACGGATCCCGACGCTGAACCGAAGCACCGGGGCATCAGTGTGCTGCTGATGGAGAAGGTGCCCGGCTTCGAGGTCTCGCGCGATCTGGGCAAGCTCGGGTACAAGGGCGTGGAGACGTGTGAACTGTCCTTTTCGGACTGTCACGTGCCCGCGTCGGCGTTGCTGGGCGCGGAAGAGGGCCGCGGCTTCGCGCAGATGATGCGAGGCCTGGAGATCGGCCGGATCCAGGTCGCCTCGCGCGCGCTCGGCGTGGGCCGGGCCGCGTTCGACGACGCGTTCCGCTACGCGCAGGAACGCGAGTCGTTCGGCAAGCCGATCTGGAAGCACCAGGCGGTGGGCAACCACCTCGCCGGCATGGCGACGAAGCTGACGGCCGCGCGCCAGCTCATCCTGCACGCCGCACGCCAGTACGACTCCGGTGCCCGCTCCGACCTCGAGGCCGGCATGGCGAAGCTGTTCTGCTCCGAGGCGGCGATGGAGGTGGCGCTCGACGCCATCCGCGTGCACGGCGCCTACGGCTACTCCACCGAGTTCGACGTGGAGCGCTACTTCCGTGACGCCCCGCTGATGATCGTCGGCGAGGGCACCAACGAGATCCAGCAGGACGTGATCGTGCGCCAGCTCATCGCCCGCGGCGGCCTTTGACCACCGCCTCTTACCACCGCGGGCGAGCGGCGCGTCAGTCCGCGACGTCCAGCGCGGCGCGGATGATGTTGTCGGTGTCGATGCCGTGGTGGCGGTACACGCTCTCCAGGTCGCCCGACTGCCCGAACCGCGTCACGCCCAGGTGCGCGGCCCGCACCCGGTGCACGTTGGCCAGGAACGCGAGCGTGTGTGGGTGCCCGTCGAGCACCGTCACCATCGGCGCGGAGCGCTCGGACGGCAGTGCCGAGTCGAGGATCCACGTGTCGGCGGTGTCCTGACCCGACCGCGCCTGCAGCGCGCGGAACAGCAGGCCCGCGCTCGTCACGCACACCACGTCGGCGTGCTTGCCCAGCGCGTCGAGCCGGTCGGCGGCGGCCAGCGCCTCGGTGACCATCGCGCCCATCGCCACGATCGTCACGTCCGGGCGCGCGACCGCGGCCGTGCGGATCGGGTAGGCGCCGGCCACGACCTGGCGGCGCCGGCGTTCACGCGCGGCCGGGTCGGTCGGTACCGCGGCCAGGTTCTGTTCCACGGGGCGGGTCGAGAGCCGCAGGTACGCCGACGTGCCGTCGGGCCGGCCGAGGCGCGCCAGCGAAGCCAGCAGCGTCCACTCGACGTCGATCGCGAACGCCGGCTCGTAGGTGATGCAGCCCGGCTGCTCGAGCCCGACCGACGGCGTGGTCACCGACTGGTGCGCGCCGCCCTCCGGCGCCAGCGTGACGCCCGAGGGCGTGCCGACGAGGATCGACTGCCCGCCGCCGTAGATGCCGAACGACCACGGCTCCAGCGCGCGCTCCACGAAGGGGTCGTAGAGCACGCCGATCGGCAGCAAGGGCCGGCCCCAGCGCGACCACGTGGTGCCCAGCTCGCCCAGTGCGCTCACCAGGTTCACCTCGGCGATGCCCAGCTCCAGGTGCTGACCGGTGGGCCGCTCGCGCCAGTGCAGGATCGTCTCGGGGTCGTCGGCGAACCAGTCCACCCGCTCCTGCGGCGACCACACGCCGACCTTGTTCACCCACCCGCCGAGGTTGGTGCTCGACGAGACGTCGGGGCACAGCGTCACCACGAGCTTCGCGGCTTCGGGCGCTTCCCGGGTCAGGTCGAGCAGCGCGCGCCCGAGCGCCGCCTGCGTGGTCGTACGGCCCGAGGGCGTACGGCCGATGTCGGCAGGAATGGCCGGAACCTCGTGGGCGATCACGGGTTCGCGGTGCAGCCGCGCGGCGGTCTCAGTGCACAGGCGAGCCGCGGCCGAGCCTTCGGGGAACTTGTGCCACGGGTCGTCGACCGACGTGCCGACGCGCTCGGCCAGCTGCCCGAGCTGCTCGGCCGTGAGCAGCGACGAGTGGTTCTGCGGATGGCCCTCGCTCGCGAGGCCGAAGCCCTTGACGGTGTAGGCGAAGATCACCGTGGGCCGGCGGTCGTCGATGGCGTCGAACGAGTCGAGCAGCGCGGACAGGTCGTGGCCGCCGAGGTTGCGGATCGCCGCGTGCAGCGTCTCGTCGTCGAGCGAGTCGAGCAGCGGCGCCAGTTCCGGGGCGGCGAGGCGCTCGCGCAGCTGGGCCGGGGTGCAGCGCAGCAGGCGCTGGTACTCGGGGTTGGGCATGTCGTCGATGCGCCGGCGCAGCGCTTCGCCGCCCGGGTGCTCGAACAGCTCCTGCAGCAGCCGGCCGTACTTGACGGTGAGCACCTGCCAGCCCGCCGCGTCGAACATGCCCTGCAGGCGCGTGGCGCCGATGTTGGGCACCACGCGGTCGAGCGACTGGCGGTTGAGGTCGACGATCCACACGACCTCGCCGAGCTCCTGGACGTTCGGGTCGAGAATGGACTCCCAGACCGCGCCCTCGTCGAGCTCCGCGTCGCCGACGAGCGAGTACTGGCGGCCGGTGCCCGCGCCGCCGGTGGTCGACTCGACGTAGCGCCGGGCCAGCGCGCCCCAGATCGGCGCGGTGGCGCCGATGCCGACCGAGCCCGTGGAGTAGTCGACCTGGTCGGGGTCCTTCGAACGCGACGGGTAGCTCTGCAGGCCGCCGAACTCGCGCAGCGACGTCAGGTACTTCTCGTCGAGGCCGTCGAGCAGGTAGTTGATCGCGTGGAGCACGGGGGAGGCGTGCGGCTTCACCGACACGCGGTCCTCGGCGCGCAGCCGCGCGAACCACAGAGCCGTCATGATCGAGACCATCGACGCGCTGGACGCCTGGTGGCCGCCGACCTTGAGGCCGGTCGGGTTCGGACGCACGCGGTTGGCGTGGTCGATGATCGCGGTCGAAAGCCAGAGCACGCGGTCCTGTACCTCGCGCAGGACTTCCGTGTCCGCTGCGGTTCCCGGTGTGCGCTCGGCGGCTGGACTGCTCACGACGACAACGACCTCTCTGCGATCTTCTTGGGCGTAACGCGGCCTTCAGTCCAACAGAGCTGGGTATGCTGCACAACTGATGGTCTGTTCAGTGAGCAGAACGCCCAGAATCGCGCCCTCAGGCGCGGAGAGGACTGCGCACCATGCCCAGTGGTCAGCGGCTCGATGGCACCGACGCCCGGATCCTGCTCGCGCTCAACCGCAACCCGCGTGCCACCGCGGTCGCGCTGGCCGACGAGCTCGGGCTCTCGCGCAACACGGTGCAGAGCCGCCTCGCGCGGCTGGAGCAGGGCGACTCGCTGCGCTCGGTCGAGCACCGGATCGACCCCGCCGCGCTCGGCTACCCCCTGACCGCGTTCGTGACCGTGCAGGTCACGCAGCGGCTGCTCGACGAGGTCGGCCGCGCGCTGGCCGCCGTGCCGGAGGTGCTTCAGGTGCGCGGGCTGACCGGGCAGTCCGATCTGCTCGTGCACGTCGTGGCCCGCGAGGCCGACGACCTCTACCGCATCGCCGGGCAGATGCTCGAGATCCCCGGCGTGGAGCGCACGCACAACGCGCTCGTGATGCGCGAGATGGTGCCCTACCGGATCACGCCGTTGCTGGAGCGCGCGGTCGCCGGGAAGTGAGCCGCGAGGGCACACTGGAGCCGTGAACGATCTTGTCGCGCGGGCGCGGGAGCTGCGGCCCCTGCTCACCGCCGAGGCCGCGCAGGGGGAGACCGACCGCAGGCTCACCGACAAGGCCGTGCGGGCACTTGACGAGGCCGGCCTGTTCCGGCTGGGCACGCCGCGGCGCTTCGGCGGCCACGAGGTGAGCCTGCGGACGCTGCTGGACGTCGGCGCGGAAGCGGGGGAGGCCGACGGCGCGACGTCGTGGGTGCTCACGCTCGTGAACGCATGCGCGTGGGTGGTGAGTCTCTTCCCGGAGCAGGCGCAGGAGGACGTGTTCGGGACGGACGCGCAGGCGAAGATCGCGGGCGCGCTCGCGCCGACCGCCCGGGCCGAACGGGTGCCCGGCGGGTACCGCGTCGGCGGGCGCTGGCCGTACGCGTCGGGGATCGCGCACGCGGGCTGGGCGCTGCTGGGGATCCCGGTGGGGGAGAGCGGCGAACCCGCGATGGCGCTCGTGCCGGCGAGCGACTACGGCATCGAGCACACCTGGGCCGTCGCCGGCATGCGCGGCACGGGCAGTGACACCGTGGTCGCGGACGAGCTCTTCGTGCCCGAGCACCGCGTCATGCGGACGGCCGCGCTTCTGGAACGTGTTTCAGTCTTCGCGCCGTACCTGACCGTGGTGCTGGCGGCGCCGCAGCTGGGACTCGGCCGGGCCGCGCTGCACCTGGTGCGCGAGGGCGCGTCGGCAAAAGGTGTGGCCGGAACCGCCTACGCGCGCCAAGCCGACTCGGCGGTGTTCCAGGTGCGCTTCGCCGAAGCGGCGTTGAAAATCGACACCGCGCATCTGCATTCCGCGCGGGCCGCGGACGACGTCGACGCGGCGCTCGCGAGCGGCGAACCGATGACCGAGCTGGCGCGGGCGCGGGTGCACGGGGACATCGGACTGGCCGTGCAGAGCGTCGTCGACGCGATCGGGATTCTCGTGGCGGCGCACGGCACGGGAGGCTTCGCCGACGCACACCCGTTGCAGCGCATCTGGCGCGACGCGAACTTCGCACTGACCCACGCGATGGCACAGCCGGCGGTGAACCACGAGATCTACGGCAAGGCGTTGCTCGGTGTCCGGCCGAACATCACCGCGATGCTCTGAGCCTGCGCTACGCCTTCGCGTCGTCGGCCGTGTGGTCGCGCTTGCGCGTCAGGATCGACCGGTGGATCCAGACGAACGCCGGGACCATCACGAGGCCCCACAGGAACATGCCGGTGCTGCCGGCCAGCAGCCCGACCACGATCATCAGCACCACCGTGATGTCGGCGAGGATCAAGGTGGCGAGCCACGTGCGCGACCGCACGGGCGGGGCGCCGGCGCTCAGGGCCGCGACGAAGTCGGGGTCGCTCGCGGCCAGCTCTTCTTCGATCTTCCGCAGTGCACTGCGGTCACGATGGGGAAGCATGACCCCCTCCTCAGGACGGATCGGGCCGGGTGATCGCCCTACCAGTTGAGTACCCCGGCCCACCCCACGTCAAGCGCCGCTTTTCCAGGAATAATCGCCAAACCCGGACGGGTGGTGCGGTGCTCGGTGGGCCGGAGGCCACCTGCTCACTGTAGAGCACTTCCGGTGGCCAGGCGGATTTCGTTGCAAACTGAAACACGTTCTAATACTGTCGGGAGCCGTGAGATACGGCATCGTGCTCTTCACGGGCGACCGCGGGATCACCCCCGCGGCAGCGGCGCGGGCGGCCGAATCGGCCGGGTTCGACCCGTGGGCCTCGCCCGCCACCGCGGCCTCGGTCTCCATTCGCATCCGCCTGGCCACGGCGGTCGCGCTCCCGGTGGAGAGCGACCCGATCACGCTCGCCACGACGATCGCCACGCTGGACCACCTCTCCGGTGGGAGAGTCACGCTCGGCGTCGGGGTCGGGTGGAACACCGACGAACTGGCCGATCACGGCGTGCCCGCGGGAAAGCGCGCACCGTGCTGCGCGGGTACCTCGACGCGATGCGTGCCTTGTGGACCGACGAGGTGGCGAGCCACGAGGGCGAGCACGTGGCGTTCGGGCCGAGCTGGGCGTGGCCGAAACCGGTGCAGGAGCGGGTTCCCGTGTTGTGGGCGCGGCCGGCACCGAGCGCACGTTCCGCTGGATCGCGCGCTCGGCAGACGGCTGGCTCACCACACCGTCCGAAGTGGACGTCGAGGAGAACGTCGGGCTGCTGCGGGAGATCTGGCGCGCCGAGGGCCGCGCCGGTGAGCGCGAGGTGGCCGCGCTCGGCCCGCGGCCCGATCCCGAAGGCCTCGCGCGGCTCGAAGCGGCGGGTGTCACGGAGGTGATCTTCGGGCTGCCGGACCGCGAGCCGGCCGAGGTCGTGGCGTGGCTCGGGCGGCTCGCGGGCAAACTCGATCACGGAACCCTCATCCGACCCTGACAAGTTCCTGACCGGTTCGTCCCGCCGTTCTGCCAGCCTGGCGCGGTGCTGAAGAGAGTGTGGGCGACCGCGGTCGCCGCCGGCTCGATCCTCGTGCTCGCCTCGAGCACGGCGGTCGCCGCCCCGAGCCCCGGGTCCGACGGCGTCGGCGACCCCCTGTTCCCGCAGGACGGCAACGGCGGCTACCGCGTGAGCCAGTACGACGTCGCGCTGGACTACGACCCGGCGAAACCCGACTACCTCACCGGCGACACGACGGCCGACGCCGTCGCCACCCAGGACCTGAGCCGCTTCGACCTCGATCTCGAGGGCTTCACGGTGCAGAGCGTGACGGTGGGGGGTGCGCCCGCGGCCTTCACCCGCACCGGCGAGCACGAGCTCGTGATCACGCCCGCGAAACCCCTGCGGTGCGGACAGTCCTTCCGGGTACGCGTGCGGTATGCGGGCACGCCGGGGTTCTTCTGGATGACGGCCGACGACGCCGGCGCGGTGCACGCGTTCGCCGAGCCGCATTCCGCCTCGAGCTGGTACCCGGTGAACGACCACCCGTCGGACAAGGCGACGTTCCACCTCGCCGTGACGATGCCGGACCGGCCGGGCTGGGCGGTGGTGGGCAACGGCGTGCCCGCGCCGCCGGTGGTGCGCGGCGGGCGCAAGACGTTCTCGTGGACCGAGGGTCACCCCGTCGCGTCCTACCTGACGGGTGTGGTGATCGACCGGATGACCGTCCACACGGGACAGCTCGCCGACGGGACCCCGATCGTCGACGCGTACACCACCGGCGCGGAGGCCGCGAAGCCGTTCGAGGACCGGCTGCCCGAGGTGCTCGGGTTTCTGTCCTCGCGCTTCGGGAAGTACCCATTCTCCTCGGCCGGCGGCATCTTCTACCCCGGCGACACCGGTGGCGGGTTCGAGATGCAGGAGCGGCCGGTGTACCCGGGCGGGGTGCCGCCGGAACGGTTCACCGACATCGTGCACGAGCAGGCGCACCAGTGGTTCGGCGACAGCGTCTCGGTGGCGCGCTGGTCCGACATCTGCCTGAAGGAGTGCTTCGCCACCTACGCGGAATGGCTGTGGCGGGAGGCGAAGGAGGGTCACGACCTCGACGCCGACTACCGGGCCGCGCTCGCCGGCGCCGCCGCCGACCCGGACTTCTGGAAGGTCCCGCTCGCGGACCCGGGTGACGGGTTCTACGGCGGCTCCTACACCGTCGGCCCGCTCATGCTGCACGCGCTGCGCCGCACCGTCGGCGACGCCGTGTTCTTCCGGACCCTGCGTGATTTCCTCGCCCGCCCGCGCGGCGCCAACGCCTCCTGGGCCGACTTCGAGCACCTCGCGGCCCACGAGTACGGCCACGACCTCACCGCCTTCTTCACCGCGTGGGCCCACGGCGCCGTGATCCCGCCCGAGCCCTACCTCGACCCCGGAACCCTGAAGGAAAAAGCATGAGCTGGTACAAGGCGCTCGCCCTCGTCGCGAGCGGAGCGGCGGCGCTCGGCATGGCGCAGCCGTCGACGATCGGCGCGGACGGTGTCGGCGACCCGTACTTCCCGCAGGACGGCAACGGCGGCTACGACGTCTCGCGCTACGACGTGAAGGTGTCCTACGATCCCGCGAACCCCGGTTCCTTCACAGGCGACACCACGGTCCACGCGGCCGCGCGCCAGGACCTCGACCGGTTCGACCTCGACCTGGAGGGCTTCACGGTCTCAGCGGTGACCGTGAACGGCGCGCCCGCGAAGGCGATCGCGCGGTCGGGCGCACACGAGCTGGAGATCACGCCGCGCACGCGGGTGCGGCGTGGCAGCACCTTCGCCGTGCGCGTCGTGTACTCGCGCAAGCCGGTGGGCGCGAGCTGGCACCGGCTCGTCGGCGGGGGCATCGACGTGAGCGGCGAGCCGCACTCGGCGACCGCGTGGTTCCCGCTGAACGACCACCCGTCGGACAAGGCGGCGCTGCACCTGGAGGCGACCGTGCCGACCGGGTGGACGGTGGTGGGCAACGGGCTGCCCGGCCCGACGACCACGAACGCCGGCCACACGACGTTCCGCTGGCACGAGGACCACCCGATCGTCTCCTACGCCACGACGATGGCGATCGACAAGTTCACCGTGCACACCTCGAAGCTCGCCGACGGCACGCCTGTGATCACCGCGTACGGCCAGAACACGAGTGTCCTTCCCGACTCCGAGGCGCTGCTGCCGAAGATCATGGGCTTCCTGACCACGACGTTCGGCCCGTACCCGTGCGATTCGACCGGCGCGATCGTCGTCCAGCCCGAGGCGACCGAGGGCAGCCTCGCGCTGGAGACGCAGACCCGCCCGACCTACGACGGCGCGTTCTTCGACGCCTCGGCGGTGCACGAGCTGGCGCACCAGTGGTTCGGCGACGCGGTGTCCTTTTCGGACTGGCGCGACGGCTGCCTCGCCGAGTGCTTCGCCCAGTACGCCTGGCAGCTGTGGGACGGGGCCGAGAACGGCGCCGACCTCGACGAGAGCTACCGCTCGATCGTCGAGCAGAACGCCCGCGACGCGGCCTACTGGCAGGTGCCGATCTACGACCCGGGCAAGGACCGCCCGCTCGACTTCGCCCTGTACGACCGCGGCTCGCTCATGCTCCACGCCCTGCGCCGCACCATGGGCGACGACAGGTTCTTCGGCCTGCTCAAGCACTGGATCACCGCGCACCGCGACGGCAACGCGTCCTGGCCCGACTTCGAGCACTTCGCGTCGGCACAGGCGGGCCAGGACCTGTCGGCCTTCTTCACCGCGTGGGCACACAGCTCCGTTATCCCGCCGGCCCGATACCTTTACCCGGGCTCGCTCGCGCGCTGAGCGGGCCGCACTTCACCCGAAAAGGTGATGTGCGTCGCCGCGCGTCATTCTGTTCACCGGATGGCCTCTGGGTGGGTGTGGCGGTGACCGGCCGGCACGCCCCCCGACTGGCCGGTCACCGCTGTACGCATCCGGCATTCGGGTGCCGCCCGGCGGGGCGATTGGCGCGCCCCGGCGTGGGCCGCAAGACTGGGCCGGTGCAGAGCCCGACCGCCTCCGGATCACCGACCCCCGACGTTTCGCCCGAGCTGGCCGAGCTGGCCGCCGCGTACGGCGTGGCGACCCACTACGAGAACTCCGATCGCGTGGAAGTGCAGGTCGAGGCCGAGGTGGTGGTCGCCGTCCTCGCGCAGTTCGACGTGGACGCCTCGAGTGAGGAGTCGATCCGCCGGGCGCTGGAGGGCGTCCGCGCGGAACGGGCGTCGGCCGACCTGCCGCCCACGATCGTCGTGCGCGCCGGTGACACGCGCGAGCTGGGCCGTGAGGTCACCGTCGAGCTGGAGGACGGCACGACCCGCGCCGTCGGCACCACGCTGCCGGCCGACCTGCCGCTGGGCTGGCACCACGTCGTCGCAGGTGAGCGCCGGGTGCCGCTGGCCGTGGTTCCGGCGAAGCTGCCCGAGGTGCCCGCCGCCTGGGGCTGGATGCTGCAGCTCTACGCGCTGCACTCGGCCGGGTCGTGGGGGATGGGCGACTTCGGCGACCTGCGGACCACCGCCACGCGCTCGGCCGCCGAGCTCGGCGCCGGCGTGCTGCTGGTCAACCCGGTGCAGGCGTTCGCGCCCGCGCACCCCGTGGAGCGCTCGCCGTACTCGCCGTCGAGCCGCCGCTTCGCGAACCCCGTGTACCTGCGGGTCACCGACACCGAGGCGTTCGCCCGGGCCGACGAGGCCACGCGCACGAAGGTACTGGCCCTGGCCCCGGACGCGGTTCCGGACCTCATCGACTACGACGCCGTGTGGGACGCCAAGCGCACGGCGCTCGAGCTGCTGCGCCCGCACCATCCTCGGCCCGTCGAGCTCGACGGCGACCTGCGCGACTTCGCGACGTTCGGCGCGCTGGCCGAAGTGCACGGCGCCGACTGGCGCGAGTGGCCCGAGGCCCTGCGCGACCCGGCGGGCCCCGAGGTCGCCGCCGCGCGGGCCGAGCTGGCCGACCGGGTCGAGTTCCACGGCTGGCTCCAGCAGCTGTGCCACGAGCAGCTCGACGAGGTCCGCCTCGCGGCGCGCGAGGCCGGGATGACCGTCGGTGTCGTGCACGACCTGCCCGTCGGCGTGCACCCCGGCGGTGCCGACACGTGGGCGCTGCGCGACGTGTTCGCCGCCCGCGTGCGCGTGGGCGCGCCGCCCGACGCGTTCAACCAGCAGGGCCAGGACTGGAACCTCCCGCCGTGGCGGCCCGACCGCCTCGCTGAGGCCGGGTACGCGCCGTTCCGCGACGTCATTCGCGGCGTGCTGCAGCACGCCGACGGCATCCGCGTGGACCACATCGCCGGGCTCTGGCGGCTGTGGTGGATCCCGCCGGGCGAGCCCGCCGGCCGCGGCACCTACGTGCACTACGACGCGGAGGCGATGCTCGGCGTGCTCGCCCTGGAAGCCCACCGCGCCGGCGCCGTGGTGGTCGGCGAGGACCTCGGCACGGTCGAGGAGATCGTCACCGAGACGATGCACGAGCGCGGCGTGCTCAGCTCCGCCGTGCTGTGGTTCCAGCGCGACTGGGACGCACCGGGCAAACCGTTCGTCCGCCCCGCGGACTGGGACCCGCACGCGATGGCGAGCATCTCGACCCACGACCTGCCCACCGTGTCCGGCTGGCTCGAAGCCGAGCACGTGCGTGTGCGGGCCGAGCTGGGCCTGCTCGACCGGCCCGTGGAGCAGGAGTACACCGAGGCCGCGGCCGAACGCAGCGCGCTGCTCGACCTCGTTGCGCGCGAAGGCATCCCCGCCGACGACCCGGTGGTGGCCCTGCACACGCTCCTGGCCTCGGCGGCGTCACGCCTGGTGCTCACCTCACCCGCCGACGTGGTCGGCGAACGGCGCCAGCCCAACCTGCCCGGGACGATCGACCAGTACCCTAACTGGCGGATCCCGCTTCCCGTCACCGTCGACGGGTTCTTCGCCGACGCACGGGTGCGTGCGGCGGTCGCCCCGCTCAAGGCCGCCCGCCCGCTCCCGTGATCGCCCGGGCCGGCCTTCGTGGTTCGAGACCCGGCCCCGCGGGTAAGTCAGTCTTCCCCGAGTAATCCGACAAACCGATGTCCCCCAAGGAGAGTCCCGTGCGTCCCTGGCCCGGAAGGCCCTACCCGCTCGGCGCCACCTACGACGGGGTGGGCACGAACTTCGCTCTGTTCTCCGAAGTCGCCGAGTACGTGGAGCTGTGCCTGTTCGACGAGGACGGCACGGAAACGCGCTCGCGCCTGGAAGAGGTCGACGGGTTCGTCCACCACGGCTACCTGCTCGGCATCGGTCCCGGCCAGCGCTACGGCTTCCGCGTGCACGGCCCGTACGACCCCGAGCGTGGCCTGCGCTGCAACCCGAACAAGGTCCTGATCGACCCGTACGCCAAGGCGCTTTCGCGCGGCGTCGACTGGTCGGAGGCGCTGTTCGGGTACGAGTTCGAGTTCCCGGAACAGCGCAACGACCAGGACTCGGCCGGGCACGTGCCGTACTCGCTGGTGGTGAGCCCGTTCTTCGACTGGGCCAACGACCGCGCGCCGCGCACACCCTACCACGAGACCGTGATCTACGAGGCGCACGTGCGCGGCATGACGATGACGCACCCGTTCGTGCCCGACCGCCTGCGCGGCACGTACGCCGGGCTCGCGCACCCGGCCGTGATCGAGCACCTGAAGAAGCTCGGCGTCACGGCGGTGGAGCTCATGCCGGTGCACCAGTTCGTGACCGACCACGGCCTGGACCAGAAGGGCCTGCGCAACTACTGGGGCTACAACACCATCGGCTTCTTCGCGCCCCACGACGCCTACGCGGCGATGCCGGGCCAGGGCGGGCAGGTGCAGGAGTTCAAGGGCATGGTCCGCGCCCTGCACGAGGCCAACATCGAGGTGATCCTCGACGTCGTCTACAACCACACCGCGGAGGGCAACCACCTCGGCCCGACGCTGTCCATGCGCGGCATCGACAACGAGGCCTACTACCGGCTGGTCGAGGACGAGCCGCAGTACTACATGGACTACACGGGCACGGGCAACTCGCTCAACGTCCGCAATCCGCACACGTTGCAGCTGATCATGGACTCGCTGCGCTACTGGGTCACCGAGATGCACGTGGACGGGTTCCGCTTCGACCTCGCCTCCGCGCTGGCGCGCGAGTTCTACGACGTCGACCGCCTGTCCACGTTCTTCGAGCTCGTGCAGCAGGACCCGATCGTGAGCCAGGTCAAGCTCATCGCCGAGCCGTGGGACGTCGGCCCCGGCGGGTACCAGGTGGGCAACTTCCCGCCACTGTGGACGGAGTGGAACGGGCAGTACCGCGACACCGTGCGCGACTTCTGGCGCGGCGAGCCGTCGACGCTGGGGGAGTTCGCCTCCCGCATCACGGGTTCGTCGGACCTGTACCAGGACGACGGCCGCCGGCCGTTCGCGTCGATCAACTTCGTCACCGCGCACGACGGCTTCACGCTCGAGGACCTGGTTTCCTACAACGAGAAGCACAACGAAGCCAACGGCGAGGAAAACCGCGACGGCGCCGACGACAACCGGTCGTGGAACTGCGGCGTGGAGGGCCCGACCACCGACGAGGAGGTCCTCGCGCTGCGCGCCCGCCAGCGCCGCAACCTGCTCGCCACCGTGCTGCTGTCCCAGGGTGTGCCGATGCTGCTGCACGGCGACGAGCTGGGCCGCACGCAGCAGGGCAACAACAACGCCTACTGTCAGGACTCCGAACTGTCCTGGATGGACTGGGCGCTCGCGAAGGAGAACGCCGACCTCGTCGAGTTCACCGCGGCGCTCACGGCGTTCCGCAAGGCGCACCCGGTCTTCCGGCGCCGCCGGTTCTTCCAGGGCAAGCCGGTGCGCAAGGGTGAGGAGCTCGGCGACATCGCCTGGTTCACCCCGGCCGGCGAGGAGATGACCGAGCAGAACTGGGACGACGGCTTCGGCAAGTCCGTGGTCATCTTCCTCAACGGCGAGGGCATCTCCGACCTCGACCCGCGGGGCATGGCCGTGGTCGACGAGTCGTTCCTGCTCGCGTTCAACGCGCACTACGAGGACATCGCGATGACCTTGCCCGCCAACGGGTACGGCACGGAGTGGACGGTTGTCGTCGACACGGCCACCGGTCAGGTCGGACAGTCCGATGTGGACCCGGTGCCGGGCGGGGGCAAGCACACGCTCGCCGCGCGGTCGCTCGTGGTACTGCAGCGCACCGGCCGGGAGGAGCAGGAGTGAGCGCGCCGTCCTCGACCTACCGGGTGCAGCTGCGCCCGGAGTTCACCTTCACCGACGCCGCCGGGATCGTCGACTACCTGCGCTCGCTCGGCGCGGGCGCGCTCTACGCGTCGCCGGTGCTGGACGCGACGACCGGCTCCACCCACGGCTACGACGTGGTCGACCCGACCCGCGCGCGGCCGGAGCTCGGCGGCGAGGAAGCCCGGCAGGTGCTGGTCGCGCGGCTGGCCTCCGCCGGGCTCACACTCGTGGTCGACATCGTGCCGAACCACATGTCGGTCGAGGTCCCGAAGCTCAACCGCTGGTGGTGGGACGTGCTCCGCCACGGGCAGGCGTCCGAGCACGCGGGCTTCTTCGACATCGACTGGAGCCGCGGCAAGGTGCTGCTGCCCGTGCTGGGCGAGGACGCGGCCGTCGCCGAGCTGACCGTGGACGGCTCTGGTGACGACGCCGAGCTCGCCTACTACGACCACCGCTTCCCGATCGCGCCCGGCACCGGCGAGGGCACGCCGCAGGAAGTGCACGCGCGCCAGAACTACGAGCTCGTCGGCTGGCGCCGCGGCAATGCCGAGCTGAACTACCGCCGCTTCTTCGACATCACGAACCTCGCGGCCGTCACGGTCGAGAAGGCCGAGGTGTTCGCCGAGACCCACGGCGAGGTGCTGCGCTGGGTGGCCGACGGCGATGTCACCGGCCTGCGCGTGGACCACCCGGACGGCCTGGCCGACCCCGGCGGCTATCTGCGGCGGCTGCGCGAGGGCGCGCCCGACGCGTGGCTGGTCGTGGAGAAGATCCTGCATCCGGGCGAGGCGCTGCCGCAGAGCTGGCCCGTCGACGGCACTACCGGCTACGACGCGCTGAACGAGATCACCGGAGTGTTCGTGGACCCGGCCGCGAAGCCGGCGTTCACGCGGCTCGCGGGCGAGCTGGGCGGGCGCACCGACTACCTCGCCGTGGAAGAGGAAGCGCGGCGCCTGGTCACCGACCGGATCCTGGTGGCCGAGGTGCACCGGATCGCGGCCCTGGTCGACGGCGTCGAGCCGGAAGCCGCGCGGGCCGCCGTGGCCGAGGTGATGATCGCCTTCGGCGTCTACCGCTCGTACCTGCCGGAGGGCGCCGCCGAGTGGACGGGTGCCGTCGAGCGCGCGCGGTCGCGCCGGCCCGACCTCTGCGAAGCCCTGACCGCGCTGGACACACAGGTCCGCGCGCAACCCGGCGGCGAGCTGGCGACGCGCGTCCAGCAGACGTCCGGCATGGTCGTGGCCAAGGGCACCGAGGACACCACCTTCTACCGCTTCACCCGCTTCGCCGCGCTCAACGAGGTCGGCGGCGACCCGGACCGGTTCGGGCTCGCCCCCGCGGAGTTCCACCGGCTCGCCGCGGGCCGCGCCGCCGGACGCCCGGCGAGCATGACCACGCTGACCACGCACGACACCAAACGCTCGGAGGACACGCGGGCGCGGCAGGCGGCGTTGTCCGAGCTGGCCGACGAGTTCGGCGACGCCGTGCGCCGCTGGACGAAGCGGCGCGGCATCGACGAGCCGGCGCTGAACCTGCTGGCCTGGCAGACCCTCGTGGGTGCCTGGCCGATCGCGCCCGAGCGCCTGCGCGACTACCTCGACAAGGCGGCCAAGGAGTCGAAGCTCCGCACCACCTGGACCGACCACGACGAGGCGTTCGAGCAGGCCGTCGCCGCGTGGCCCGACCAGGTGCTGGGCGACGCCGAGCTGGTGGCCGAGGTCGAGGAGTTCGTCGGGAAGCTGCGCGGGCCCGGCTGGGTGAACTCGCTGGGCCAGAAGCTGGTGCAGCTGGCCGCGCCGGGCGTGCCCGACGTCTACCAGGGCACCGAGCTGTGGGACTTCTCGCTCGTGGACCCGGACAACCGGCGCGAGGTCGACTACGGCGTGCGCCGCGAAATCCTCGAGCGCGTGATCGCCGGCGAACAGCCGGAGGTCGACGAAACCGGTGCCGCGAAGCTGCTCGTGGTCCACCGGACGCTGACGCTGCGGCGCGAACGGCCCGAGCTGTTCACCGGCTACCGCGCGCTGGAGGCCGAGGGCGCGGCCGCCGGGCACCTGCTGGCGTTCCAGCGCGGCGAAAACCTCGCGGTCGCAGTGACGCGGTTGCCCGTCGGGCTCGAGCAGGCCGGCGGCTGGCGCGACACCGTGCTGCCGCTGACCTCTGGCGTGTGGACCGACGTGCTCACCGGTCGCGCCGTCGGCGACGCACCGTCGGCCGCGGCGCTGTTCGACCGGTACCCGGTGGCTCTTCTGGTGCGAGGGGATTGCTGAATGTTCACCGTGTGGGCGCCCGCCGCGAACCGTGTGCGGGTGCGTGTCGACGGCGCTGACCACGAGATGAGCCGGGCCACGGGCGGCTGGTGGCAGGCCGACGTCACGGGCACCGACTACGCGTTCCTCCTCGGCGACGACGAGAAACCGCTGCCGGACCCGCGTTCGCTGCGCCAGCCGGCCGGCGTCCACGAGGCTTCTCGTGCGTACGACCACGCCGAGTTCGAGTGGACCGACGGCGCGTGGACGGGCCGCCAGCTGCCCGGAGGTGTCGTCTACGAGCTGCACCTGGGCACCTTCACCGACGGCGGCACGTTCGACTCGGCGATCGAGCGGCTCGGCCACCTCGTGGACCTCGGCATCACGCACGTCGAGCTGCTGCCGGTGAACTCGTTCGACGGCACAGCCGGGTGGGGCTACGACGGCGTGCTGTGGGGCGCGGTGCACGAGCCCTACGGCGGGCCGGACGGCCTCAAGCGCTTCGTCGACGCGTGCCACGCCCGCGGCCTCGCCGTGGTGCTGGACGTGGTCTACAACCACCTCGGCCCGTCGGGCGCCTACCTCGACCGCTTCGGCCCGTACTTCGCCGGGCACACCGACTGGGGCGCGGGCCTCAACCTCGACGGCCCGGGCTCCGACGAGGTGCGCCGTTACGTGCTCGACAACGCGCTGGGCTGGCTGCGCGACTTCCACGTGGACGCGCTGCGGCTCGACGCCGTGCACGCGCTGGTGGACAAACGCGCCGTGCACCTGCTGGAGGAGCTGGCCACCGAGGTCGGCGAGCTGTCCGCGGCACTGCGTCGCCCGCTCACCCTGATCGCCGAGTCGGACCAGAACGACCCGCGGCTCGTCACCCCGCGTGAAGGCAGTGGCTACGGTGTGCACGCGCAGTGGTCCGACGACCTGCACCACACGCTGCACGTGCGCATCACCGGTGAGACCACGGGCTACTACGCCGACTTCGCCGCGCCGGGCGCGCTCGCGAAGACGCTGCGCGAGGCGTTCTTCCACGCCGGCACGTGGTCGTCGTTCCGCGAACGCACCCACGGCCGCCCGGTCGACACGCGCAAGGTGCCGGGCCACCGGTTCCTCGCGTACCTGCAGAACCACGACCAGATCGGCAACCGCGCCACCGGCGACCGGCTCTCGGCCACCGTCGCGCCCGGGAAAATCGCGGCCGCGGCCGCGGTGGTGTTCTGCTCGCCGTACACACCGATGGTGTTCATGGGCGAGGAGTGGGCGGCGAGCACGCCGTGGCAGTTTTTCGCCTCCTTCCCGGACGCCAAGCTGGCCGAGGCCGTGCGCACGGGCCGGCGGCGCGAGTTCGGCCGCCACGGCTGGGGCGAGGCCGACGTGCCGGACCCGATGGACCCGGCGACCGTCGCGCGCTCGCGGCTCGACTGGACCGAGCCGGAGCAGCCGGCGCACCAGGAGGTGCTGCGGACCTACCGCACGCTGATCCGGCTGCGCCGCGAACGGCCCGAGCTGGCCAACCCGAATCTCGACGGATTCGTCGTGCGGGCGGCACCGGACGATTCGTGGCTCGTGCTGCACCGCGGCGCACTGAGGCTCGTCTGCAACTTCGGCGAAACCACGGCGACCGTCCCACTGGCCGGGACGCCGGGGGAGGTCCTGGCGTCCTGGGACACTCCGGAGTTCGACCATGCCGGTGAATCCGTGCGGTTGCCTCCCGCGTCTTTCGTGCTGGTGGCCACCTCCTGACCGGCGTTTACGCGGGAAATCCGGCACTTTCCCCGGAAAGTTCAGCCGGGTAGCCGGACCCGCGGGACCGGCCGGTTTGGGAGGATCTCCCCATGGCAACACGACCCGCTTCCGACACCCAGGTCCTGGCCGGCCGCCCCTTTCCGCTCGGCGCTCACCCGGAAGCCGGAGGGGTGCGGTTCGCCGTCACCTCGGCGGTGGCCGACGCCGTGGAGGTCTGCCTCCTCGGTGACGACGGCACCGAGCGCCGGATCGAGCTGACCGAGCGGACGTTCGGCGTGTGGCACGGGCTGGTCCCGGGCGTCACGCCGGGGCAGCGCTACGGCTACCGCGTGCACGGCCCGTACGACCCTGGGCGAGGGCTTCGCTGCAACCCGGCGAAGCTGCTCGTGGACCCATATGCGCACCGGATCAGCGGCCGGCTGACCGACCTCACGGTCGCGCAGGGCTTCGTGGGCGACCCGGACCGCGGTCCCGCGTCCACTGTGGACTCACTCGGCAGCGTGCCGCTCTCGGTGGTCACCTCTCCCGGCGGGCCGGACACGGGCGTCAAGCCCGAGGTGCCGTTCGAGGAGTCGGTGATCTACGAGCTGCACGTGAAGGGGTTCACCGAGCTGCACCCGTTCATCCCGGAAGCGTTGCGCGGCACCTACCTGGGGCTCGCGCACCCGGTGGCGATCGAGCACCTCACGCGGCTCGGCGTGACCACAGTGGAGCTGCTGCCGGTGCACGCGTTCGCCGACGAGCCGTCGCTGGTGCTCGCGGGCCGGCACAACTACTGGGGCTACTCGCCGCTGGGTTACTTCGCGCCGCACCCGGGATACGCGAGCGAACCGGGCCGGGAGATCGAGGAGTTCCGGACGATGGTGGCGGCGCTGCACGCGGCCAACATCGAGGTGATCGTCGACGTCGTCTTCAACCACACCTGCGAGGGCGGGCCCGACGGGCCCACGCTGTTCCTGCGCGGGCTCGACGCGCCGGCGTACTACCTGCACACCAAGCGCGGGCAGATGGCCGACATCACCGGCTGCGGCAACACGCTCGACTCGGGCTCGCCGACCGTGGTCCGGCTCGTCACCGACTCGCTGCGGTACTGGACGCAGGAACTCGGCGTCGACGGCTTCCGGTTCGACCTCGCGAGCACGCTGGGCCGGCCGAACGGCGGCATGTTCGACCGCGACTCCACCATGCTCACCGCCATCACCACCGACCCGGTGCTGTCGCGGTGCAAGCTCATCGCCGAGCCGTGGGACGCGACGGGGGAGGGCTACCGCGTCGGCGACTTCGGCGCGCAGTGGGCCGAGTGGAACGGGCGTTACCGCGACACCCTGCGCGACTTCTGGCGTGGTGTCACGGGCGTGCGCGACCTCGCGTTCCGCCTGTCGGGTTCTTCGGACCTCTACGACCACAACCTGCGCCGGCCGTGGCAGTCGATCAACTTCGTGACCGCGCACGACGGCTTCACGTTGCGGGATCTGGTGTCCTACAACGAAAAGCACAACGAGGACAACGGCGAGGACAACCGCGACGGAACCACCGACAACCGCTCGTGGAACCACGGCGTGGAGGGCGAGACCGACGACCAGGCGATCGTCGCTTTGCGCACCCGGCAGGCCCGCAACCTCTTCGCCACGCTGCTGCTGTCCACCGGTACGCCGATGTTCGTCGCGGGCGACGAGTTGTGGCGGACCCAGGGCGGCAACAACAACGCCTACTGCCTCGACGACGAGACGTCGTGGGTCGACTGGACTCCTTCGGCCGCGTCGGAGCCGATGCTCGCCTTCGCCCGGCGCGTGGTGCGGATCCGCGCGAGCAGCCCCGCGCTGCGCCAGCCGGAGTTCTTCGAAGGCCGCACCACGCCCACCGGCAAACCGGACCTCATCTGGTTCCGGCCCGACGGCGAGGAGTTCGACGAGATCGACTGGTTCGACGAGAGCCGCCGCACGCTGTGCATGTGGATCGACGGGTCCAACTCCCAGGCCCGCAACCGCGAGGGCGAGCTCGTCACCGACCACTCGTGGCTGCTGATTCTGCACGCCGGCGAGGATGATGTGGAGGTGGTGCTGCCCGGACCCGAGTACGGCGCCACCTACAAACCCACGCTGGACACGGGCACGGCCGACGGCAGCCCCGCCTACGTCGGGGTGCTGGAACCGAAGACCCGCATCGTCGTGGCGGCGCGGTCGTTGCAGCTGCTCCGAGCGCCGCGGGACTTCGTGTCGGGCCCCCAGCCGCTTTAGCGCGGGGGTCCGGCGGTCCCGAGGTGCATCGATCAAGAGGTTTCGCAGAAATCGGTCAAGAGATCACTCTCACCCCGGATCGCCGGAATCCCCCTCGTCATCCGGATCGTTGGATGCTGAAATCCAGCGTGGCTATCCCCGAGGAGAAGTGCATGAGCGACGACGGCACTGGATCCGAGCCCGGTCTGCGCATCGGACTGGTCGCGGAGTCGACGAAAACCGAGACCCGCGTCGCGCTGACGCCGGACACCGTGCGCAAGGCCATCGGCCTGGGTTATCGCGTGCTGGTGGAGTCCGGGGCCGGCGTGCGATCGGGGTTCGACGACGAGGCCTACGTGTCCGCGGGCGCCGAGGTGACGGCCGATCCGGTGTGGGACGCGGACCTCGTCGTCACCGTCAACGCGCCCGATCCGGGTGAGATCGAGAAGCTGCGTCCGGGCACGACCTTGGTGTCGATGCTGGCGCCGGCGCTCGAGCCGGACCGGCTGGCGGCGCTGGCCGCCCGCGGCGTCACGGCGCTCGCGATGGACGCGGTGCCCCGCATCTCGCGGGCGCAGTCGCTGGACGTGCTCAGCTCGATGGCGAACATCGCCGGCTACCGGGCCGTGATCGAGGCCGCGCACGTGTTCGGCCGGTTTTTCACGGGCCAGGTCACGGCGGCCGGGAAGGTGCCGCCGGCGAAGGTGCTCGTCGCGGGGGCCGGGGTCGCCGGGCTCGCGGCGATCGCCGCGGCCAACAGCCTGGGTGCCGTGGTCCGCGCGACGGACCCGCGCCCGGAGGTGGCCGACCAGGTCCGTTCGCTCGGTGGCGAGTACCTCGCCGTCGAGGTCGAGCAGGAGGCCAGCACCGACGGCTACGCCAAGGCGACCTCGGAGGCCTACGACAAGCGGGCCGCGGAGATCTACTCCGAGCAGGCCGCCGACGTGGACATCGTCATCACGACCGCGCTCATCCCGGGCCGGCCCGCGCCGAAGCTGTTCACGGCCGACCAGGTCGCGTTGATGAAGCCGGGCAGCGTCGTCGTCGACATGGCCGCCGCGCAGGGCGGCAACGTCGCCGGCACGGAGGCCGGCGAGGTCGTGACCACGGACAACGGCGTCACGATCATCGGCTACACCGACCTGCCGGGCCGGTTGCCCGCGCAGGCTTCGCAGCTCTACGGCACGAACGTCGTGAACCTGCTGAAGCTGCTCACGCCCGAGAAGGACGGCCGGCCGGCCCTCGACTTCGAGGATGTCGTGCAGCGCGGGCTGACCGTGGTCCGCGACGGCGAGGTCCTGTGGCCGCCGCCGAAGGTGTCGGTGAGCGCGGCTCCGCAGGCCGCGCCCGCCGCGCCCGCCAAGACGCCGGAACCCGAGAAGCCGCGTTCGCCGTGGGCGCGGGCGACGGTCGCCGTGCTCGGCGCGGTGGTCCTGTTCCTGGCGTCGGCGTTCGCACCGCCTGAGCTGGCCGGGCACCTCACGGTGTTCGTGCTCGCCATCGTGATCGGCTTCTACGTCATCGGCAACGTGCACCACGCGCTGCACACGCCGCTGATGTCGGTCACCAACGCGATCTCCGGGATCATCGTCGTCGGCGCGATCCTGCAGATCGCCGGCGCCGGGATCGCCACCACCATCCTGGCCGCGGCCGCCGTGCTGCTGGCCTCCATCAACATCGTCGGTGGCTTCATGGTGACCCGCCGGATGCTGTCGATGTTCTCGAGGAGCTGAGCGAGCAGTGCACGCTGAAACGTGGAAGTTGGCGGCGTACCTGATCGCTGCCCTGTTGTTCGTGGCCAGCCTCGCGGGGCTCGCCAAGCACGAGACCTCGCGCCGCGGGGTCTGGTTCGGGATCGCCGGCATGGCGATCGCGCTCGTCGCGACCGCGGCCACCGCGCTGGGGCTGGCGTCGGGGCTCGGCATCACGCTGCTGCTCATCGCGCTCGTGATCGGCGCCGCGATCGGCGTGTGGCGGGCGCGCGTGGTCGAGATGACGGGCATGCCCGAGCTGATCGCGCTGATGCACAGCTTCGTCGGCCTCGCCGCGGTACTGGTCGGCTGGAACGGGTTCCTCGAGGTCGAGGGGAACGCCACGCAGACCGAGCTCGTGGGGTCGCTGCTGGGCATCCACCACGCCGAGGTCGTGATCGGCGTGTTCATCGGCGCCGTGACGTTCACCGGCTCGATCATCGCCTACCTGAAGCTGTCGGCGCGGATCCCTTCGGCGCCGCTGCGGCTGCCGGGCAAGAACGTGCTCAACCTCGGCGCGCTGGTCGCGTTCGTGGTGCTCACGGTGTTCTTCGTGATCACCCCCGCCACGTGGCTGCTCGTGGTGGTCACGGTGCTGGCGCTGGCGCTGGGCGTCCACCTGGTCGCCTCGATCGGCGGCGGGGACATGCCGGTGGTCGTGTCGATGCTCAACAGCTACTCCGGCTGGGCCGCGGCCGCGTCGGGCTTCCTGCTGGGCAACGACTTGCTGATCATCACCGGCGCGCTCGTCGGCTCCTCCGGTGCCTATCTGTCCTACGTGATGTGCAAGGCGATGAACCGCTCGTTCATCTCCGTCATCGCGGGCGGCTTCGGCGCGCCGGCGTCCAGCGGCCCGGCGGAGGTCACGGGCGAGCACCGCGAGATCGACGCCGCCGGGGTGGCCGAGCTGCTGTCGAACGCGAGCTCGGTGGTCATCACGCCGGGTTACGGGATGGCGGTCGCGCAGGCGCAGTCGCCGGTGGCCGAGCTGACGCGGCGGCTGCGGGAGCAGGGCGTGAACGTCCGGTTCGGGGTGCACCCCGTCGCCGGTCGCCTGCCCGGGCACATGAACGTGCTGCTCGCCGAGGCGAAGGTGCCCTACGACATCGTCCTGGAGATGGACGAGATCAACGACGACCTCGCCGACACCGACGTCGTGCTCGTGATCGGGGCCAACGACACCGTGAACCCGTCGGCCGCGGAGGACCCGGGCAGCCCGATCGCCGGCATGCCGGTGCTGCGGGTCTGGGAGGCCGGCAACGTCGTGGTGTTCAAGCGGTCCATGGCGCCGGGCTACGCGGGCGTGCAGAACCCGTTGTTCTTCCGCGAGAACAGCCAGATGCTCTTCGGCGACGCCAAGGAGCGGGTGCAGGACATCCTCGCGGCGCTGCCGGCCCGCGTCGGCTGAGCCGGTACCACCACACCGCGACGACCACACCGCGCGACCACACCGCGCCGCCGGACCGGGGCAGACAGACCCCGGACCGGCGGCGCGGTGCTGTGTCCGGTGCCCACTGTGGACAGTCGGGCGCGGGTCCCGCCCGGGTTCGCCGACTCGGGCGACGAACTGTGAACGTTGTTCGACTTCTGTGTTACGGGGGTACTGCGAAAAGCAGGCTCGGGTGATTGTTCCGCCGTTCGAGTTGCGCCTTATTCGAACGTGTGGGAACGGGGAAACTCCGCCCGGACGGATCCGTTTCGCCCGACCGGGTGGCGGGTACAACCGTAAAAGGCCCCGCTGTCAAGGGCTTTGAGGGAATCAGGCACACTGACCGTGCTCGCGTTCGCACGGAAATCAGCACAGCCAAGAGGGGCGTTGCCATGACCGGCCGGCTCGGTATCGACGACGTCAACCCGACCGTCAGCTGCGGTCGGTACCCGGCGAAAGCCGTTGTGGGAGAACACTTTCCGGTCTCCGCCACGGTGTGGCGCGAAGGTCACGACGCCGTGGCGGCCACCGTCGCGTGGCGCGGCCCCGGCGACCGCGTGTCGCGCCAGACGCGGATGGTCGAGCGCGGCAAGGGCCTGGATCTCTTCGCTGCCGTGATCGTGCCCGACACCGAGGGCCTGTGGACCTACCGGGTGGACGCGTGGAGCGACCCGTGGGCGACGTGGGAACATGCCGTCGAGGTCAAGATCGCTGCGGGACAAGGACCCGAGGACCTCGCGAACGACCTGGAGAACGGCGCGCGGCTGCTCGAGCGCGTGTCCCGCCGGCCCGAGCGCCGCGGCGAGCGCGCGCTGCTCGCGGGTGCGGCGAAGGACCTCCGCGACATCGATCGCGATCTCGGCGAGCGCGTGGGCGCCGCGCTTTCGCCCGAAGTGCGGCACTTGATGCACGAATTCCCTGTGCGCGAACTGATCACCAAGGGTAAACCGCTCAAACTGTGGGTCGACCGCAAGCGCGCCGCCTTCGGTTCCTGGTACGAGTTCTTCCCAAGGTCCACGGGCGGCGTCGACGAGCACGGCAACGCGGTCCACGGCACGTTCGCCACCGCGGCGCGTTCACTCGACCGGGTCGCGGGCATGGGCTTCGACGTGGTGTACTTGCCGCCGATCCACCCGATCGGGCGAGTGAACCGCAAGGGACCCAACAACACCCTCGTCGCCACGCCCGAGGACGTCGGCTCGCCGTGGGCGATCGGCGCCGACGAGGGCGGGCACGACGCGATCCACCCGGACCTCGGCACGTTCGAGGACTTCGACGCCTTCGTCGCCCGCGCGGAGGAGCTCGGCATGGAGGTGGCGCTCGACCTCGCGCTGCAGGCCGCGCCAGACCATCCGTGGGTGCTCAAGCACCCGGAGTTCTTCACCACGCGCCCGGACGGCACGATCGCCTACGCCGAGAACCCGCCGAAGAAGTACCAGGACATCTACCCGGTCAACTTCGACAACGACCCGCGCGGCGTCTACGACGAGGTGCTCCGCGTCGTGCTCCACTGGGTGTCGCACGGGGTGCGCATCTTCCGGGTCGACAACCCGCACACCAAGCCGCCGGACTTCTGGGCGTGGCTGATCCAGTCGGTCAAGGACGCGCACCCCGACGTGCTGTTCCTGGCCGAGGCGTTCACGCGCCCGGCGCGGCTGTGGGGCCTGGCGAAGCTCGGCTTCACGCAGAGCTACACGTACTTCACCTGGCGCACGAGCAAGGAGGAGCTGACCGAGTTCGGCACCGACCTGGTCGAGCACTGGAACGAGGGCCGCCCCAACCTGTTCGTGAACACCCCGGACATCCTCCACGAGTCGCTGCAGCACGGCGGCCCGGGCATGTTCGCGCTGCGGGCGGCGATGGCGGCGACGCTGTCGCCGACGTGGGGCGTCTACTCCGGGTACGAGCTCTACGAGCACCAGCCGGTGCGCGAGGGCAGCGAGGAGTACCTCGACTCCGAGAAGTACCAATTGCGTCCGCGCGACTTCGAGCGGGCGCTGGCCGAAGGCCGCTCGCTGGAGCCGTGGATCACGAAGCTCAACACGATCCGCAAGACCCACCCGGCGTTGCAGGGCATGCGGACCCTGCGGTTCCACCACGTCGACAACGGCGCGCTGCTCGCCTACTCCAAACAGGACCCGGCGACCGGCGACACCGTCGTCACGGTGGTGAACCTCGATTCGCACGGTGCGCAGGAAGGCACCCTGTGGCTCGACCTGGAGTCGCTCGGCTTCGACTGGCACGAGCGGCTCATCGCCCATGACGAGGTCACCGGGGAGACCTGGGACTGGGGCCAGGCCAACTTCGTCCGGCTCGAACCGTGGCGTGCGGTCGCGCACGTCGTCGCGGTCCGCCGCCGGCTCGCGGCGTAGCCGGGCCCTGAACGATTTTCCAGCCACCCTGCACGCACGGCACGCGGCAGGGACGATCGAACGTACCGCCGACTGCGGGACGAGGTGGAGTTTGATGGACGACGAGAGCCGGCCCGACGCAGCTCTGGGCCTGGACGGTGTTCCGCACACGGGTGAGGCGATGACCGCCGAGGGCCTGCTCGTGGAACCGCAGGCGAACGAGTTCGCGCACGCCGAGGAAGCGCCGCGCGACCCGCACTGGTTCAAGGGCGCCGTGTTCTACGAGGTGCTCGTGCGCGCCTTCACCGACTCGAACGGCGACGGCACGGGCGACCTGCGCGGCCTCGCGAGCCGCCTGGACTATCTGGAGTGGCTCGGCGTCGACTGCCTGTGGCTGCCGCCGTTCTACGCGTCGCCGCTGCGCGACGGCGGCTACGACATCAGCGACTTCCGTTCGGTGCTGCCGGAGTTCGGCACCGTCGAGGACTTCGTGTACCTGCTCGGAGAGGCGCACCGCCGCGGCATCCGCGTGATCACCGACCTGGTGCTCAACCACACCTCCGACGCGCACCCGTGGTTCCAGCAGTCGCGTTCGGACCCGGACGGCCCGTACGGCGACTACTACGTGTGGAGCGAGGACGACTCGCGCTACGCCGACGCGCGCATCATCTTCGTGGACACCGAGACGTCGAACTGGACCTACGACCCGGTGCGCGGCCAGTTCTACTGGCACCGCTTCTTCAGCCACCAGCCGGACCTCAACTACGAGAACCCGGCCGTGCAGGAAGCGATGATCGACGTGCTGCGGTTCTGGCTCGACCTCGGCATCGACGGGTTCCGGCTCGACGCCGTGCCGTACCTGTTCGAGCAGGAGGGCACCAACTGCGAGAACCTGCCGCGCACGCACGAGTTCCTCAAGCGCTGCCGCAAGGTCGTCGACGACGAGTTCCCCGGCCGGATCCTGCTGGCCGAGGCGAACCAGTGGCCCTCCGACGTGGTGGAGTACTTCGGCGACCCGGACGTCGGCGGCGACGAGTGCCACATGGCGTTCCACTTCCCGCTGATGCCGCGCATCTTCATGGCGGTGCGGCGCGAGTCGCGGTTCCCGATCTCGGAGATCCTGCTGCAGACCCCGCAGATCCCGAGCGGCACGCAGTGGGGCATCTTCCTGCGCAACCACGACGAGCTCACGCTCGAGATGGTCACGGACGAAGAGCGGGACTACATGTACTCCGAATACGCCAAGGACCCGCGGATGAAGGCCAACATCGGCATCCGCAGGCGCCTGGCGCCGCTGCTGGACAACGACCGCAACCAGCAGGAGCTCTTCACCGCGATGCTGCTCTCGCTGCCGGGCTCGCCCGTTCTGTACTACGGTGACGAGATCGGCATGGGAGACAACATCTGGCTCGGCGACCGCGACGCGGTCCGCACCCCCATGCAGTGGACGCCGGACCGCAACGCCGGCTTCTCCTCCTGCGACCCCGGCCGCATCTACCTGCCGGTGATCATGGACCCGGTCTACGGGTACGAGGCCCTCAACGTCGAGGCCCAGTCGAACAACGTGTCGTCGCTGCTGAACTGGACGCGGCGGATGATCGAGGTGCGCAAGCAGCACCACGCGTTCGCCGAGGGCAACTTCGTGGACCTCGGCGGGTCCAACCCGAGCGTGCTGGCCTACAAGCGCCAGTGGCGCCGCCCGGACGGGCGCGAGGACGTGGTGCTGTGCGTGAACAACCTGTCGCGCTTCCCGCAGCCGGTGGAACTCGACCTGGCCGGCCACCGCGGCTCGGTGCCGGTGGAGCTCACCGGCGGGGTGCGGTTCCCGGAGGTCGGTGAACTTCCGTACCTGCTCACGCTGCCCGGACACGGGTTCTACTGGTTCCAGCTCCTCGAGCGGGAAGCCGAAGGCGAAATGAGGTGAGTGCCTTGAACGACCACGGGCACCTGGTCGAGCAGCTCGTCGCGGAGCTGCCGGCCTGGCTTCCGGCACAGCGGTGGTTCGCGGGCAAGGACCGGCCGATCACGGCCGTCCGCGCGCTCGCGTCCACGGTGCTGGTCGAAGGCGACCCGCAGCTGCTGCACGTGGTCGTCGAGGTGGTGCAGGGCGAGCGGTCCGAGCCCTACCAGCTGCTGATCGGGCGCCGTTCGCACCCGCCGGAGATCTCGTCGTCGGCGTGGATCGGCGCCGACGGCGGCCTCAACTTCTACGAGGCGAGCGGCGACGCGGACCTGACCGCGGTGCTGCTCGACCACGTGGTGGCCGGCGACCGCGTCGGCCCACTCGTGTTCGAGCACGAGCCCGGCGCACAGCTCACCGGCGGGCTGCGCGCGCGGCCCATCACCTCCGAGCAGAGCAACACGTCGCTGGTGTACGGCGGGCAGTACATCCTCAAGCTGTTCCGCAAGCTCAGCCCGGGGACGAACAAGGACCTGCTGCTGCACCGCGCGCTGCAGAAGGCGGGCTGCGAGCACATCGCCGAGGTCGTCGGCTCGATCACCGGCGAGCTCGCCGGTGAGCCGGCGACGATCGCGATGCTGCAGGTATACCTGCCCGACGCCGTCGACGGCTGGGCCATGGCCACCACGAGCGTGCGCGACCTGATGGCCGAGCCGGAGCTGCATCCCGACGAGGTCGGCGGCGACTTCGCCGGCGAAGCCGAACGCCTGGGCGCGGCGGTGGCCCACGTGCACACCGACCTCGCGGCGGCGCTGGGCGCGTACCCGGTGGACGAGCCGGAGCTCGACCGCACGGTGGCGGGCATGACCGAGCGGCTCGACCGGGTCGCGCGCGCCGTCCCGCAGCTGGCCGAGTATGTGCCCGCGCTGCACAAGGTGTTCGACGCGCTGCGTGAGCTGCCGCCGGGCCGGCCGGGGATCTCGATGCAGTACATCCACGGCGACCTGCACCTCGGCCAGGTGCTGCGCACGGTCGGCGGCTGGCTGCTGCTCGACTTCGAGGGCGAGCCGGCCGCGCCGCTGCAGGAGCGGCACGCGCTGCGGTCGCCGCTGCGCGACGTCGCGGGCATGCTGCGCTCGTTCGACTACGCGGCCCGGCAGCTGCTCGTGGGCCAGCCGGACGACCCGGCGATGACCGAACGCGCGCTCGAATGGGCGCGCCGCAACCGCACGGCTTTCTGCGACGGGTACGCCGGGGCCGCCGGCCCGATCGGCGACCCGCGCGAGCACGGAGAGCTGCTTCGTGCGTTCGAACTCGACAAAGCGGTGTACGAAGTGGCTTACGAGCACGCGAACCGGCCCGACTGGCTGGCCGTGCCCGTGGCGGCGATCGCCCGCATCGCCCATGGAGGTGAGTGAAGACGTGAACGCGGTTTCCCGGGATCTGCCCGCGGCGGCTCCGTCCCCGCAGGACATCGACCGGCTGCTGGCCGGCTCGCACCACGACCCGCACTCGGTGCTGGGCGTGCACGCCCAGGGGACGGTGGGCATCGGCAGCACGAGCCCCGGCACCATCGTGGCGCGCGCCTTGCTGCCGGGGGCGAAGTCCGTCTCCGTGCTGGCGGGGGACCGGCGGTTCCCGCTGGAGCGCGTGGCCGACGCGTTGTTCGCGGCTCCGCTGCCCGAGCACCCGGGCGACTACCGGCTCGAGGTCGACTACGACGGGCACACCGTCGTGGTCGACGACCCGTACCGTTGGCTGCCGACCGTCGGCGAGCTCGACCTGCACCTCATCGGCGAGGGCCGCCACGAACGGCTGTGGGACGTCCTGGGCGCGCACGTGCGCGACTACGACACGCCCCACGGCGCGGTCGAAGGCGTGTCGTTCGCGGTGTGGGCGCCGACCGCGCGCGGCGTGCGGGTGATCGGTGACTTCAACGGCTGGGAGGGCCGCGGCCACGCGATGCGCTCGCTCGGCTCGTCGGGCGTGTGGGAGCTGTTCGTGCCCGACGTGCCGGTCGGCTCCTGCTACAAGTTCCGGATCCTCGGCGCCGACGGGAACTGGCACGAGAAGGCCGACCCGATGGCGTTCGCCACCGAGGTGCCGCCCGCGACCGCGTCGAAGGTCACGAAGTCGGCCTACACCTGGGCCGACGACGAGTGGATCGCGACGCGGGAGGCCACGAACTGGGCCGACGCGCCGATGAGCGTGTACGAGGTGCATCTCGCCTCGTGGCGGCCCGGGCTGGACTATCGCGAGCTGGCCGACCAGCTCGCCGACTACGTGACCGACACCGGCTTCACCCACGTCGAGTTCCTGCCCGTGGCCGAGCACCCGTTCGGCGGTTCGTGGGGCTACCAGGTCACCTCGTACTACGCGCCGACCTCGCGGTTCGGCTCGCCCGACGACTTCCGCTACCTCGTGGACCACCTGCACCAGCGGGGGATCGGCGTGCTCGTGGACTGGGTGCCCGCGCACTTCCCGCGCGACATCTGGGCGCTCGCGCGCTTCGACGGCAGCCCGCTCTACGAGCACGAGGACCCGCGCCGCGGCGAGCAGCCCGACTGGGGCACGCTCGTGTTCAACTTCGGCCGCAACGAGGTGCGCAACTTCCTCGTGGCCAACGCGTTGTACTGGCTCGAGGAGTTCCACCTCGACGGCCTGCGCGTGGACGCCGTCGCGTCGATGCTCTACCTCGACTACTCGCGCAAGGACGGCGAGTGGCTGCCCAACGAGTACGGCGGCCGCGAAAACCTCGACGCCGTGCGGTTCCTGCAGGAGCTGAACGCGACCGTCTACAGGCGACACCCGGGTGTGGTGATGGTGGCCGAGGAGTCCACCGCGTGGCCCGGCGTCACGCGGCCGACGCACCTCGGCGGGCTCGGCTTCGGCTTCAAGTGGAACATGGGCTGGATGCACGACACGCTGCGCTACCTCGGCCACGAGTCCGTGCACCGCGCGTACCACCACAACGAGATGACGTTCTCGCTCGTCTACGCGTGGAGCGAGAACTTCGTGCTGCCGCTCTCACACGACGAAGTGGTGCACGGCAAGGGTTCCCTGTGGCAGCGCATGCCGGGCGACGACTGGAACAAGGCGGCGGGACTGCGGTCGCTGCTGGCGTTCATGTGGGCCCACCCGGGCAAGCAGCTGCTGTTCATGGGCGGCGAGTTCGGGCAGCCGCAGGAGTGGTCGGAGTCGCGCTCGCTCGACTGGCACCTGCTGGAGCAGCCGCTGCACCGCGGCGTGCAGGACCTGCTGCGCCGGCTCAACAGCATCTACCGGTCCACGGCCGCGCTCTTCAGCGGCGACGTGCGGTCGGAGGGTTTCCAGTGGATCGACGCCAACGACTCGGCCGGCAACGTGCTGAGCTTCCTGCGCATCGGCTCCGACGGCTCGCGGCTGGCGTGCATCGCGAACTTCGCGGGCGTCCCGCACCACGACTACCGCGTGGGCCTGCCCGCCACCGGGCGCTGGACCGAGCTGCTGAACACCGACGCCGAGGTCTACGGCGGGTCCGGGGTCGGCAACCTCGGCGCGGTCGAGGCGATCGACAAGCCGTGGCATGGCCTGCCGGCCTCGGCCGTGCTGCAGCTGCCGCCGAGCGGCGTCCTGTGGTTGCTGGAGGAGGCTACGGTTACCGCCGAGTGAGGCTGTCGGAAAATTTCTCACGTTAGTCCTTGCCGGTGAACAACCGGTCGGGTTAGCTTTGTTGCCATCCACAACAAACCCGGGGTGGCGCCGCCAGGCCGCCCCTCGAGTGACGAGGGATGACGACGATGAAGTCTCTGAAGACGCCTGCCCGGTGGCGGCTGCTGGCGATCCCGGCCGCGTTGGCGGTGGCGGGGGCGGTGACGCTCACGGCGACACCGGCCGGCATCGCGGCTCCGGCGAGCCCGGCCGCCACGTTCACCGACGACTTCGACGGGCCCGCGGGCAGCCCGGCCGACGGCTCGAAGTGGAACTACGAGACCGGCGACAACGTGAACAACCACGAGCGCGAGTGGTACACCTCCGGCGCCGCCAACGCGGCGCTCGACGGCCAGGGTCACCTGGTGATCACGGCGAAGAAGGAGAGCTCGGGCAACAACTGCTGGTACGGCCCGTGCCAGTACACCTCGGCGCGGCTCAACACCTCCGGCAAGTTCTCCACGAGCTCCGGCCACGTCGAGGTCCGCATGAAGCTCCCGCGCGGGCAGGGCATGTGGCCCGCGTTCTGGATGCTCGGCGGCGGCAACTGGCCGACCGACGGCGAGATCGACGTCATGGAGAACATCGGCAAGGAGTCGAACACCGTGCACGGCACGATCCACGGCCCGGGCTACTCCGGCGCCAACGGCATCGGCGCGGCCTACAACGGTCCGAACTTCTCCGACGACTTCCACACCTACGCGGTGGACTGGTCCATGAACAAGATCGTGTGGTCGGTGGACGGCAACGCCTACGAGACACGCACGCCGGCTGACCTCAACGGCAACAAGTGGGTCTACGACCACCCGTTTTTCCTCATCCTCAACCTCGCCGTGGGCGGCGACTGGCCGGGTGACCCGGACGGTGGCACGCAGTTCCCGCAGCAGCTCGTGGTCGACTACGTGCACGTGAGCTGAGCGTCCACTTCGGACGTCTCACCCGGACGGGGCACGCCACCGGACGCCTCCGCGAATTCGGGCCGTGGCGGCGGGCGGAGATCGGGCGGGCGCGGATCTCCGCGGCTTCGCCCGGCTCGACTTGCGGCGAGCCGGGCGAAGCTCCGGAACCCGGCGCGTCCGCCGGTGATCAGACCTGGCCCGGGCCGGGGTTTTCCGTTGCGGCGGCAGGAAACCCCGGCCCGGGCCGGAACCAGGCCTGCGGTGGCCGTCTGCAGTGGACCTACAGCCAGCCCCGGGCTTTCGCGTTCATGCCGGCCTGGAAGCGGGTCGTGGCGTTGAGCTCGGTCATCAGCCGCTGCACGCGCCGCTGCGTGGTGCGGGGACTCCAGCCGAGGGCGCGGCCGATGCCGGCGTCGGTCTGACCGGCGGCGAGGAGGGTGAGCAGCGTCGTCGTCTCGGGATCGCGGTCCGGCGCCGGGTCGGTGAGGGCCTCGGCGATGGGCACGGCGCGGTCCCACTCCGCTTCGAACAGCGTGACGAGCGCGTCGAGCAGGGCCGAGGCGTGGATGATGTAGGCCGCGTCCACGACGTGCGGTGAGGAACTGATCGGGATCACCGCGACCTCCTCGTCGGCCATCACCATCTTGATCGGCAGCTGCGGGCGCACGCGCGAGCGTTCGCCGTGGGTGCCGCTCACGAGGATGTCGTTGCGCAGCCGGCCGGCGACGGCGATCGCCTCCCGGTCGTAGATCACGCGGTAGGTGATGCCGGCCTTGAGCCGCCGGCGTTCCGGGTCGAGGTTCTCCCCAGGCACGCTGACGTACGGCGGCCGGTCGAACCCGCGGATCTGCGTGCGGGCCTCGTCCTGCAGCCGCCGCACGCGGACGTCGATGTTCTCCGAGCCGGTCACGACCTCGACGAGCTCGGCGGGGTGGGTGAATCGGCTGGCTTCGCGGTGCACCGCCATCAGGTCCTCGATCGCCGCGCGGGCGCTGCGCAGCTCGGCCGCGCGTTCGGCCGCGAGCGCACCCAGTGCGATGTCGGGGGCCGCGGCGAGGTAGCGCGCGGGCCGCCCGGGCACCCGGCTCGCCATGCCGCTCGCGGTGAGCCGGGAAAGCGCCCGCGCCACCTGCTGGGCGGAAAGTCCGCATTGTTCCACCAGGTCCACAGCTCGCGTGCGCGGATGGCCGAGCAGCGCCGTGTAGACGCGCGCGTCGGTGGCCGGGACGCCGAGTGCGTCGAGGTCCCGCAGCTGCTGGCGGGAACCCGCCACCTGGCGACTATTGGTCATGGTGGCTATCTTGCGCCACCTCGGCCACGGCTGGGAAATTGATCCGATCACTGGCCGACCGCACAGTGTTCTCCACCCTCTACCCCTGTGAACTCCCCGTCCCCCGACCCGAAAGGGAGCCAGGTGCCCCGCGCCCGAACGATCCCGTTTCGCCGTGTCCTGACCGCTGTCACCGCAGCCGTGACCCTCGCCGGTCTCGCCGTCGGACCGGCCACCGCCGCACCCGAGCCCGATCAGCCACCACCGTCGAGACACGTCGCGATGCCCGACGGCGGCGCCATCACCGTCGACCCCGACGGCACCGCGACCCGCACCGACGCCCACGGCAAGCCGCTCGGCAAGACCGTGCTCGCGCTGCCACAGGGGACTTCTCCTCTCGGCTCGCTGGCACCGACCGACGACGCCGTGCGCGCCGCCTTCACCCGGAGCGCCACGCCCGAGCAGCCGAGTGACGTCCTCGTGCAGCTCGCTGCCTCCACCGCCGTGACCGGCGCGCCGCTCGCGGCCGGTCGCCGCGCGGCCAAGACATCGGACAACGGCGTCAACGCCGCTCTGTCCGCGGTCGGCGCGACCTCCGTCGAACCGGTGTTCCCCGACGCCACCGACGTGCCCGCGCTGGCCAAGACCGTGCTGGTGCACCTGGCCGACAGCTTGCACACCGACGCCGCCGTGCAGAAGCTCGCCGCGACGCCCGGTGTGGTGAGCGCGCAGCCCGACCGCCGCGTTTCGGCGATGTCCACCGGTCCCGTGCCCGTGCCGCAGCCGGCGGTGAAAGCGGCGAAACTGCCGCAGGCGCACCAAAAGCCGGCGGCCGGCCTGCCCTCGAACTACGGCGTGACGTCGTCGGCGCAGAGCTACCTCAACGCGGGCGGCACCAACGCACTCGGCGCGTACAGCCTGCTGCACGGGAAGCTCCCGGGCAGCGGCGAGATCATCACCAACGTCTCGCTCGGCGACCTCACCGACCAGAGCATGGCCGACGCGGGCGACACCTACGTCCGCAACTACGGCCCGACCACCGTCGTGCAGGGCGGCCAGCGCTACCTCGACGTGCCGTCGATGCCGCTGATCCCCACCTACACCGCCGACTCCTCGGGTCGGCTCGACCCGCTCGGCTCCGTGGAGAACCAGGACCCCGCGCTCGGCGAGGTGCTGCTCGACTTCGGCGTGATGGCCCCGTTGCCGCACGACGCGCAGCGCGCCGGCGCCCGGGGCGACGGCTTCACGGACCTGCTCGGCATCGCGCCCGGCGCGCAGTACCGGCTCGTGGTGCCGCGGGAGCCGACGCTCGACCAGATCTCCGTGGCGCTGCTGGCCGCCGCGCGCCAGACGCCGCGCCCGGACGTGATCACCGCGAGCCTCGGCGTCGGCACCGACAGCGCGGGCTTCCCGGGCCGCTACCTCGAAGACGACCCGGTGGCGCAGGCCGTGATCTCGACGATCGTGAAGCAGTACCACATCGTCGTCACCATCTCCTCCAACGACGGCACGCGCCGCTACACCCCGGCCGCGGTCGGCCCGGACGGCGGCAGCACGCCCACCGACGTGACGCGCGACGCCCGTGCCACCACGGACATCGCCGACGACCAGTTCTCCACCACGCCGACGAAGGTGCTCGACAGCGGCGCGATCGCCGTCGGCGGCACCACGCTCGACGACACATTGGCCGTGCCCCAGCAGGCCGGCGGCGCGGCCGCGCACAACCCGACCTTCGCCACGACCCGCACCGACGGGGGCGGGAACTTCTCCTCGGGCTTCGGCACGCGCGTGGACGTTTCCGCGCCCAGCGATGGCATCCTCGTCGTGGAACACACGCAGCGCGGCGGCGCGCAGGACGTGACACCGGTGCTCAACGGTGGCACGTCGGCGTCCGCGCCGATGACCGCGGCCGCGGCGGCGGTGGTGCTGCAGGCGGCGAAGCTGGCCGGCCGCTCGCTGAGCCCGGCCGACGTCCGCTCGGTGCTGCAGCACACGGCACGACCGGTCGCGTCGCCGCCGCAGATGGACCAGCCGGTGACGGTCGGTCCGCAGATCGACGTGACCGCGGCCGTGCAGTCGGTGCTCGGCGGCCGTCGGGGTGACCCGGCGATCGCGGGGGTTTCCGTGGCGCACCGGGTGACCGTGGGCGGGCTCGGCGGTTCCTTCACCGAGAACGCCGACGGCGGCCGCATCGACCTCGACACCGGTGGCACGGGGGAGGGCCTTGTCGGCCCGGTCACCGTCGGCGCCGACGTGGTGGGCGCTCCGGCGAACGCGACCTACGCGGTGAAGATCCACGGGCACGAGTTCACCTCGAACGTGCCTGCCGTGCGGCTGAGCCCGAAGGAAATCCTGGCGGCGGCGGGACTTCCGGTGGTGTCCACAGAGGATCGTTCGGTGCCCGTCACCTTCGAGGTCCGCTCGGGCCACCGCGTGGTCGCGTCGGCACCTCAGACGCTCACCGTCGGCCCGACCGACGGCACCTACGCCGAGGCGCTCGCCCCGGTGGCGCCGGCGACCGTGGCCGTGGGCAAGGAAGTCCGGGTGCACTACGACCTCACCGGCGTGCGGAACCTGTCGAACCCGCAGGTGGTCGTGTCCACGCTGGGGCACTGGAACCCGGTCAGCGCGCCGCTGTTCGGCACGGGGTTCGTCGCGCCGATCACCGCGAGCACCGGTGACGTGGTCGTGCCGGCTTCGGCCTTCGCCGGCGGTGCGGGCGTCTACGGCATCGGGTTCGTGCAGCGTTCGGTCACCGGCACCGCCGGCGACCCGACGTACGGCGAGTTCACCGCGATCCGCGTCGGCGGCGCGGCGCAGCGGCCCGACGCGCCGATCCTCACGGCGGGTGGGACTTCCGGGCACTTCGCGGAGATCACGCGGGCCGCGCCGGCGTTCTCGCTCGGCTACGACGTGCGCGGCGTACCGGGCGCGACGGGCGCCGCGGTGGAGGTGTCGGCTCCGGCGCCGACGTTGTACAACTCGCTCAACACCGTGACCAACGCCAACGGCGACCGGCGCGACCAGGGTGGCCCGAGCGCGGGGTCCGTGGCGTACCAACAGCTTCCGGCGCGCAACGGGGTCGCGAAGCTCGACGCGGTGAAGCTCGGGCTGGGTGGTTCGGTGGCCTACGACGTGCGCGTGCTCGCCACCGACCGGCACGGCAAGGTGCTCGGCCAGGCGTCGCCGACGTCGTTCCTCGCGGTCGACGACGGCTACGCGCCCGGCACCGCGGTGGTGACGAGTTTCGCGGCAGCTCAGGGTATGTCGTACACGGCGCTGCGCACGCCCGGCGGTGGTGAGTCGGTGCAGGAGTACGACGCCGTGAAGGGCGCGTACGGGCGGGTACTCACGTCCGACGCGTCCGGCGACGGCGGCTACCAGGTGCTCGGCGCGGACGCTTCGGCGCACCGGCTGGCGTTGCTGCACTTCACGAACGCCGGGTGGACGCTGGAAACCTACGACACGACGTCGTTGCAGCGGGTGGCCTCCGTGACCGCGGACGGCTACTCCGTGCAGGGCGGCCGCGTGGACGCGACCCGGCACCGCGCGGCGATCCTGGCCAAGCGGACCGCGGACAACATCGACTTCGTCCTGCCGCTGACACTGGCCGACGGCGCCCTCGGCACGCCGCTGCTCGCTGACCCGCCGGGTGCGGTGGCGGGCGCGTTCAAGATGATCGAGCTCGACCAGACCACCGGGCTCGTCTACCTCGCACGCACCGGCGGCGGCCCGATCTGCTTCGGCGGCGGCGCGGCCTCCATGGCCAGCGTCAACCTCGACTCCGGCGCGACGACCTTGTCGGGCGCGGGCAGCATCTGCGCGAACGCGATGGCCTACGACGAGGGCGCGAACCGGCTGTACCAGCTCGTGTACCGCTCGGTGAGCCTCAACATCGTCGGCACCACCTCGCTGGGCTCGATCGCCGGCGACACGCTGACCGCGGGGGAGTCGTACACCGTGCGCCAGCAGCAGGCGGCCTTCCTGGCGGTGGACGGGGTGCACCACCTCGGCCTGGTCGCCTTCCGCACGCCACCGGTGATCTCGCAGTTCGGCAAGGTGGGCGGTGTGATCACCGACAACAACGCCACGAGCCAGCTCGCGGTGATCGACCTGGCGACCGGCAAGCAGCTGTCGGTGGTCTCCGGGCTGAACTTCGTGTCGAGTCCCTTCGGCGGCGAGTACAACTCGCTGACAGAGCGCTCGGTGCAACTCGACCCCGCGACGCGCACGGGCTGGGTGCCTTCGTATGACGGGAGGCAGTTGCAGCAGTTCCGGTACTGAGATTCGGTGTTTGCGGCGGGGCCGGTCCGAGGTGGACCGGCCCCGCTGTGGTGTGGGTGGGCAGGACGGGCAGCCTTGGGGCGGCGGTTCGGCGGCTCGCCGGGGTTCGGTGCGGGCGGGCAGGAAGCGCGCCCTCCCGCGACGGCGGTTCGCTGTGGTCCGGAGCGGCCGGTCCTGACACGCGGCTTCGGGATCGGCGGTTGGCTGTGGGGCGGAGCAGGCGGAAAGGCGGTTTCGCGCTCCGCGGCTCGCCATCGCCGGTGCGGGTAGGCAACAAGCGCGACGTCGGGGCCGGCCGTTCGCCGCGGGTCGGCCCGCGTGGGGCGGGTGGTGTCACCGTTCGGCGGCTTGCCGGGGTCCGATGTGGCCGGTGTGAGTGGGCAGGAAACGTGCCTTCGCAGGCCGGCCGTTCGCCGTGGTCCGGCGGCGCGGGTTAGATCGGGATCATGAACGGAGCTTTGGCGGGCAAGATCGCGGTCGTCACGGGTGCGACGCGGGGCGTGGGCAAGGGCATCGCCCTCGAGCTGGGGACGGCGGGGGCGACGGTGTACGTCACGGGCCGCACCGCCGAGCCCGGGCCGTTGCCCGGCACGCTCGCCGAGACGGCCGCCGAGGTGACCGCGCTCGGCGGCACGGGCATCGCCGTGCGGTGCGACCACCACGACGACGCCCAGGTGGAGGCGGTCTTCGCGCGCGTCGCCGAGGAAGCGGGCCGGCTCGACGTGCTGGTCAACAACGTGTTCTCCGCGCCCGACCTGGCGGCCTGGCTGAACCGGCCGTTCTGGGACCTGCCGCTGACCGCGTGGGACGAGGTCCTCGGCATCGGCGCGCGCTCGCACTACGTGGCGAGCGTCTTCGCCGCCCCGCTCCTCTTCGCCGCGGGCGGTGGCCTGATCGCGAACATCTCGTCGTCCGGCGCGGCGGCCTACCAGCAGAACACCGTCTACGGCGTCGGCAAGGCCGCGGTCGACAAGATGACCGCCGACATGGCGCTGGAACTGCGCGACCGCGGCGTCGCGGCCGTCTCGATCTGGCCGGGCCTCGTGCGCACCGAGCTGCTCGCCTTCGCCGGCCGCCCCACACCCGACGGCCGCACCGTCCTGGACATCCCGGGCGCCGGCGAGTTCGACCTCGCCGCGGCGGAGTCCCCGCGCTTCGTCGGCCGCGGCGTCGCGGCCCTCGCGGCGGACCCCGCCGTGCTCACCCGCTCGGGCCGCGTCCACACCACCACGGACCTCGCCACGCACTACGCCTTCACCGACCTCGACGGCACGCTGCCGGGCGAGGTCGCCGCGTCCTGAACCGCGGGATCCGGTTGCTGTGGTGCGGTTTCGCGCGGTCTGGAGCCAAGCGATGCCGTGCGCTCCACGACAGGCAATTAAGGACAGTCTCACTGATCCCAGGGATGCAGGGCGCTCCAGGTGCCTCCGGCCGCTGCGAAGACCAGCGCCGAGCCGTCGAAGACTTCCTCGGCGCTCTCCGGGTGCAGGTTCCCGAAGCGTTCGGCGCACAAGTCGACCTGCAGCAGGCCGTCGAAGCGGGTGAACTGCGGGGGATCGTAGAGCACCCACGATCCCCCGATGTTCTCGTCGATGCGGAACCGTCGCACGCCGAGCAGGTCCAGGGATACCGGTTCCCCGCGGAGTTCTTCCCAGCGGCGACCCTCGCTCAGGACTCTGGCGTCGATCACGAGCCGGACGACCCGCAGCCCACGACAAGCGCCGGCGTCCCGTCATCGACAGGGCGGATATTGCCTGATGCGCGGGTCTGATGGAGCGGTGGACCAGTATTCTGTTGCGCCAGCCGGCCGGGTTGGGCCAAGCGTCGGGATTGCAGCAGGCGACCGGGTAGGCGAAGCCGGAGCGCCGCCGCATCCGGGTCAGGCGAGAACTGGCGGGCGCGTGCCGTCAACGGCGACGCGTTTGAATTGGCGGCCAGGCCGTCCATCGTCCGCTCGGACATCAGGGCGTGCTCGGACACCGCGACCAAGGAAGGGCGCCCCGGCGGTTGCCGAGGCGCCCTTCGCCGCGATGGAAGCGATCAGCCGCCCATCTTCTTCACGATCTCGCTCATGTCCGCGATCTGGTCGGCCGGGGGAGCGGTGATGGTGACGGGGGCGCCCCAGTCGCTGTATTTGAGCGTGGTCTTGCCCAGGCCGGCGCCGCCGGCGCCCTCGGCCTGTGTCAGCGCGGTCTCGTCCATCGTGATCTGCCGCGGGAGCTGGTTCTTGTCCACCCAGAGTTCGGTCGGGAGCGTGATGTGCTTGCCCTTGACCTGCTGTTCGAGCTTGTCCTTGGCCGCTGCCGGCATGAACGAGGTGAACTTGTCCAGCATCTTGTCGAGATCGAGCTCCACCTTGTAGTGGTTCACTTTCTCGCCGTCCAGGGTGGTCTGGTCGGAGCTGACGATCCGGCCGGCTTCAGCGATCCGGTCGAGCAGCTCGGTCGGGTCGCTCGCCTCGGAGGTCGAACCCATGCTGCCCGACATCGCCTGCGACAGCGGGTCGTCGGCACCCGGCGTGATCTTGAGCCATGGCTTGTCGGTGCCCATCTGGCTCGCCTCGCCTGGCGGAATCTTCACGTACAGGGTCTTGTCGACGATCCGCAGCTCGGCCTGCTGGCCTTCGACAGTCTCGGTCAGCGAAAGCTCGATGTTGCCCGGCTGGAACAAGTAGTCGCCTTGGGCCGTGACCGTCTTGCCGGCCGCGTTCGCCACCAGCGAGACTTTCGCCGACTTCGACTTCTGCGTGCCCTGCTTCGAGGCGGCCGACAATTCCAGCACATTCTGGAACGGCGCGGCGAGCCCGAGCTCCGGTTTGTCACCGGCGCCCGATGTCGTCCCGTTCTGGCCCTTGGCACCACAGCCCGTCAGCACGAGCGCCAGCGCGGCGCCCGCGGCGACGACGAAAGTGGTTCTGCGCATGCAATCTCCCTGGGAGGTCATTGGTTCACCCGCATATCGCCGTGGTGGCCCGGCGGTTACGCCGTTTCGGTCACGATTCGGGGACGCCGTTCGGCCGAAGCTGCGTTCCTGTGCTGCTGTGGTGGTTTGGTCCGGGACGGGCCATTGGGTGCACGTTGACGTTTTCCGGATGATTTGGGTCCAGCCATCACGGCCGGCCTTCTTTCGTGACTCTGCATGGCGGCAGCAGGCATAGCCTCCATATGGGCAGCAATCGCGCAATACGGATCCTGATTTCCTGCCGTTGTCGACGGGAAGTGGCTGCCGCGGCCACGGACGGCGAAGCCTGACTTCGCGTTACCGAATCCACCGCCGCGGGAACCTTTCCGGTGGCGGCGACCGTTTTGTTACCCGCCGATCCGAGAGCCGACCTCCAACGGGCGCCGACCCACGGCCGAAAACCCGGGCGATATGCCCCTCAGTTTTACCGATATGACCGAAAAATCCCCGACATACGGCGATACATCTCCGCAAGTTCACCGCACGGGCCGAGGCGAACACCACTCTCGACAACTGCTTAGGTTTGCCTAAGCTCATGGTGCCCGACCTGCCGGGCAGTCCTCTTGAGTCCGGAAAGGACCTTCGCCGTGAGTACCCCTGTCACTCGAGCCGTGCCTGTCGCGGGTTCCGTGTCCCCCACCTTCCGGCGGCTGCGCGCCGCTGCCGTCGCCCGGATCGTGTTCGGTGTGGTGTGGGCGATCGACGCCACGTTCAAGTGGCTGCCGGGCTTCGTGCACGGCCAGACGCTCGGCAAGGAGCTGGGCAAGGCCGACAAGATCACCATCCCCGTGGTGCACCAGTGGCTGGAGCTGTGGCACACCGTGGCGAACTGGAGCCCGGCGGCGTTCGCCGTGGGCACCGCGGTGATCGAGACGCTGATCGCGCTCGGGCTGATCTTCGGGGCGTTCTCGAACCTCGTGTTCATCGGGAGCGCGGTGTTCTCGTTCGGCATCTGGTCGGCGGCCGAAGGCTTCCACCTGCCGTGGAACGCGCCGGGGATGACGGACCTCGGCCCGTCCGTCGGCTACATCTTCGCCTCGCTCGGCCTGTACTACGCGGCCGCCGGATCCGTGTGGAGCGTGGACGCGGTGCTGCAGCCGAAGCTCGGCAACCTCTCCTGGCTGGCCGCCAAACCGGCCACCGTCTAGTCCGAGCCGCCGCCGGACCGCTCGTGGCCGAGGTCGAGCAGCTCCTCGAAGAACCCCCCGATCCGCCGTTCGCGGTCGACGAGGTGGACCTCGAGGATCCAGTGCGAAGTCTGCCCGTTGCGGTCCGGCCGGCGCATCGGCCGGTCGCTGCCCGGCGCGATGTAGGACTCGATCCGCTCGCCGTCGATCGTCTCGTGCGGGAACTGGCCCACGAGGTGCCCGGAGTGCGCGCCGCCGAACTCCCAGCCGGCCTCGGCGGCGAGCTTGGTGACGTGCTCGTACAGCTCGGCGCCGGTCACGTCCGGGTGCGCCTCGAAGTACTCGCGCCCGGCCTGCCACACCACGGGCAGGCTGTCGCGCAGCCGCAGCTTCACAGGGTCGTCGCCGAGCACGAACGTCCGCCCGAAGTCGGCCTCGAACTCCTCGAAGATCGGCCCGAAGTCGACGAACACGATGTCGTCCTCGGCGATGACGCGGTCCGGCGGGTTCTCCCGGTACGGCCGCAGCGTGTTCTCGCCCGCGCGCACGATCCGCTTGTGCCAGTAGCGATCCACCCCGAACAGCTCCGCCGCGAGGTCGCGCACCGCGTCACTCGCCTGGGTCTCGCGCACGCCGGGCGCGAGCAGCCCGCGCCGCTCGACCGCTTCGAACAGCTCGACGGCCTTGGCCTGCGCGTCCAGCAACCGCGCCGCGCGCTGTGCCTCGTCCTCGATCAGCTCACCCATGACCCCGACGGTAACCACCGCCGCACGCGGCCACCAGGTGAGTCCGATTTGGGCGCCCACGCGAGGAATCACCCGATCCGTGGCCGAACCTGGGAGAACTCCACAGGTTTCCCACGGAGCCCGGCAAGGAAAATCTCAGGTACGGGGTGTGTTCTGGTCGAGGCGGTAGCCAGGAGCGGGACGAGGCTGGAGCGGGAACATGAGCGAACAGGAGCCGGGGTCGACCGGTGGGCAGACCGGCGGCTGGTCGTACGGACACGGTGACCAGACCCAGCCGGGCGCGTACGGGCAGTACAGCCAGCCGGGCGCGGCGGGTCAGCAGGGGACGCCGGGTCAGCAGGGGACGCCGGGGCAGCAGGGCACGCCGGGACAGCAGGGGCACTACGGCCCCTATGCCGGCTACAACCAGGGCTGGGCGCCGCAGGGCGCGTGGGGCCAGCACCCGGGTACCCAGCAGTTCCCGCAGACGCCGTACCACCGGCCGCCGCGGCCGATGCGCAGCGCGGCGATCGCCGTCGGCGCGATCGGGCTTTCGGTGGTGCTCGGCCTGGGCATCGGGCACTTCGTGTGGACGCCCGGCTCGGATTCCGCCGGGGGCAACCAGAACTTCGGGTCCGTGGCGCCTCCCGGGGGCACGTCGAGCACGTCGATCGATCCCAACGGGATCGCGACGAAGGTCGACCCGGGGCTGGTCGACGTGAACACCGAGCTGGGTTACCAGAGCGCCGCCGCGGCGGGCACCGGCATCGTGCTGACCTCCGACGGCGAGATCCTCACCAACAACCACGTCGTCGAAGGCGCCACCAGCATCAAGGTGACCGACATCGGCGACGGCAAGACCTACACCGCCTCCGTGCTCGGCTACGACCGCAGCCACGACATCGCGGTGATCAAGCTCAACGGCGCCTCCGGCCTGAAAACCGCGACGCTCGGCAACTCGTCCGCGGTCGCGGTCGGCGACGCCGTGGTCGGGATCGGCAACGCGGGCGGCGCCGGCGGCACCCCGGCCGTGGCGGCCGGCAAGGTGACGGCGCTCAACCAGTCGATCACCGCGTCGGACGAGTCCGCCAGCTCGTCGGAGCAGCTCACCGGCCTGATCCAGGTCGACGCCGACATCCAGTCCGGCGACTCCGGCGGCCCGCTGGTCAACGCCGACGGCCAGGTGATCGGCGTCGACACCGCAGCGTCGCAGGGCTTCCAGTTCAACGGCGGCCAGGGCCAGGGCGGTCTCGGCCGCGGACGCGGCGGGCTCGGGCAGGGCCAGGGCGGCCTCGGGCAAGGCGGGCTCGGTCAGGGCCAAGGCGGTCTGGGTGGTCTCGGCGGCCTCGGCCAGGGCGACGGCGGTCTGGGCCAGGGCGACGGCGGCCTCGGCCAAGGCGACGGCGGCCTCGGCCAAGGCGACGGCCAGCAGGGCGCCTCGGGCGGCCACCAGGGCTTCGCGGTCCCGATCAACCAGGCCATCGACCTCGCCCACCAGATCATCGGCGGCAAGTCGTCCGACTCCGTCCACATCGGACAAAGCGCATTCCTCGGCGTCTCGGTGAGCGACGCCGGCCAGGCGCAGCAGTCCCCGGGCGGACTCGGCCAAGGCCAAGGCCAGTCCCCGGGCGGCCAGGGCCAGTCCCAGGGCAGCTCCACCGGCGCACAGATCCAGGACGTCGTCGCGGGCGGCCCCGCCGCCTCGGCCGGCCTCAGCGGCGGCGACGTCATCACCGCGGTCGACGGCAAGCCCGTCGACTCGGCGACCGCCCTCACGACCCTCATGGACACCCACCACCCGGGCGACAAGCTCACCGTCACCGTGGTGGACCAGACCGGCCAGCAGCACGACGTCACCGTGACCCCGGTCAACGGCCCCGTCGGCTGAGCGCAGACGCACCCAGGAGGGGTTCCGGTCCCAGCGGACCGGGACCCCTCCCGCCGTTGCGGCGGCAGTTTCGTTGTTACTGGCGGCGGGGCGGCACGGCGTGTCGGAGACGCTGGCCGGCCCCTTCGGCTGGGCGCGAGCGCACTGGCAGAGGTTCCGCTCCATCGTGGATCGGTGCCGTCCCGCCGCTGTGGCACCGGCCCCTTCCGGAGCGAGGAACAGGGGCGCCCTTGGAACGCAGATGATCCACCCCGTTGCGGTTGCCGGGTGTGGCACGGCATGTCGGTGCCGCCGGACGGGCTCGACCGGGACCCCTCCCGCCGTTGCGGCGCTACCTTCCTCCCGACGCGACCTGACGCGACGCGAGCGAGGGAGGACCAGCCCATGGACCGCAGATGGCTCACCCCGCTGGTGCTGCTGGCGGTCACCGGCTGCAGCACCACCACAACCGGCCACGCACACCCCACCGGTGGGGAACTGCCGGCCGCGGCCGACGGGCGCGACTACGCGGCCTGCGCCGACGGCAACTGCGAAGTACTCGTCACGGAGCTGGTCGATCTCCCCGCCGGCGGGCGCGGCGACGTCGACACGTTGTCGATCACCCGCGTCGGGCCGGGCGGGGTGGACTACGAGGTCAAGAGCGCGCACGGCAGCGGCGACGGGAACCTGACCACCGGCTGCGTTTCGACGTTCCACGAGGGTGGGGGCGGGTCCGCGTGCTACACGGGTGACGTGCCGCGGCCGGAGGCGCAGACGGGGGTGCTCGCGGTGCGGCTGACGGGGGGCGTCGGCGGTCGGGGCCGTCGTGCAGCTTGTCTCGGGGCCGCCCGGGCCGCCGCCGGAGTCACTGGTGCCTCACATTCCCGGTTTCGGAGGCTGAGCGGGGCCTATTCTCTGCTGCGGCACCGTCGCCGAAGCCAGGAGAGGAATCCGTGGACTCCATCAGCACCCTGTCGTACGAGCCGCTCACCCCGACCGCCTACCTCGACCGTGCGGCGGCCGCGCACGGTGACCGGATCGCCGTGGTCGACGGTGAGGAACGCTGGACCTACGCCGAGCTGCACGAGCGGTGCCGACGGCTCGCCGGGGCACTGGCGCCGCTCGCGGACGGGCGGCCGGTGGCGGTGCTGGCGCCCAACACCCACGTGCTGCTGGAGGCCAACTTCGGCGTGCCGTGGGCGGGCGTGCCGCTCGTCGCGGTGAACACGCGCCTCGCGGCGCGCGAGGTGGCCTACATCCTGGAGCACGCGAAAGCGGCGGTGCTGGTGCACGACCCGGTGTTCGACGAGCTGGTGGAAGACGCCGTCGCGTTGCTGTCCGAAGCCGCGCCGCGCCGGATCCGCGCGGGCGAGGAGTACGAGCGGCTGCTCGCGGCCGCCGAGCCGCTGGCGATCACTCCTGAAGACGAGCGGTCCGTGCTGTCGATCAACTACACCTCCGGCACCACCGGCCGGCCAAAAGGTGTGCTGTACAGCCATCGCGGCGCGTACCTGCAGGCGCTCGCGATGGTCGGGCACACCGGCCTCTCGCCCTCGGCCGTGCACCTGTGGACGCTGCCGATGTTCCACTGCAACGGCTGGTGCTTCCCGTGGGCGGTCACCGCGGCCGCGGCCACGCACGTGTGCCTGCCGAAGGTCGAGCCCGCCCGGGTGTGGCAGCTGATCCGCGAGCAGGGCGTGACGCACCTCAACGGTGCCCCGACGGTGCTGTCGATGCTCGCCTACGCCCCGGAAGCGGCGCCGGTCGAGACGACGGTGCGCGTCGCCACCGGGGGAGCGCCGCCGTCGCCGGCGATCCTGCGCCGCATGAGCGAGCTCGGTTTCGACGTGACGCACCTCTACGGCCTGACCGAGACCTACGGCCCGGCGATGATCTGCGACTGGCGTCCCGAGTGGAACGCGCTCGACGAGCAGGAACAGGCGCGGCTCAAGGCCCGCCAGGGCGTGGGCAACATGATCTCCTGCACCGCCCGTGTGATCGCCGACGACGGCACCGACGTGCCCGCCGACGGCGCCACCGTCGGCCAGATCGCCTTGCGCGGCAACAACGTCATGCTCGGCTACCTCGACGATCCCGAAGCGACGCACGCCGCCGTGCCCGACGGCTGGTTCCGCACCGGCGACCTCGGCGTGGTGCACCCGGACGGCTACGTCGAACTGCGCGACCGCAGCAAGGACGTGATCATCTCCGGCGGCGAGAACATCGCGTCGGTGGAGGTGGAGCAGGCGATCGCCGAGCACCCGGCCGTGCTGGAGGTGGCGGTGGTCGCCGTGCCGGACGACCGCTGGGGTGAGGTGCCCGCCGCGTACGTGACCTTGCGCGACGGCGAAAGCGCCACGGAGACGGAGATCGTCGAGTTCGTGCGCGAGCGGCTCGCGCGGTTCAAGGCGCCGAAGTCCGTGACGTTCGGGGACCTGCCGAAGACGTCGACCGGGAAGATCCAGAAGTACGTGCTGCGCGAGAAGGCCTGGGCCGGCGTGGAGCGGCGCATCCAGTGACTGCTCAGCCCAGCCGGTAGAAGCGCCACATGTCGTGGTCGATCGGCAGGGTCTCGACGCGGTCGAACCCGGCCTCTCGGGCGTAAGCCTCGACGGTCGAGCGGCGGATCGCGGTGCCGGTGGCCGCCGAACTCGGGCTGCTCATGCTGTCGGGCAGGCAGATCGCCACACTGAAGCCGTACATCAGCCGCTCGACGGCGTCGCCGGGCGCGGTGAACTCGTCGGCGACCTTCATGTCGGCCACGAGCACCGGCCCGCCGAGGCCGCGCATCGCCGCGAGCGCGCGGACGGGGTAGGGCAGGTCGTGGAGGCATTCGAAGGCCATCACGAGGTCGTACGGCTCGGCCTCGACCGTGCCGATGTCCTGGCGGTGCACGGTGATCCGGTCGGCGAGGCCGGCTTCGGCGACGTTGGTCCGGGCGAGCTCCACCGACAATTGGTCGAGGTCGTACGCGTCGACGTGGGTCTGGGGAAACGCGCGGGCCAGGGCGATCGCGGCCCAGCCGCCACCGCAGCCGATGTCGGCGACGCGCGACGGCCCGTCGGCCAGGCGCGCGAGCACGTCGGGCATCGCGGGCAGCCAGTGGGGCGCCAGCAGGTGCAGGAAACCCGGACGGTTGAGCGCCGCCTGGGATTCGCGCATGTCGGTGCCATAGCCGGCCCACGGGAAGCCGTGGCCGGTGCGGAACGCCTCCGCGACCTCGGGCACGTGCCCGGCGGCGCTCACGAGCTGGCGCGCGAGCGGGCTGAGGTAGGCGAGCGCGTCCTGGTCGGCGAGCACCGTCTCGGCGCCGGGCGCGAAGCGGTAGTGCCGTTCGGTTTCGGTGCCGGCGACCTCCAGGAACCCCGACACCGCCTGCTGTTCGAGCCATTCGCGGGCGCACCGCTCGTCGGTTCCGGTCGTCTGCGCGAGCTGGGCGGGCGTGCGGCCACCGCCGGCGAGGGAGCGGTAGTAGCCGAGGCGGTCGCCGAGCGCGATGGCGATGATGTCGGAAGTCGCGACGGCGGCGTCGAACACGCGCGCGGCCATGGCTTCGGCGGGGTCTTCGGGCATCACCCAGTATTCGCAGAGCGGCCCGAACCGGACAACGACGGGCTTTTCACCGGGGCCCGGGCTTGTGACCCGGGCCCCGGCGGCGATCAGCGGGCGATCGCGGAGAGCAGTTCGGCGTTCGTGGTGTCGCCGGAGAGCTCCCAGGCGAAGACACCACCGAGCCCCTGCGACTTCGCGTAGCCGGCCTTGGCCGAGGCCGTCGCCGGAGTGTCGTAGCTCCACCACTGCGAGCCGCACTTGGCGTAGGCGGTGCCGGCGATCAGGCCGTTGGCCGGGCACGTGGTCTTGAGGACCTTGTAGTTCTCCACGCCGTCCTCGCCCGTGGTGGTGCCCTTCACCGGACCGGTCGCGGTGCCGCCGGGCTGCTTCTGCGTGACGCCGTCCCAGCCGCGGCCGTAGAACCCGAGGCCCAGCAACAGTTTCGCTGACGGCACGCCGTCGCGGCGCAGCTTCTGGATGGCGGCGTCCGCGTAGAACCCCGCGGTGGGGATGCCGTAATACGAACGCAGCGGCGAATGGGGCGCGGTCGGACCGGTCGGGGTGGCGCCGGCGACGAAGTAGTCGTAGGTCATCACGTTGTACCCGTCGGGGTAGCGGCTCGCGCCCGCGTAGTCGGTGGCGTCGATCTTGCCGCCGGGCGTGCCGTCCGCGGTGATCGCCGCGGTCACGAGCTGCTTCCCGAACTTCGCGCGCAACGCCTTCACAACCTTGGTGAAGGCGTCGGGGCCGCTGGCGTCGCACTCGAGGCCGCACGCGTTGGGGTACTCCCAGTCGACGTCGATGCCGTCGAAGAGCCCGGCCCAGCGCGGGTCGTTCACGAGGGCGTAGCAGGAGTCCGCGAACTTCGCGGGGTCTTTCGCGGCCTCGGTGAAGCCGGGGGAGAAGGTCCAGCCGCCGAACGACCAGAGGATCTTCAGGTTGGGGTGCAGCTTCTTGAGCTGCAGCAGCTGGTTGAAGCTGCCGTGCAGCGCGCCGGGCTCGACGCTGTCGGCCTGACCGTCGACGCTCGTGGCGGCGTCGTAGGGCTGGTCGGCGTCGGCCCACTCGTCGCCGAACGCGCACTGGCCGGCGGAGACAGTGCCGAACGCGTAATTGATGTGGGTGAGCTTCGCGGCGGAGCCGGAGGTCTCGATGTCCTTGACGTGGTAGTTGCGGGCGTACACGTCCCAGTCGGCGAAGTAGGCCATGACCTTGTGGTCTTGCCGGTGATTCGCCGCGGCTGGGGTGGGTGCCGGTGTGGTCGCCGTGGCGGGCGCCGCGAGGGAGGCGAGCACCAGGGCCACCCCGGCCCCGGCCGTGACCAGACGTCTCAGCACGATCGTTTTCCCTTCGACGGGGGAAGAAGACCGCCGGACGCTAACAGGTCCAGACCATTCGGGACAGGGTTCGCCGGGTGAGCGGGCAGCAACGCAGCCCGTTTTGACCCTGCCGGGCACGGACCCGGGTGGGCTTCTCGTTCAGGCCCCGGGCGCCGCCATGGGTGGCGCGGGCGAGTCGCCGGCCCGGGTCAGGCGGGCGTGACCTCGCAGCGCCACGCGCCGCCGGCGCCACGGGTGCACGTGAGCTGCTGCTCGTCGGTCGCGTCACCGGGCTGGCGCCACGGCATCACGGTGTCGCCGGCGATGAGCGCGTCGAGCGTCTGCAGCTGCGGGTCGCGCGGCTCGGGGTGGTGCTCGTACCCGGCGCGCCCGAGCGCCAGCGCGATGGCCATGCCGAGCAGGTTGACGTCGTTCGCTTCGGTCGGCAGCTCGCCTCCCTCGGGGCGCAGCCGCACCCCGGCCTCGGGCGAGTGGACGATCGCTGCGGTGTAGCTGTCGGACATCAGCCGGCACTCTCCGTTCGTGAACTTCCGGACGGAGCTCAGCCTATTTCGCCCGCTCACCGGTGTCACCGTCGACCCGCCGGTACTCAGCCCAGCGCGCGCCGCAACCGGGGCGCGCGCAGCAGAACCCGGCACGCGTAGCGGACCTGGGCCCAACGGCTGCTGCGGGACTCCGCGAGGTCGTGCAGCTCCGACATGAACAGCTCGGCGTACTCGGCGCGGCTTCCGGCCGGCAGCAGGGCCGCCGCGCACGTGGCCGCCACTCGGGAGAACGCGATCACCTGCGCCGGGCTCGCCGCCGGTCCGGCCCACCCGTGCCAGCGGGGGCGCCGCGAGCCGAGCCCGTGGTCGGAGAGCACGGTGACGACGTCCGCGCGGGCGGCGTCGAGCTGGTCCACCACCTCGATCACGCAGCGGCGCGCGAGGTCGTGATCGGCGCGGTCGGTGCCCTCGCCGACCAGCGCCAGCGCGCGCCATGCGTAGGCGCGGGCGTTGCCGAGCGCGGGCCCCAGTTCGGCGGCGCTCGCGAGGCTGCCCGTCACGTCGAGCTCGCGGCACAGGTCGTCGAGCCGCCCGGCGACGAGCGGCAGGTCGATGGTGCGGTGCGAGCTACTCAGGTGGGGCAGCAGCGTCGCCGCGACGCGATTGTGGGTCCGGCCGAGCATCCGGTCCAGACCGAACAGCAGATCGAGCGGTGCGTTCACCGGGCGTCTCCCGTCAGGCCGGGGCGCAGCCGCGTCAACGCGCGAGCCGAGGTTTCCGCGCGCTGCAACGCTTCCCGTGCGGCCCCGAGACCGTCGGGGTCGAGGCGGTAGTAGCGGCGGCGCGGCCGGCCCGCCTCCGCCGGATCCGCTTCCTCCCACCGCGACCGCAGCCAGCCCGCCTTCTCGAGGCGCGCGAGGATCGGGTGGATGGTGCCGCTGGGCAGCCCTGCGGCGGCACAGATCTCGAGCCCGTAGAGCTCCTGGGTGGGCTCCCGCAGCAGCGCGTGCAGCACCAGCTGGGTCGGGAGGGTCATCCGCGGACCGGCCATGCAAGAACTCTACCTAGCCCCCGCGCTCGGCGGAAGCCCCGGCGTCCGGGTGGCCTTGCGAGAGTGGTCTGGACATTTCACGCATTGGTCCAGACAATAAGCACCTCCCCGCCGAAGCCGGAGGTACGCGATGAGGCGTTCCCGACTGTCCCTGTTCCTGGCTGCGTTCGCCGTGGCCCTGGGTGGGCTCGTGGCCGTGCCCGGTAGTGCCGGGGCGGCGAACCTGCTGGTCAACCCCGGGTTCGACGCCGGGTCGACGGCCGGGTGGGAGTGTGCGGGCGGGGCGGCCGCCGTGGCCTCGCCGGTGCGTTCGGGGGCGGGAGCGCTGGCCGTGACGGCGTCCGCGGCCGACACCGGGCAGTGCAGCCAGACGGTGTCCGTGCGGCCGAACACGACGTACGCCGTGGAGGCGTGGGTGCGGGGCAATCCGGTGTATCTGGGGGTCACCGGAGGGCCGTCGACCTGGGCGGGCTCGGCTGACTACACGCGCCTGGCGCTGTCGTTCACCACGGGTGCGAGCCAGACGTCCGCGCAGCTGTACTTGCACGGCTGGTACGGCGGCGGCACCTACTACGCCGACGACGTGAGTCTCGACGGCCCGGGCGGCGGGACGCCCGGCGCACCGACCGCGCCGACGGCGCCGAAGCTCGGCGCGGTCACCAGCACGTCGATCGGTCTGTCGTGGACCGCGCCGGCGGGCACCGTGACCGGCTACCGCGTGTACGAGGACGGCACGCTGCGCACCACGGTCACCGGTACCTCGGCGACGTTGACCGGCCTTTCGCCGTGCACCACGCACAGCTACACCGTCGCCGCGTACAACGCGGCGGGGGAGTCGTCGCGCAGCGCCACCGTCTCCGAATCCACCGGCGGCTGCACCAACGCCGGCCTGCCGAAGCACGCCCTCATCGGCTACCTGCACGCCAGCTTCGCCAACGGCTCCGGCTACGTCCGCATGGCCGACGTGCCCGACGCGTGGGACATCATCGACCTCGCGTTCGGCGAGCCGACCACGCCGACGTCCGGCGACATCCGCTTCAACCGCTGCCCGGCGGCCGAATGCGCCGGCGTGGAGAGCGACGCCGACTTCATCGCGGCGATCCGCGCGAAGCAGGCGCAGGGCAAGAAGGTGCTCATCTCCATCGGCGGCGAGAAGGGCCAGGTGCAGCTCACCACCACGGCCGCGCGAGACGCGTTCGTCAGCTCCGTTTCCGCGATCATCGACAAGTACGGCCTCGACGGGCTCGATGTCGACTTCGAGGGCCACTCGCTGTCGCTCAACGCGGGCGACACCGACTTCCGCAACCCGACCACCCCCGTCGTGGTCAACCTGATCTCCGCGCTCAAGACGCTGAAAGCCCGCTACGGCAGCGGGTTCGTGCTCACGATGGCGCCCGAGACGTTCTTCGTGCAGGTCGGCTACCAGTTCTACGGCGGCTCGTCGGCCGGCGACCAGCGCACCGGCGCATACCTGCCGGTGATCAACGCCCTGCGCGACTCGCTGACCGTGCTGCACGTCCAGGACTACAACTCCGGCCCGGTCATGGGCCTGGACAACCAGTACCACACCATGGGCGGCGCCGATTTCCACATCGCGATGACCGACATGCTCAAGGCCGGCTTCACCGTCGCCGGCGGCGCGTTCTTCCTGGGGCTGCGAGACGACCAGATCGCCCTGGGCGTGCCGGCGACCGGCAACGCGGGCAACGGCTACACCGCCCCCGCCGACGTGCAGACCGCCCTGACCTGCCTCACGAAGGGCACCGGCTGCGGCGGCTACACCCTGCGCGGCGGGACCGTGCCGGGGCTGCGGGGGCTCATGACGTGGTCGATCAACTGGGACCACTTCTCGGGCTGGGCGTTCCAGAACGCGCACGCGCCGTTCCTGGACACGCTCCCCTGAGACGCTCCGTCTGAGACCCACGAGACATGGCGGGCCGCCGGCGATCTTCGGCAGACTGGGAACCACCGGCGAAGATCGTGAGGACGAGCGATGGACCTGAAACTGCGCGGCAGGCGTGCCCTGGTGACCGGCGCGTCGAAGGGCATCGGCGCGGCCGTGGCCGAGGCGCTCGCCGCCGAGGGCAGCCACCTGCACCTGGCCGCGCGCAGCGGTGAGGCGCTCGAAGCCCTCGCCCGGAAGCTGCGGGAGGCGCACGGGGTCGAGGTGACCGTGCACGTCGTCGACCTGCGGGAAACCGCCGATCTCGAACGGCTCGCCGAGGCCACGGCCGACGCCGACATCCTGGTGAACAACGCCGGCGACATCCCCGCCGGCACGCTCGACCAGGTCGGCCCCGATCGGTGGCGGCACGCGTGGGACCTGAAGGTCTTCGGCTACGTCGACCTGACCCGGCTCGTCTACGCGCGCCTTCGTGAGCAGGGCCGCGGCGTGATCGTCAACGTGATCGGTGCCGGCGGCGAGCGGCCGAAGCCGGAGTACATCGCCGGCGGCGCGGGCAACGCGGCGCTGATGGCCTTCACCCGGGCGCTCGGCGCCGAGGGCCCGGGCGACGGCGTGCGCGTGGTCGGCGTGAACCCGGGTCCGGTCGCGACCGAGCGGATCACCACCATGCGCGCGGCCAACGACGACGTCGACGCGAGCTTCGCCGCACTGCCCTCACGCCGCGTCGCCGAGCCGGACGAGGTCGCCGACCTGGTGGCCTTCCTGGCCTCGGCGCGCGCCGACTACATCAGCGGCACCATCGTGACCATCGACGGCGGGCTGTCCGCCGCGTCCTGACTCACCCATCGGCGAACACGTGCCGCCACCGCTCGGCCGAGTCGGCGAGGTCGCGCCCGACGTGGTCGAAGTAGTCGCCCATCGCGGCCAGCCGCGCGGCGGCGGGGGAGCCGGCCAGCAGGCCGGCGCCCTCGCGCGCCGAGGTGGCCCACGCGGTGCAGATGTCGGCTTCGCGCCGGCACGAGCGATACCAGGCGGCGTCGTCGACCCGGTAGCGCTCGCGGCTGCCGGGCTCGCTGACGCGGCGGACGAGTTCGAGCTGCTCCAGGTACGCGATCGCCTTCGACACCGACGCCGGGCTCACCCGCACTCGTGCCACGAGGTCCGCGGCGGAGAGCGCGCGCCGGTCGCTGGTGAGGAGCGTGGCGAGCACGCGGGCCGGCATGCGCGGGAGTCCGGTGTGGACCATCATCTCCGTGAACCGCTCCTCGAAGCCGCTCACCGCCGGCGCGCCCGCGGGCACGCGCCGGCTCCGCTCGTGCGTGGCCTCCTGGGCGTGGTCGGCCCGGTAGCCGCGCGGGCCGCCGTTGCGCTGCACCTCCCGGCTCACGGTCGACGTCGGCCGTCCGAGCAGCCGTGCGATCTCGGCGTAGGCGAGCCCGGCGTCGAGCCCCTGGGCGACGGCTTGACGGTCCTCGTGGGTGAGACGGGTTCCCGGCATGCGCCCGAGCGTACGCTGTCATTGCAACGCAGGTGTGTCGTTGCACTCGTAGCAGCCATTGCAACACAAGGAAAACCCGAGTTGACGGACCCCGGTGGACGGTCGTAGTTTCCCGATCGGGAAAAGGGGGTCACCATGGACACGACGGCGTTCACCGCGGTGGAGAACAGCCTGTACCTCACACTCGACGGCCGCGCGCTCGACGCTTGCGCACCCCGTCCGGTGCTCGGCGACCCGACGGCCTCGGGCATCGTGGCGGCACTCGGGCACGACCCCGCCGCGGGGCCGCTGGTGAAGAGCCAGGTGTTCGACATCGCCGTGCGCTCGCGGTTGCTCGACGACGTGGTGCGCTCCTTCGTCGGCCGCCACCCCGACGCCGTGGTGCTGGAGCTCGGCTGTGGGCTCGACGGCCGGATCGAACGCGTGCAGCCACCCTCCACAGTGGACTGGTATGACCTCGACCTGCCCGCGGTCGTCTCGGTGCGCGAACGGCTCCTGCCGGCGCACCCCCACGTCCACCCGGTGGCCGCCGACCTCACCGACCCGGCGTGGCTCGAGCGGATCCCGGCCGGCCGGCCCGCCGTCGCGGTCGCCGACGGGCTCGTCGCCTTCCTGCCACAGGACGCGTTCGTCGCCCTGCTCGCCGGGATCGCCGGCCGCTTCCCGACTGGTGAGATCGCGTTCAACAGCTACACGCGCTTCCACGTCTGGGCCATCAAGCACTACCGCGGTACCGGTTCCATCGCCGGTGTCGTGGCCAATCCCGGCTTCGACGACCCGGGCGACCCGCAGCGCTGGGTGCCGAAGCTGGTGCTGGCCGACGAGCAGTTCGCGTCTCGCGCGCCCGAAGTCGCGTTGCAGCCGCTCGCGCTGCGCTGGTTCACCCGGCTGGCGGCCCGCAGCACGGCGGTGTCGCGGCGGGGGACGTGTGTCTTGCGCTACCGGTTCTGACTCGGCCCGTGCGGATCGGGCTGCTCAGGCGAGCATCGGCTCGATCAGGAACGGCCGATATCCCGCAATCCCGGGTAGGTCGAAATGCTCGAACACCTGCCGCCGCAGGTGCCACCGGATGACGCGGCGGGTCGACGCGTGGTGCGGCTGGGAGAAGACCAGCGTTTCGGGGGTTTCCCAGATCGGGGCGGTCGGGGGGATTTCGCCGACCTCGCAGCCCTTGGGCAGCGGGTGTTCGGTGGTCGTCCCGGTGGCCAGGTCGAGCAGCACCAAGGTGGAAGGGTTGTGCCGGAACCAATACATGTTCGCACCACCCGGGACGAAGCGGCCGCGCTGCAGATCCGGTATTCGCCGCCGCTCGCCCGATGCGGTGAGCACTGCCATCCCCTCGGCGTCTTCGCGCGCGGTGGCGCCGGACAGCGGGTCGAGTCGATGCACGGGAGCGTCGAGCTGCACGGGTTCTCGGCCCGGTACCCAGCGAGAAGTGGTGAACACACCGGCGCCCGAATCGGTGGAGAAGTAGACCGCGCCGTCGTGGATGCCCAGGATGTGGCGCGTGAGGTTGTCGGACCTCGGCAGGCTCCACGCTTCCTCCGTCGCGACGTCGAAGAAATGCACCTGGTCCCACGGTTGCCGGCCGGTGTGTCCCTGCACGCCGGCCAGGTGCCGTCCGTCCACGCTGCGAGCGGGATGGAAGCCCAGGTCCACCGGAAGCCGGCTCCTGGCCCCGGCCCAGGTCATCAGGTGTCCTTGCCCGGCGGAGGCGGCCACGTAGATGCCGGCCGGGGTCTCGAACGCGCGGTAGCGGTAGTCGCTGTCGGCGCGGCCGAGGGCCACGGGCTCCCCGGCGCGCCACACGACCACCGTGCCGTCTCCGGCGACGAACCCCGCACGCGGCGCAGGGCCGGCCACAGGCACCGGATCTTCCCGGTGATCGCTGCGGGAGGCGACCAGCCGCACCGGCCTGCTCCGCGGCGCCGGGCGAGGAAGCGCCGTGACAGCACTGTTTGCCCGGTGGATCAGCTTGTCCGCGACCGCGTACTCGAGGAGCGGTTCGATCGTTTCTCCGGGGACCGCGAGCAAAGTGGCCAGGTCCTCGATGCGCGCGGGATTCGACCAGGCGGCGACGCTGATGACATCGGCCGCGAGCCAGACGTAGGAGGCGCGGACCGCGCCGGCATCCAGCCGGGCCGCCAGCTCACCCGGCAGGTCGAGCAATTCCGTGGCCCGCCGGGGTGTTCCCGCCGTGAACCCTCCGGCACCGTCGTCCACGATCAGTCCCGCGGCGACCAGGACCGGAATCGCGTCCCGGCGCGTGCGCGGCGGATCGACACCCAGCTGGGCGCGCACCTCAGCCGACGGCGGCTCGCCGGGCAGCGGTTCGTCGAGCCAGCCGTCCGGATGCGGCATGCCGGCGAGAGTGAAGAACCACGACACTTCGATGACGGCGTAACCGAGCACCTGCCGCCAGCCCGGGTCCGCCTCGTGCACCGCTGCACGCGTGCGCTTGAGCCACCGCGGCGCCTCCGAGGTGCCCGGCACCGGCCAGAACTGGATCAGCCAGACGTCACCCTGTTCGCCTTCGTCCGCGGCCTTGCGGCACACCCGGGCGCGAAAGAGTCCCGTCGCGCCCAGATTCAGTTCGTCGCCGAACGTCCCACCCGTCAGCATTCCCAGGGTCACGGACCCCGAGCGGCTGTGAAACGGCGTCTCGACGACGTCTTCCCAGTCCCCGAGCCGCACGTCAGGCGGTCCGTCGTGCGCCTCCGCGCGAACTGCCTGGTAAGGATCGCCGGTCGTGCCGTGCAGCCAGCCGTCGCCTGCCGTCGCGACCGTGCCGGCCAACGCGTTCGTCGCGAGCTCGCCGAGCAGTTCGTTGCCCAGCGGGGGGCAGGCCGTCCGCGCGGTACACGTCGCGGAGCACGACGGTGCCGTAGTCGGGCAGGTACTCGTGATCCTCGCAGAACCCCAGAAGCGCCACGCCGGGCACGATAGCGCCCCGGACGTGATGCGACCGAAGTAATTGCTCAGGCGTCCGGATACCGCGTGTCCAGCGCGACGGCCTCCCACTCCGCGAGGTCCGCCAGCTGCTGCTCCAGCTTCGCCCGGATCCGCGTCACCGCTTCCGGCCCCAGCGGCAGCCGCAGCGGCGCGTCGGGTGTGTCGACGAGCGTGAGGATGGCCGCGGCCGCGCGGGCCGGGTCGTTGGGCTGGTGCCCGTCCTGCCCGGAGAACTGCGAGCGCAGCCGGCCGGCGGGGGTGTCGGCGTAGTCGGCGATCGGGTCGGCGAAGGTCATGGAGCGGCCGGCGAACTCGGTGCGGAAGGGGCCCGGCTCGACGATGCTCACGCGGATCCCGAGCGGCCCCACCTCGCCGGCGAGCGCCTCGGACAGGCCTTCCAGCGCGAACTTCGACGTCGCGTAGATCGCGTGGCCCGGGTTGCCGACGACGCCGCCCACCGACGAGAGCTGCACGATGTGCCCGCTGCGCCGCGCGCGCAGGTGCGGCAACACGGCGCGGGTCACGGCGAGCACGCCGAACACGTTGGTCTCCATGACCTTGCGCGTCTGCTCGTCGGTGAGCTCCTCGAGCGCGCCGATGAGGCCGTGGCCCGCGTTGTTCACGAGGACGTCGATCTGCCCGTACTCGGCGAGCGCGGCGTCGACGGCCTCCCGGATCGACGCCGGGTCGGTCACGTCGAGGCGCGCGACGAGCGCCCGGTCGGCGAAGTCCTTCACCGACTCGACGTCGCGCGCGGTGGCCACGACTCGCTCGCCCCGCGCGAGCACCGCCTCGGCGAGCACCCGCCCGAAACCGGCGCTCGTGCCCGTGATGAACCAGACCCGGCTCATGTCCGTCTCCTCGATTCGCGGTATCTTGATACTCAAACCAAACTACCTTGAGACTCAAGGGAGTGTCCAGTGGACCAGGACTCGGTCGGCGCCGGCCTCGCGGCGTGGCTGCGCGTGATGCCCGCCGGGGTCGACGCGGACGTCGAGGCCGCGCGCCAGCGGATCGGACGGCTGTCGCGGCAGTTCGAGCAGGTGCTGGCACGCGCGGCCGCCGCCCATGACCTCACTCCCGGCGACTGGCAGGCCCTCTCGGCGTTGCACCGCTCCGGCGAGCCGCCCGTGCTCACGCCCAAGGAACTCGGTGACCTGCTGGGAGTCACGTCGGGCACCGTCAGCGTCCGCATCGACCGGCTCGCCCGCGCGGGGCTGGTCGAACGCGTCGCGGCCGCTGACGGCCGCAGCCGCCCCATCCGCCTCACCCGCAAGGGCCGTGCCCGCTGGGCCGCCGCCACGAAGCAGCGCACCGACGACGAACTCGGCCTCTTCACCGGCACTCTCGAACCCGACCGCCTGACCGCCCTCAACGCGCTGCTGGCCGATCTCCTGGCGCGCTTCGAATCGGAGTTCGGTCCGGCGTCCACAGTGGACCGGATCGGCGGCGACGGCTGACGGTCGTCACCGCGACCGGGTGAGGAGGTTGTGCGGGAACGTCAGCTCGCGTGCACTCGCCCGGGTGAACCAGTCAGGCCCCGAGTCGACAACCCGGACGGAGGTCCCGGGTCAAGTCCGGACCCGGAGCTTGACCTGGAGCGCGCTCCAGGTGGGAGTCTGGACAGGTGGATTCCTACTCACCCGCCGAAGTGACCGCCCGGACCGGCTTCAGCATCGACACGCTCCGCTACTACGAACGCATCGGCCTGCTGCGCGACGTCCACCGCACCGCGGGCGGGCGCCGTCGCTTCACCGAGGACGACCTGCGGTTCCTTCACCTGCTGCGCTGTCTGCGCGACACCGAGATGCCGATCGCCCAGATGCTGCGCTACGTCGAACTGCTGCGCGAGGGCGACGACACCCAGGCCGAACGCCTCGCCGTGCTGCAGGACCACGAGACGCGCGTGGCCGAGCAGATCGACCGGCTGCGCGGGCACCAGGAGCACATCCGGATGAAGATCGCCTTGTACGGCGCCGCAGTCGACCAGACGCCGCTGGACCAAACCGAAGACCTGGCCAAGGTCTGAGCCGAGCCGGTGGAGCGGCGCCGCGGCGCCACCCCACCGGAGGGTGCTCAGTTGAGCAGACCGTGCGGGTCCAGCACGTACTTGCGCGCCGCGCCCTGGTCGAACTCGTGGTAGCCGCGCGGTGCGTCGCCGAGGCTGATCGGCGTCGCGTTCACGGCCTTCGCGATCTGCACGCGATCGTGCAGGATCGCCATCATCAGCTGCCGGTGGTACTTCATCACCGGGCACTGGCCCGTGGTGAACGTGTGCGACTTCGCCCAGCCCAGCCCGATCCGGATCGACAGCGAACCCTGGCGCGCCGCCTCGTCGCCGGCCCCGGGATCGCCGGTCACGTACAGGCCGGGAATGCCCAGCGCCCCGCCCGCGCGCGTGAGGTCCATCAGCGAGTTGAGCACCGTCGCCGGGTGCTCGGTCGCCGATTCGCGCCCGTGCCCGCGCGCCTCGAACCCGACGGCGTCGACACCGCAGTCGACCTCCGGCTCACCCAGGATGGCGGCGAGCTGGTCCTTCGGGTCGCCCTGCGACACGTCCACGGTCTCGCAGCCGAAGCTGCGCGCCTGCGCGAGCCGTTCGGCGTTGAGGTCACCCACGACCACCACCGCGGCCCCGAGCAGCTGCGCCGACGCGGCCGCGGCCAGCCCGACCGGGCCGGCTCCGCCACGTAGACCGTCGACCCCACCGTGACACCCGCCGTGACGCAGCCGTGGAAGCCGGTCGGGAAGATGTCCGAGAGCATCGTCAGGTCCAGGATCTTCTCCATCGCCTGGTCGCGGTCCGGGAATTTCAACAGGTTCCAGTCGGCGTAGGGCACCATCACGTACTCCGCCTGGCCGCCGACCCAGCCGCCCATGTCGACGTAGCCGTAGGCCGAACCCGGCCGGTCCGGGTTCACGTTCAGACAGATGCCCGTCTTGCCCTCCTTGCAGTTGCGGCACCGTCCGCACGCGATGTTGAAGGGCACCGAAACCAGGTCGCCCACCTTGATGAACTCCACGTCACGACCGGTCTCGATCACCTCTCCGGTGATCTCGTGGCCCAGCACCAGTCCCTGCGGTGCCGTCGTGCGGCCGCGGACCATGTGCTGGTCGGAACCGCAGATGTTGGTCGCGACGTTCTTCAGGATCACGCCGTGCTGGGTTTCCCGGCCTACGTTCGCCGGGTTCACCCCCGGGCCGTCCTTGAGCACGAAGCCGGGATACTCGATCGTGTCGACCTCGACCTTGCCCGGGCCCACATAACTGACCGCTTTGTTGCCTGCCATGAATTTCTTGCCGCCTTCCTCGTTCGTCGGTGAACAGGTTTGGCGCGGCGTTGGGTCTCCCCGTCACGTCAGGCATTCCATGCTAACCCTGTCACGGACACCGGCGCGCTGACTTGCCCGCGGCCGCTCGGGTCGGCAAGATCGACCGCGGCGGGGGGCCGGTCGTGTGCAGCTTTCGGCATGAGGAGCCAGCGTGGAGATCGTCGAGTTCACCCCCGAACGCGAGCAGTACGCGTGGACCTTCGGCGGGGTCGCCCCGATCCGGACGGTGCAGCCCGGCACGGTGTTGAAACTCTGGACCGAGGACGCGTTCAGCGGCCGGTTGCAGAGCGCGTCGGACAAGCCGAGCGAGAAGCTGGACATGCGGGAGGTCAACCCGCAGACGGGACCGTTCTTTGTGGACGGCGCGGAACCCGGTGACACACTGGCGCTGCACTTCGTGGATCTGGAACCGGCGCGTGACTGGGCCGCGTCGGCGACCATCCCGTTCTTCGGCGGGCTCACCGCGACCGACCGCACGGCGATGCTGCACGAGCCGCTGCCCGAGCTGACCTGGATCTACCAGCTCGACCGCGAGAAGCAGGTCGTGGTGTTCGAGGCGCTGCGCGGTGACTTCCGCGTGGACCTGCCGGTTGAGCCGATGCTCGGCACGGTGGGTGTCGCGCCGGCCGGGCGGGAGGTCCGCACGTCGCTGGTGCCGGACATGTTCGGCGGCAACATGGACACGCCGGAGATGAAGGCGGGTGCCACCTGCTACCTGGGCGTGAACGTGCCGGGTGCGCTGTTCTCGGTCGGCGACGGGCACTACCGCCAGGGTGAGGGCGAGGCCTGTGGCACGGCCGTGGAAGGCGCCATGAACGTGACGCTGATCGTGGAGCTGATCAAGGGCGGCGCGCCGGTGTGGCCGCGCATCGAGCAGGACGAGAACTACGTGGTCGTCGCTTCCTCGCGTCCTCTGGAAGACGCGTGGCGGTCGAGCCAGCACGGCATGATCGGCTGGCTCGGCGAGCTCTACGGGCTCGACCCGCTCGACGCCTACCAGCTGCTCACGCAGATCAGCCAGGCCCCGCTGGCCAACGTCGTCGACGCGAACTACAGCGCCGTCACCAAGATCGCCAAGCGCCTGCTGCCCACGGGCGAGGCCTACGGCGGAATGCACCGGTACCTGCGCGAGCAGGCCGCGAAGCTCTAGGAGGAAAACGCATGGATCTGCGGCTGGCCGGGCGCAAGGCCCTGGTGACCGGCGGTACCAAGGGGATCGGGCGCGCGGTCGTCGCCGCGCTCACGGGCGAGGGCGCCGCGGTGGCGTTCTGCGCGCGCACCGAATCCGAGGTGCGCGCCACGGAGAAGGAGTTCCGCGACGCCGGCGCGACCGTGTCCGGCGACGCCGTGGACGTCGCCGACGGCGAAGCGCTGACCTCGTGGGTCGAGCGCGCCGCGGCCGACCTGGGCGGCCTCGACATCGTGGTGGCGAACGTCAGCGCCCTGTCCATCGGCCCGACCGAGGAGAACTGGCGCGCGAGCTTCGAGGTCGACCTCATGCACACGGTGCGCGTCGTCGAGACCGCACTGCCGTACCTGGAACGCAGCGAGGCCGCCTCGATCATCGCGATCTCGAGCGTTTCCGGCCGCGAGATCGACTTCGCCGCTCCTGCGTACGGGACGATGAAGGCCGCGGTGGTGCACTACATCCAGGGCCTGGCCCTGCAGCTGGCGCCGAAGGGCATCCGTGCCAACACCGTGTCGCCCGGCAACACGTATTTCGAGGGCGGCATCTGGCACAGCACCGAGAGCGGCAACCCGGAGCTGTTCAACACCGCGCTCGGCCTCAACCCGATGGGCCGCATGGGCACGCCGGAGGAGATCGCGTACGCGGTGACCATGCTGGCGAGCTCGCAGGCGTCGTTCATCACCGGGACGAACCTGGTCGTCGACGGTGCGCTGTCGCGGGGTGTGCAGCTGTAGGTCTCAGTTCTGTTCGGCGCTGTGTTGTCCGGCGCTTCGGGCCCTCGGGTTCGGAGCGCCGAGCTGTTTGCGAACGAAGTCGATGCCCGCGGTGGTCATGGCTTCGCGAGTGCCGAGTCCGTAGACGTGGCCGGCGTCCTCGAGCCACGCGAACTCGGCGTCGGCGCCCGCCTGCCAGTAGGTGGCGATGAGGGTTTCGCTCTGGGTGACGGGCACGACGTCATCGGCGGTGCCGTGCACGACCAGCAGCGGCGCGGCGGACTCGCTCACGTGCGTGAGCGGGCTGGCCGCGGCGGCGAGCGCCGGGTGCTGCGCGGGCGCGCCACCGAGCAGCCACGCGTGCGGGTCTTCGCCGGTGGCGTGGAACGGTGAGCTCGGCGGAGGCGGCGGCAGCCGCGTGAAGTCCGAAGGCGGGCTCCACGCCACGGCCGCCTGCACCACGCTGTCCGGGCCGAGCAGGCCGATGTCGCCTTCCAGCTCGGGCCGGCCGCCGGTCACGGCGAGCATCACCGCCAGGTGCCCGCCCGCGGCGTGGCCCCAAGCGGCGAACCGGTCCGGGTCCAGCGCGAGCGTCGTGTGGTGGTGGCGCAGCCAGCGCACCGCGGCCTTCACGTCGTGCAGCTGTGCCGGGTACACCGCTTCGCGGCTGTGTCTGAAGTGGACCAAAGCCACCGCGAACCCGGCCGCGGGCAACCGTTGGGCGAGATACCGGCCGAGCGGCGCGTGCTTGGGCGAACCCACGGCGAACGCACCGCCGTGCACGAACACCACCACCGGCCACCCGGTGGGCGGCGGCGGACCGGCCGGCACGGCGAGGTCGAGCAGCAGCGGCCGGTAGCCGAGCAGGGGAGCGACCACGGCGTCGCGGTAGAGCACCCGGCCGGCGGCGGGCTCGGGGTCCGGCGGGGCGGTCTGCGGGAGAGCGGGGAGCACCTGGGTCACGAGCCGACTATCACCCACCCCGGCCGCCGGCCGGTAGCCGTACCAGGAAGCGGGACGAGGTGGTGTTTCCCGGCATCCGGACCGATTTCGCGCAGCCATGAGGTGCTGCCCGTCGCCCGGGCGGCCGGCGGCATCCGTCACAGGGCGAACGCGACCGACCGCACGATCAGCGCCGCGAAGAACACCACGGTGAACGCGAGGTCGATCGACAGCCCGCCGGCGCGCACGGGCCGCAGCACACGGCGCACGGGGGCGATCACCGGCTCGGTCACGCGGTGGCTGTAGTAGCGCGCCTTCCCGAGCCACGCCGGCCCGGTGGTCGCCAGGCGCGTCCAATCCAGGATCATGCGCGCGATCAGCGCGAGGATGAACAGGGTCAGCACGTACCCGACCAGCGTTCCGATCAGGCTCATCACACACTCCTCAGGGTGGGTCGTTCACCTGGCTCAACGCCGGGAGCGCCCGCGGAGTGTCCCGTTTGGGGGAGTTCTCAGCGAGTTATCAGCGAATGGTCAGCCCGGGACCACCGTGACCCGCGGCTGGAGCACGCGGTCGAACCCCACGACGCGCCGCGCCCCCGTGATCGGCAGCGCCAGCACGGTGTGCGCGACCGCGCTCGACGGGCCCACGAGCAGCTCCACCGCCCCGGTGTCGACGATCCGGTCGCCGGCCCGGCCGGTGTAGGAGGCGAGGTCCGCGTGCAGGTCCAGGTGCACCACGCGGGTCTGTCCGGGCGGGAGTGCCACGCGCGGCGCGGCGATCAGCTGCCGCAGCGGGCGTGCCACCTCGGCGACCGGGTCGTGGAGGTAGACCTGCACGACTTCAGACGTCGCCGTGCCGTGCGGGTTGTGCAGTGTCACGCTCACCCGGCACGACCCGTCCGCCGGCCACGCGGTCGCGCCGGTGACCGAAACCCACGTGGCCGGGTGGTAGGCGAGGCCGTGGCCGAACGGGAACAGGGGCGTCGGGTCGACCGAGCTGACGTCGCTGCGCGCGGCCGGCGCCGCGCCGAGGTAGGTCGACGGCTGGCTGGCCCCGGCGGCCGGAAAGCTCACCGGCAGGCGGCCCGACGGCTCGACCCGGCCCGTGAGGACCCCGGCGAGCGCCGCGGCGCCCTCTTCCCCGGGGTAGAACCCGCACACGACGGCCGCCAAGCGCTCGACCTGGCGCGAGAGCTCGTAGGGCCGGCCGGACAGCAGCACCAGCACCACGGGTGTGCCCGTCGCCAGCACCGCTTCGAGCAGCTCCTCCTGCCGGCCGGGCAGCCGCAGGTCGGCGGCGTCGCAGCCTTCGCCGGACGTACCGCCGCCGAACAGGCCCGCCCGGTCGCCGAGCACGGCGACGCAGACGTCCGCCGCCGCGGCCGCCTCGACGGCCGCGGCGAGGTCGGTGTCCGTGCCGCCGGTGACGCCGCAGCCGGCGGCGAAAGTGACGTCGAACGACTCCCGCAGCGCCTCGGCGACCGTGGGCACGTCGAGCCCGAACCGCACGTCCGGGTGGTGGACGCCGACGTGCATCGGGAACGAGTAACAGCCGAGCATCGCGCCCGGTTCGTCCGCGCGCGGGCCCACGACCGCCAGCCGGACACCGGAACGCAGCGGCAACGCTCCGGTGTTCGACAGCAGCACCACCGACCGCTCGGCGAGCTCTCGCGCCAGTGCCCGCGACTCGGCGTCGTCCAGCTCGGTCCCGGCCGGGTGGGGCGACCAGCCGGGATCCAGCAGGCCCAGCTCGAACTTCTGCGTCAGCACGCGGTGCAGCGCTCGGTCCACCAGGGACTCGTCGATGCCGCCGTCCGCCAGCGCGGCCACGAGCGGCGAGCCGTAACAGTCCACTGTGGGCAGTTCGACGTCGATGCCCGCCGTCAGCGCCTGTCCCGCCGCGTCCGCCGGTCCGGTGGCGACGTTGTGCAGGGCGTGCAGGAACGCCACGGAGAAGTAGTCGGACACCACCGTGCCGGAGAACCCGTAGCGTTCACGCAGCAGCGTGGTGAGCAGACCCGGGTCGGCCGCCGCCGGCAGCCCGTCGAGGTCGGTGTAGGAGTTCATCACCGACCGCGCCCCGGCGCGCAGCGCGTGCTCGAACGGGGGCAGCAGCACGTCGGCGAGCTCGCGCGGGCCGACCGACACCGGCGCGAGGTTGCGCCCGGCCTTCGACGCGGAGTAACCCGCGAAGTGTTTGAGCGTCGCGACGATCCCGGCCGACTCGAGCCCGGCGACGTAGGCCGCGCCGATCGTGCCCACGAGGTACGGGTCCTCGCCGATGGTCTCCTCGATCCGGCCCCAGCGCAGGTCCCGCGCCACGTCCAGTACCGGCGCCAGCCCCTGGTGCACGCCGAGCGCCCGCATGGTCTCCCCGATGCGGAAAGCCATGCGCCCCACGAGATCCGGGTCGAAGCTCGCGCCCCAGCACAGCGGCGCCGGGTACACCGTGGCCTGCCACGCCGCCAGGCCCGTGAGGCACTCCTCGTGCACCACGGCGGGGATGCCGAAGCGCCCGCGCGCCACGATCTCCTCCTGCGTCCGCGCGAGGCCCCGCGCGCCGATCTCCGGGTCGACCGGCCGCGTGCCGAACGCGCGGGTCAGCTGCCCGACCCCGTGGGGCACGAGCGCGTCCCAATCCGGCGGGTCGTGGGCGAAGTCGTGCTGGTGCGGCGCGACCTCACCACCGGAGTCCATGCCGACCCAGATCCCGGACAGCTGCGCCACTTTTTCCCGCGTGGTCATGCGCGCCACGAGGTCGCGCACGCGCTCGGCCACGGGCAGTCGCGGGTCGCGCCAGGGTTCGGGCGCGGTCTCGGTCGTCACGCGCCGGCCCGCGGCGCGGCGCTCGACGAGCGCACCACCAGTTCCGTGTCGAGCACCACGGGCTCACGCTCCTCGGGGTCGCCGTTGATGAGTCCGATGAGGACGGTGATGGCCCGGTGGCCCATCTCGCGGATGGGCTGCTGCACCGTGGTCAGCGGGGGAGTGCACAGTGCCGACTCGGGGATGTTGTCGAAGCCGACCACCGAGACGTCGTCCGGCACGCGCAGGCCCAGCACCGTGGCGGCGGCCAGGGTCGCGATGGCGGAGGTGTCGTTGCCGGCGAACACGGCCGTGGGCCGGTCGGGGCGGGTCAGCAGCTCCCGCGCCGACGCGGCCGCCAGCTCGCCGTCGTAGTCACCCGCCACGACAAGGGTTTCGTCCACCTCGACACCGGCCGCGGCCAGCGCGCGCCGGTAGCCGGTTTCGCGCAGCTGGGCGGACTGCAGGTCCGGCCGGCCCGCGAGCAGCGCGATCCGCCGGTGCCCGAGCTCCAGCAGGTGCTCGGTCGCCAGCTGTGCGCCGCGCAGGTTGTCGGAGACGATCGCCGGCATCGGTGAGCGCCCGGTGTGCGGATCCACGGCGACGACCGGAGTCCCGGGCAGGCCTTCGAGCTCGGCCGCGGGCGTGACGAGCACGGCGCCGTCGACGAGCGTGCCGCTCAGGCGCGAGAGGTACCGGCGCTCCCAGCCCTCCGGATCGCCGGTGCGCCCGCCCGCCGAGTACACGACGAGCTCGAACCCGGTGCCGCGGATCGCGTCCGCCGCGCCCTTGAGCAGCTCGGTGCTGAACGGCTCGAGATCGGCCACGAGGATGCCGATCACGTTGGTCTTGTGGTTGCGCAGGCTCTGCGCCACGAGGCTCGCCTCGTAGCCCAGCTCGTCGATCACGGCACGGACGCGCGCGAACGTGTCGGCGGCGACGCCGTAGCGCTGGTTGATCACCTTCGAGACCGTCGCGACCGACACTCCGGCACGGGCGGCGACGTCACGGATCGTGACACGGGAACGAGGCTGCACCGGCACAGACTAGCGATGTAAAACGTTATCGACAACGATTGACACGGGAATTTCGGGCGCGCAGACTCTTCGCCATCCCGGGCGCCGTCACGCCCCGTCCAACTCGGCCGAAGTCGTCAGGAGTGGATCCGCCATGCGTCCCAGCCGGAGATTTCCCCTCGCCGCGCTCGTCGCGGCAGCCGCGCTCGTGCTCTCCGCGTGCGGGGGAGGTGGCGACGAGGGCCCGGCCGCCGCGTCGGGACCGGTCACCCTGACCTGGTGGCACAACGGCACCGCGGAACCCGTGCGCTCGCTGTGGCAGCAGGTCGCCGACGACTACCACCGGGAGCACCCCGACGTCTCGTTCACGGTGCAGCCGATCCAGAACGAGGAGTTCCCCACGAAGGTGCCGCTGGCGCTGCAGTCGGCCACGCCGCCGGACCTCTACCAGCAGTGGGGCGGCGGGGACGAGGCCTCCCAGGTCGAGTCGGGCCGCGTGGCGGACCTGACGTCGTCGGTGCAGGGCTGGATCGGCGGACTGGGCTCGACGGCGCAGGGCTGGCAGGTCGGCGGGAAGCAGTACGGCGTGCCGTACGTGCAGCACGTCGTCGGATTCTGGTACCGCAAGGACCTCTTCGCCCAGGCCGGGATCACGGCCCCGCCGACGACCATGGCCGACTTCGCCGCCGCCGTCGGCAAGCTGAAGGCCGCGGGCATCGCGCCCATCGCGCTCGGCGGCAAGGACCGCTGGCCCGACGCGTTCTACTACGACTACTTCGCCGTGCGCGAGTGCTCCCCGCAGGTGCTCAAAGACGAGATCGCGGCCGTGAAGCTGCAGGACCCGTGCTGGGTCAAGGCCGGCCAGGACCTGCAGGGCTTCCTCGCGACACAGCCGTTCCAGACCGGTTTCAACGGCACGCCGGCCCAGCAGGGCGCGGGCAGCTCGGCCGGGCTGGTCGCCAACGGCAAGGCCGCGATGGAGCTGCAGGGCGACTGGGACCCGAGCACGATGTCCTCGCTCACCGACGACAAGGACCTCGACGCCAAGCTCGGCTGGTTCCCCTTCCCGTCGGTGCCCGGTGCCGCAGGTGACCCCGCCGTGCTGCTCGGTGGCGGTGACGGGTTCTCGTGCACGACGCGCGCCGCGGCCGCGTGCGCCGGGTTCCTGCAGTACCTCACGAGCACGCCGGTGCAGAAGAAGATCGCCGAAGCCGGGTCGGGCCTGCCGGTGAACGCGGACGCGGTGGCGTCGTTGAAGAGCGAGTCCCTCAAGGCGGTCGCCGAGCAGACGCGCAAGGCCTCGTCCGTGCAGATGTACTTCGACCGCGCGTTCCCGACCGCCGTCGGGCAGGCGCTCAACGACGCCGTCGCGAACCTGTTCGCGGGGCAGGGCAACCCGGAAGCGGTGGTGCAGGCCGTGAACCAGGCCGCCACCGGGAACAAGTGATGGCGGCTCCCGCTCCGCCGCGGCCGCTCGCGCGGACCGTCCACAGTGCACGCGAGCGCCCCGCGCGGCGCCGGGGCCGCACCCGGCTGGAGCTGGCGCTGCTGCTCGGCCCCTCGCTGGTGCTGTTCGCCGGGTTCGTGCTCGTGCCCATCGGCATCGCGGTGTACTACAGCTTGTACTCGTGGAACGGGTTCGGCCCGCTCACGAACTTCGTGGGGTTGCAGAACTACGCCGACGCGTTCGGCGGCGCGGTGTTCCGCGGCGCGATCGGGCACAACGTGGTCATCGCCGTGCTCTCCATCGTCATCCAGCTGCCGCTGAGCATCGGCCTCGCGCTGCTGCTGGACCGCAAGCTCAAGGGCCGCACGGTCCTCCGGATGGTCGTGTTCGCGCCGTACGTGCTGTCGGAGGCCATCACCGCGGTGATCTGGCTGCTGATGTTGCAGCCGAACGGGTTCGTGGACGAGCTGCTGCGCGGCGTGGGCCTGGGCGGGCTCGTGCACCAATGGCTCGCGGACCCGGGCCTCGTGCTCTACACGCTGTTCGTGGTCATGACGTGGAAGTATCTCGGCTTCGGCATCATCCTGCTGCTCGCGGGCCTGCAGGGTGTGCCACCGGAGCTGCGGGAAGCCGCCGCGCTAGACGGCGCCACCGGGTGGCAGACCACGCGCCACGTGGTGCTGCCGCTGCTCGGCCCGACGATCCGGATCTGGGTGTTCCTGAGCGTGATCGGTTCGCTGCAGCTGTTCGACCTCGTGTGGATCATGACGCTCGGCGGGCCCGCCAACGCGTCGACCACGATGGCGAGCTACCTCGTGGACCACGGGTTCAAGCGCTATGAGTTCGGCTTCGGCAGCGCGGTCGCCGTGGTGCTGTTCGCGATCTGCTTCGTGTTCGCGCTGGTGTACCAACGGTTCGCGCTTCGCCGTGACACCGCCGGTGCCCTGACCCGGGCGGTGAGCTGACGTGGCGGGCCGGCGCTGGGGCCTGGTCGCGGGCTACGCGGCCGCGGTCGTCGTCGTGGTGGTCACGGTGGTGCCGCTGCTGTTCGTGGTGCTCGGCGGCTTCCGCACGAACGGGCAGCTCAACACCGACCCGGCTGGCCTGCCGGGACCGTGGGTGTGGGACAACTACCGCAGTGTGGTCACCTCGCCGGACTTCTGGCGGTTCCTCGGCAACAGCGCGCTGATCGCGGTGCTCGCGACCGCGCTGGCCGTGGGCCTGGGCTCGATGGCGGCGTTCGCTTTGTCCCGCTACGCCTTCAAGGGCCGCGAAGCCGTGTATGCCCTGTTCACGCTCGGGCTGCTCTTCCCGCTGGGCGTCGCCACGCTGCCGCTGTACCTGTGGTTGCGCCAGCTGGGGCTGCTGGAGAACCCGCTGGGCGTCGCGATCCCCGAGGCGGCGTTCTCGCTGCCGGTGACGATCGTGATCCTGCGGCCGTTCATGCACGCCGTGCCCGGGGAGCTCGAGGACGCCGCGGTGCTCGACGGCGCGAGCCGGCTCGGATTCTTCTGGCGGATCATGCTGCCGCTCTCGGCGCCCGCGCTCACCACGGTGGCGGTGCTCGCGTTCGTCACGAGCTGGAACGCGTATCTGCTGCCGCTGCTGGTGTTCAACGACAGCGCGCATTTCACGCTGCCGCTGGGCGTCGCGACGTTCCAGTCGCAGTATTCGCAGGACACGGCGCGAGTGCTGGCGTTCACCGCGCTGTCGATGGTGCCGGCGCTGGGGTTCTTCGCGGTGGCGCAACGGCGGATCGTGGGTGGGCTGACCGGGTCGGTCAAGGGCTGATCACTTGCCCCGCCGGATGGTCTGCGGTGGAGTGAGGAGGCACGCACCGTCGGCTACAGGAGGTTCGCGTGGGTGAGCAGGCTGGAGAACGGCGCAGCGCGGCTTGGTTCGGCGCGTCGGGCCGCGCCGGGATGATCCACCGGTCGTGGATGCGGTCGCAGGGTTTCGGCTCCGACGTGTTCGATGGCCGGCCCGTGATCGGGATCGCGACCAGCGCATCGGAGCTGGCGCCGTGCAACGTGCACCTCACGCGTGTGGCCGAGGCGGTGAAACGCGGGGTGTGGCAGGCCGGCGGGTTCCCGTTGGCGTTCCCGACGATGGCCACCGGCGAGACGCTCATGCGCCCCACCGCCATGCTCTACCGCAACCTGATGGCGATGGAGGTCGAGGAGCTCATCCGCGCCAACCCGCTCGACGGCGTGGTGCTGCTGTCCGGCTGCGACAAGACCACCCCGGCGATGCTGATGGGCGCGGCGAGCGTGGACCTGCCCGCGGTGATGGTGACCGGCGGGCCGATGCTCAACGGCAAGTTCCGCGGTGCGGACGTCGGGTCCGGCACGCACGTGTGGAAGTTCGAGGAGGAACTCAAGGCCGGGCGCATGAGCCAGGAGGAGTGCTTCTTCGCCGAGGGCTGCATGGCACGCTCCAACGGCCACTGCATGACCATGGGCACCGCGTCCACCATGGCGTGTCTCGCTGAGGCACTCGGCATGCAGCTGCCCGGCTCGGCGACGTGGCCGGCCGTCGACGCGCGCCGCTTCGAGACGGCGCAGGCGGCGGGGCAGCGGATCGTGGCGATGGTCGAGGAACAGTTGCGGCCGTCGTCGATCCTGACCCGCGAGGCGTTCGAGAACGCGATCCGCGTGAACGCGGCCATCGGCGGCTCCACCAACGCGATCATCCACCTGCTGGCGCTCGCGGGCCGCGTCGGCGTGCCGCTGCAGATGTCGGACTTCGACGCGCTGGGCCGCGACGTCCCGACGCTCGTGAACCTGATGCCGTCGGGCAAGTTCCTGATGGAGGACTTCTGCTACGCCGGTGGTCTGCCCGTTGTCGTCCGGCGCTTGGCCGAAGCCGGCCTGCTACACCCCGGCACGGTCACGGTGACCGGGAAGTCCTTGGCGGACAACGTGTCCGACGCCCAGTGCTGGAACGACGAGGTGATCACCCCGGTGACCGAGCCGTTCCAGCCCACGGGTTCGGGCACGGCCGTGCTGACCGGGAACCTCGCTCCCGACGGTGCGGTGATCAAACAGTCGGCCGCCTCGCCGGACCTGCTCACGCACACCGGCCCGGCGCTGGTGTTCGACACCGCCGAGGACTACCACCGCGTCGCCGACGACCCGGATCTGGACGTCACCGCCGACACCGTGCTGGTCATCCGCGGCGCCGGCCCGAAGGGCTACCCGGGTATGCCGGAGGTCGCCAACGTGCCGCTGCCGGCCAAGCTGCTCAAGAACGGCGTCACCGACCTCGTGCGCATCTGCGACGGCCGCATGTCCGGCACCGGCTACGGCACGGTCGTGCTGCACGTCAGCCCCGAGTCCGCCGCGGGCGGGCCGCTCGCCCTGGTGCGCACAGGCGACCGGATCACGCTGGACACCCCGGGGCGTTCGCTGACCCTGCACGTGTCCGACGAGGAGCTGGTGGCCCGGCGTGCGGCGTGGTCGGCGCCGGAATCGCCTTATGTCAGCGGCTATACGTGGCTCTACACGCACCACGTGACCCAGGCGAACCAAGGCGCGGACTTCGACTTCCTCCACGGTTCCCGCGGCCCGGGTGTACCGCGCGATTCGCACTGACGGGGTTTCGGTCATCCGTCGGCGGTGGTGCGGGTGAACCAGGCCGCCAGGGCGGAGCGCGGGCGGACGCCGAGCTTCGCGCGGATGCGTTCGAGGTGGGTGGCGACCGTGCGCGGGGCGATGCCGAGGCGGCGGGCGATCTGCTGGTTGGTGAGGCCGTCGGTCACGAGGGCGGCGACGGTGTGCTCCTGGGGCGTCAGCTGACCGTGGCCGGTGGCGTGGAAGTGCGCGCTCGCGTCGAGGGCGTGGGCGACGGCCGCGGCGAGGGAGACGCGCGCGCCCGCCCGGGTGGCCGCGTGGGCGCGGCGAGGGTCGAGGCCCGTGGTGGCGGCCGCGGTCGCCTGCCGGACGCGATGGCGCCACGCGGGTTCGGCGACGGCGCCCAGCCCGCGGCGGACGGCGTCGGCGCAGGCGAACAGGCCCAGCGCGCGCTCGTGTTCGCCGCGGGTGGTGAGGACGATCGCGACGCCCTCGGTGAAGTACGGGACCTTCAGCCCGTCGGTGGGGTTGGTCACGAGCAGCGCTTCCACGAACCGCGCCTCGGCCGTCGCGTGGTCGTGCGCAGCGAGGGCCAGCGCGCCGGCGGTGTGCAGCACGCTGGCGAGCCGCCCGGGCGTCGCGTGGGCGCGGGCGAGGGGGAGGCCTTCGGCGAGGACGTCGCGGGCGGTCGTGAGGTCGCCTGACTCGAGGGCGGCCCAGGCGAGATCGTTGAGCAGCAACGAGATCACGGCCGGATCGGCGAGCTCGCGCGCGATCGTCAGCGCTTCGCGGTAACGCTCGTCCGCGCGCCGGCCCGACGCCCGCAGCCCGGCGGCGAGCAGGTCGAGGATCGATGCTTTGCGCGCCTTTCGGTCCAAAGCGGACTCGATGGTGAGGGCTTCCTCGCCCAGCTTCAGCTGTTCGGCGTACCGGCCGGTGCGGTGCGCCGCCTTGCACAGGGCCGCGAGGAGGGAGGCCTTGAGGTCCGGCCGGTCCTCGACGTGCGGCAGTGCGTCGCGCAGCAGCTGCTCGCTCTCGGCGACGTTGCGGCCCAGCGCCAGCCACGACCGCGCGAGCCCGCACGTTAACGTCGCCAGCCGGGCGTCGCCCCGCTCGGTGAGCCAGCCGATCGTAGCGTGCACGGGTTCGGCGCGGGCGACGAGCTTCCGGCAGAGCCCGTCCGGCACCAGGAACGCGGTGAGGTGCGGTTCGATCTCCCTCTCGAGGTGGTCGGCCAGCCGCTCGAAGGCGGCGTCAGTGCCGCCCGCCGCGCCGAGCTGCTCGCGGGCGAAGGCTCGTCCGGCCGCCCACAGGCGCAGACCGGTCGTGCCGTCGGCCGCGGGCTCGGGCACCAGCAACGACGCCGCCACCAGCCGCTCCAGCACGTCGGGCCCGGCCCCCAGCACGGCCGCGAGCTCGGCGTCGAACGGCCCGGGCAGCACCGACAGCCGTTGCCAGGCCTCGCGTTCGGCCTCGCCGAGCCGCCGGTGGTCGCGCTCGAGGTCCGCGCGTACCGAACGCCTGCCGGGCGCCAGGTCGAGCGCCGTCCGGAGTCCTTGGCGCGCTCCCGCCACCCCCAGCAGCCGCACCCGCGGCGCGACCAGTTCGAGAGCCGCGGGCACGCCCTCCAGGACCCGGCACAGCTCGGCGACCTCGCCCTGGTTCACGGCCAGAAACGGGTCGAGCAGCTGAACCCGGTCCACCAACAGCCGCGCCCCATCGGCGGGCGCCAGCCCCCGCAACGGCAGCACCTGCTCACCCTCGACTCCCAAAGCCATGCGGCTGGTCGCGACGATCCGCAGGTTTCGGTGTTCCCGCAGCAGCCGCGCGACCAGTGCGGCGCAGACATCGGGCCGCTCCTCGCAGCCGTCGAGCACGAGCAGGTCGCCGAGGTCGGCGGGGAGGCGGATGGTGCTCGGGGCGAGGAGCCGCTCGCTTCCGTCAGGCGCGAGCGGTTGCGCGGGGTGGGTCGGGGTGTCGGTTGCGTCGGCGGGGGACTGGCGCTTGCTGGCATCGGGAGCGAGCGCGGGTTCGGGGTCCGGCGCGACGCCGGCTGTGCTCGCCCCGAGCCGGAGGTCACTCTGGTTGCGCACGACTGGTTGCTCCAGGTTGTCCGGGGCGTGGATCGTGCCTGCTTCAAGCAGGTGCTCGCTGCCGTCTGGAACCACCGACTGCCTGGGCTCGACGGCACCGCCGGCCGTGTTCGCGCGGGCCTGGCTGCCGTGCCCGTCTGGCGCAACCCGCTCCCCAGGCTCGGCCGAGCCACCCTCCACAGTGGACGCATTCACCCAACAAGCCCCACCCAGCTCCGCCGCCAGGCGGGACTTGCCGATGCCCCCGGGTCCGGTGATCGTCACCAGCCGGTGGTGGCCCAGCAGCCGGCGCAGGGCAGTGAGCTCCGTGGCGCGTCCGGGGCACCCCGCGCCGGCCCGGCGGGACCGCACCCGGCGGCGGTAGGCGCGCTGGCGGCAGGCGCCGGAGCAGAAGCGGGCACGGCGGCCGCCTGCGGGGCCGGGTGGGGCCGGCAGGGGAGCGCCGCAGGTGAGGCAGCGCAGGTCCGGCGGCATGGTCTGGACCCTAGAACCGCGGACGTAACGCACGCCAGGCCCATTTGGGCGCATCCGAGCAGGAGTTTCGTAACATCAGGCCGTGCTGCCGACTGGGCTCGACCCGTTCCACTGCCTACGTTGAGTTCACATATCTGCCAGCTATTCAGATACTTGAACGGAGTTGCAGTGCTGCCTCCTTCACGGTCCCGATTCCGGCTCTCGCTGATCGTCGCCACCGTCGCCGGGTTGCTCGCCACCACCGCGGGGGCGGCCGGCGCCGCGCCCGCGCAGCAGCCGCCGCCTCAGGTTTGTGCGTTGCCGATAATTTCGCTCGCGTGCCAGCCCGACACCGTGGTGCTCGACGGGACGCGGCTGACGAAGAACCGCGTCGGGCTGCTGCTCGGCGACAGAACCCTGCGCACGTCGCTGACCGACCTGCTCAAGCAGGCCGACGCCGCGCTCACCAAGGGCCCGTGGACGGTCGTCGACAAGGAGCGCGTGCCGCCGAGCGGTGACAAGCACGACTACCTGAGCCTCGCGCCCTACTGGTGGCCCAGCCAGCCGGCGACGGCCGACAACCCGCAGGGCTGCCCGTACGTCCAGCGCGACGGCGTGCTCAACCCCGAGACCACCGCCGTCCCGGACAAGGCCGAGCGGCTCACCGCGTTCAGCTCCATCTACCAGCTCTCCCTCGCCTGGTTCTACACGCGCAAGCCCGAGTACGCGCAGCGCGCGGCCCTCGACCTGCGCACCTGGTTCCTCGACGCCGCCACGAAGATGAACCCGAACCTCGATTTCGCGCAGGGCATCCCGTGCAAGAACGACGGCCGCGGCATCGGCATCATCGAGTTCGCCTACACCTTCACCCAGGTCCTCGACGCCGCCCGGATCCTCGACGCGGGCGCGCCCGGCTGGTCGAAGACCGACGCCACGGCGATGAAGGGCTGGTCGGCCGACTTCCTGACCTGGCTGCGCACGAGCAAGAACGGCACGGACGAAGCCGCCGAGACCAACAACCACGGCTCCTTCTACGACATGCTCTCCGCGGGCATCGCGCTCTACGCGGGCGACAAGGCGCTCACCAAGCAGATCGTGACGGGAGCCGAGAAAACCCGTCTCGACCACCAGATCGCGGCCGACGGCAGCCAGCCCGAGGAGTCGACGCGCACGCGCAGCTTCCACTACCACACGTTCAACCTCGTCGCGCTGACCCGGCTCGCGCAGATCGGCCGCCACGTCGGCGTGGACCTGTGGGCCTACCGGACGCCGGAGGGCGGCAGCCTGTTCAAGGCCGTCGACCACCTGCTGCCCGCCGCGACCGGTGGGGCGTCGTTGTGGCCGCTGCCCGACCTGAACTTCCTGCAGTACGCGGCGCTCGACAGCGTCCACGCCGCCGCCGACGCGGGTGACGCCCAGGCGAAGGCCGCGCTTGCGCACATCCCCGCCCCGCCGGGAGGTGATCTCTACCCGGTCCGCCCGGCCGCCGAGCAGCTCGACGACATCTCGGTCACCGGCTGAGCCCGGCGCCGCGGCGGGGCGCGTCCCCGCCGCGGCAGGCTTGGTCTTGTTATCGGACTCAGCACGTGGGAATGTTGGTTGGAAATTCCTACCGATGGAGGACTCCTCGTGACCGAGCTGCCGCGCAAACTCGCCGCCCACCCGTCGGTGCGGGCCGTGCTGGAGCGCGGCACCCCGCCGAAGCCCGGGCCGATCGACGCCGCCTGGCTGCGCGAGCTGGCGTTGGCCGCGGGCGCCGACGACGTCGCGGCCGTTTCGCTGGAGCACCCCGACCTGGCCGGGGAGCGGCCCCACGCACTCTCCGCGCTGCCCGGCACGCGCAGCCTGGTCTCCCTCGTGGTGCGGATGAACCGCGACAACGTGCGTACGCCGGCGCGCAGCGTCGCGAACCAGGAGTTCCACCGCAGCGGCGAGATCATCAACGAGGCGGCCCGCGCGATCACCCGCGTGCTGCAGGACGCCGGCTACCGCGCGCTCAACCCGTCGGCGACCTTCCCGATGGAGATGGACCGCTTCCCCGGCCGGATCTGGGTGGTGGCGCACAAGACCGTCGCGGTCGCGGCCGGCCTCGGCGTGATGGGCCTGCACCGCAACGTGATCCACCCGAAGTTCGGCAACTTCGTCCTGCTGGCCACGCTGCTCGTCGACGCCGAGGTGACCGACTACGGCGAGGCGCTGGACTACAACCCGTGCGTGGAGTGCAAGCTCTGCGTGGCCGCGTGCCCCGTCGGCGCCATCGCGAAGACGGGCGAGTTCGACTGGGCCGCCTGCTCCACGCACAACTACCGCGAGTTCATGGGCGGGTTCACCGACTGGGTGGAAACCGTCGCCGACAGCGCCGACGGCGCGGAGTTCCGCGAGCGCGTCACCGATTCCGAGAACGCGTCGATGTGGCAAAGCCTCTCCTTCAAGGCGAATTACAAGGCGGCCTACTGCATGGCGGTGTGCCCGGCGGGTGAGGACGTGCTCGGGCCGTATCTCGAAGACCGTCGCGAGTTCATGCGCACCGTGCTGCGACCGTTGCAGGACAAGGAAGAAACGATCTACGTGACCCCGGACTCGGCCGCGAAGTCCCATGTGGAACGCCGGTTCCCGAACAAGACCGTGAAGGTGGTCCCCGGCCGCACGCCGTGAGTTCACCCGGACGGGCAGGCGGTTCTCACGCCCGTGAGCCCGACCGCGTGGAACGCTTTTCGGCGGAACCAGCCGGAAAGCGAAGGGGAGCACTCGTGATCAAGACCAGCCGAGCCGGCCGCGGGGTGCGGAAGGTGACGTTCGTCCTCCCGCTCGACACCCCGCCGGGGCCGGTCAGCGTGGTCGGCGACTTCAACGACTGGCAGCCCGGGCGCCACGAGCTGCGCAAGCGGTCCAACGGCACGCGTTCGGCCGCCGTCGAGGTGCGGCCCGGCGTGCAGCTGCGCTTCCGCTACCTCGCGACGGGTGGGCGGTGGCTCGACGACCCCGACGTGGCGACCCGCGACGGACACGACTGCGTGTTCGTCGCCGAGTAAGGGAACGTGTGCTCCACAACACCGTTGTTGTGGAGCGCGTGTTCCTTTACGCTCGGGTTCGTGCCCAGGCCGCGGATCCACGACCCCGAACGACTGCTCGACGTCGCCGAGCGACTCGTGGCCGACCGCGGCCCCGAGGAGGTCACCGCGCGCGGGCTCGCGCTCGCCGCGGGCGCGCCGAACAGCGCGATCTACCACAGTTTCGGCTCGCTGCCCGCGCTCGTCGGGCGCGCTTGGCTGCGGGCCGCGACCCACTTCGTCGACGTGCAGGAAGGCCTGGTCGACACCGCGCTGGCCGAGGCCGGCCCGGTCGCGGCCGTGGTCGCCGCGGCCGACGCGCCGGCCGTCGTGGCGGTGCGACGCCCCGACGCCGCGCGGCTGATGATCACCGTCTCACCCGACCGCGTGCTCGGCCCGCAGCTGCCCGACGAGGTCGCCGCGGCGCTGCACGCGCTGGACAAACGCCTGGTGCGCCTGCTCGTGCGCCTCGCGCGCGAGCTGTGGCAGCGCGGTGACGGTGTGGCCGTCGAGGTGATCACCACGTGCGTCGTCGACCTGCCGAGCGCGCTCTACCGCCGTGAGCTGGCCGAAGGCCGCGTCGGCGAAGACAGCCGCCGCCGCCTCGCCGCCGCCGTGCGCGCGGTGCTCGCTCTGCCGCCACCGAAGCGGCGTTCGTGCCGTCCCGTCACCACCGTCTGAAAAGGACTCTCGCGATGCCCGCACTGACCCGCCAGAAAGCTGTCTCCGTCCTCGACTTCGGCGCCGACGAGAACCGGTTCTCACCCGCGTGGCTGGAAGAGGTGAACACCCATCTCGACACCGTGACGGCCGGCTCGGCGCCCGCCGCGCTCGTGACCACGGGCAGCGGGAAGTTCTACTCCAACGGCCTCGATCTCGAGTGGCTGACCACCCACGGCGACGAGGCCGGCAAGTACGTCACCGACGTCCACGAGCTGCTCGCCCGCGTGCTCGCGCTGCCGGTGCCGACCGTCGCGGCGGTGAACGGGCATGCGTTCGGGGCCGGCGCGATGCTGGCGATGGCCCACGACTTCCGCGTGATGCGCACCGACCGCGGGTTCTTCTGCTTCCCCGAGGCCGACATCAACATCCCGTTCACGCCCGGCATGTCCGCCCTGATCCAGGCCAAGCTCCCCCGGCCACGGCGGTCGCGTCGATGACCACCGCGCGCCGCTTCGGCGGCCCGCAGGCCCGGGAGCTGGGCCTGGTCGACGCGACGGCCGACGAGACGGCGTTGGTCAGCACGGCGACCGAGGTCGTCGCGCCGCTGGCGGGCAAGGACCGCGGCACGCTCGGGGCGATCAAGTCCACGATGTTCGCGCCCGCGTTGACGGCCCTGCGCACGCCGACGGATCTGGTCCGATAGACTGGCCTGCGCGGCGGTGGGACTCGCCGCTCCGGTTTCCGGACAACTGCAGCGCTCGCTGCCGACAGTCCCTACTCGAACCGAGGGCGCTAGCATGCCCGCGTGGAGTAGGAGACGTCTGTGCCCGAATCACCTGGGTCTTCCCCGCGGACGCCGCTGTGGCGCCGAACGGCAGTGCGGGACAACGCGCCGGTCCTCGCCGTGGTCGCCCTCGGCGGCGGCCTCGGCGCGCTCGCGCGCTACGGCCTCGCCCAGCTGCTCCCCACCACGCCCGGGCACTTCCCGCTGGCGACGTTCCTGATCAACGTCACCGGCTGCTTCCTCATCGGCGTGCTCATGGTCGCGGTCACCGAGGCGTGGACCGCGCACCGGCTGGTGCGGCCGTTCCTCGGGGTCGGGATCCTGGGCGGCTACACCACGTTCTCGACCTACGTCGTCGAGATCCACGGGTTGCTGCGGCCGGGCACGGTCGGGCTCGCGTTCGGCTATCTCGCGGGCACACTCGTGGCGGCGCTGGTCGCGGTGGTGGCCGGGATGGCGCTCGCGCGAAGGGCGTTCGTCCGTCCGGAAAGGACGGTCGAGTCGTGACGGTGCTGCTCGTGTTCGTCGGCGCGGTGGTCGGGGCGCCGCTGCGTTACCTCACCGATCGTTTCGTGCAGGCGCACCACCACGGCGGGTTTCCGTGGGGCACCTTCACGGTCAACCTGGTGGGGTCCTTGGTGCTGGGCTCGCTCGCCGGCGCCGGGTCGACGTTGCCAGGCACCGTGTCGATTCTGGTGGGCACGGGGTTCTGCGGGGCGCTGACGACATACAGCACTTTCGGCTACGAGACCGTACGCCTGCTCGAACGGCGGGCGTACGGTCTCGCGGTGGCCAATGTGGTGCTGAGCGTGGCCGCCGGTGTCGGCGCGGCTGCGCTCGGGTATGCGGTGGTCGGCTCGCTCGTCTGAGCTACGAGGCGAGGTTGGCGTAGACGACTATGTTGTCCTCGTAGCTGTGCTCGGCGTGGTCGAACACGCCGCCGCAGGTGATCAGCCGCAGTTCGGGTTTGGTGCTGTTGCCGTAGACGGCGTCCTGGGGGAACTGGTCCTTGGGGACCTGCGTGAGGTGGTCGACGGTGAACTTCAGCTTCTTGCCGTCGCTGCGGTCGATGTCCACCTCGTCGCCGGGGGCGAGGTCCTTGAGCTTGTAGAAGATGCCCGGCTTTTTGTCGCCGTCCACGTGGCCGAGGACGATCGCGGGGCCGACTTCACCGGGCACGGGGGAGAGGCGGTACCACGCCGCCTGCATCGGCGTTTTCACCGAGGGCACGGAGATCTTGCCTTCGAGGTTGACCGCGACGGACACCAGGCTGGATTGCGCGCCGATCTTCGGAATGCTGACCGACGTCGGGCGCAGGCCTTTGAACGGTTTCGTGACGGGGACGCTGCTCGGGACCGGCTTGGCCTCGGCGGCCGGTGCCGGGGCGGGCGACGAGCTGCAGCCGGTCAGCACGGCGGTGACGGCCAGCGCCGAGGCCGCCGTCGCGATGAGCTTGGTTCGGTTCATCGGCTCAGAACCAGAACCGCGGTGCCGCCGAAGCCGGTCTCGACGCCGCCCTGGGGTGCGTAGCGGACCTGGACCGCCGGGCGGGTGACGACGGGGCCGGGTGCGGCCTTTGTGGTGTCCGAAGTGGACGCCGAGGTGCTCGGGTTGCTGCCGGTGCTGCTCGGGGTTTCGCTGGTGGCCGGGGGTTCGCTGGTGTCCGAAGTGGGCGGTGTGACCTGTTCGAAGGTCACGTCGCCGTGGCCTTCCTGGCCGTCGCAGGTCCAGCTGAACGGCGTGGTGGTGCCGTTGAACCCGTCGACCACGCGCACGTCGTAGTTCCAGTAGCGGCCGTCGGCGCCGTCCTGGTCCGGGCCGGCGGTGACGGTCAGGCCGGCGGTGGCGACGTTCCCCGGCGCGCCGGACGCGCAGGCGATCACCAGCACGCCCTCACCGCCGAGGCCGACGAAGCCGTGGCCGGCGTTGTCGGTGTACGGGTCGGCGGGGGCGGTGCTTTCGGTGTTCTCGTCGGAGTTTTGGTCGTCTTCGGAGTCTTTGGCGTCTTCGGCCGTGCGGGGCTTCGCGGCGGCCGGGGCGCGGCCCTCGGTGGTCTGCACCTCGGGGTCGGCAGGCGTCTCGATGTCACCGGTGGTGCTCGGCGGAGTGATGGACGTCGGGGTGCTCGAGTCGCTCGTCGGGGTCTCGGAGGTGCCGGAGTCCGATGTGGTCGGTGCCGGCGAGTCCGTCGACTCGGACGTCGCCGTGGTCTCGACCGGCGTGGTGGGGTCGTCCTGCGCGAAGGCGGCCGGCGCGGACGCGAGCGTGAGGGCGACGCCGGCGAGCACGGCACCTGCGAGACGGCCCAGCGGTTTCTTCACGGCGACTCCCTGCTGCGACAGTGCCCGACGTTGGGCAATGGCGGGATTCTGCCGCAGAAAAGCGTCGAAGGGAAATGATTCCCGGGTGGAAAAAACCACGATCGAATTCTGTAACGTTCCGCTTTCCCGGGCCGATAGAATTGCTCTGATGTGGCCTCGGGAAACGACCTGATAACGAAACCGGCGGGCGTGATAACGGAACCGATCGTAACACGCCCACCATTCCCGTGAGCTATCCGGCACTTCTTTTCGATCTTCAGGCGCGGCCGCGGACGAGGTCGATCAGCCGGCCGAGCACGTGCTCGCCCGCCACGCGCAGGCCGTTGTGCTCGTACTCGTTCGTGATCCACGGGCGCATCGTCGGGATCAGCCCGGCGGTCTCTTCTGAGAACCGGCGGTCCACGTATGCGTCCTCGGCGTAGATCGCGGCCGCGCACGGCACTTCACAGCTTCGCAGCGCGTCGGCGTCGTAGAGGCGCGGCCACTCGCGCTCGGCGAGCAGCTCGGCCGCTTCGCGCAGTGGGGCGAGACCGGGCAGGTCGGTGAACACCGAGGGGAAGACGTGCTCGCCGGTGAAGAGCGTGACGTCGTCGTCGTACTCGGCCGGGCGCGTGCGCTCGGCGGACCAGCGGGTGGCGTGGCCGTCGGCGTAGCAGGCCTCGTGGATCACCGCGTAGAGCGGGTTGCGCGCCGAGAACGGCAGCGTCGCCGCGACGTCGTGGGCGAAGGCGGGGGAGCCGGGGTCGCGCTCCAGCAGGTAGTGCAGCGTCTCCGCGCCCTCGCTCGAGCCGAGGACGTGGCCGAGCTGGCGGAACAGCCCGGAGGTGAGCGGCGTGCCGTCGGGCAGCGCGAGCTCACCGGCGTCGAGGCGCGCGTGCAGCTTCCGCACGCGCTCACGGTCGGCGGGGTAACGCCGGTAGTAGCGGCGGTTGCGCTCCAGCAGCGTCGCGTACGTCGCCTTGTACACCTCGTCGGGGTGGCGTCCGACGGGTGGCAGGCCGCCGGTGAAGTACGCCTCCCGCAGGCCCTCCGGCGCTTGCGAGAGGTAGGCGAGCGAGGTGAACCCGCCGAACGACTGGCCCAGCACGCTCCACCGCTCCACGCCCAGCCGCTGCCGGATCAGCTCCGCGTCCCGCACGATCGAGTCGGCGCGGAAGTGCGCCAGATAGTCGGCATGCTCGGCCGGCGTGCGCCCCGGCAACGTGCCGACGGGGGTGGAATTGCCGGTGCCCCGCTGGTCCAGCAGCAGCACCCGGTAGTCCCGCAGCGCCCGCCCCAGCCACGCCGCGGCCCCACCCGCCGGCCGCGGCGCCTCATGCCCGGGCCCACCCTGCAGGAACACGAGGAACGGCCGCTCCTCTCCGCTCCCCGGCTCCGCGACCTCCCGCGCGAACACGGTGATCCGCTCGCCCTCGGGCCTGCCGTGGTCGAGGGGGACTTCGAACTCGTGCTCGGTGAGAACCAGACCGGGGACACGCACGGAGGTAGGCATGGGGTCGATCAAATCACGCCGGGGTCGGTTGCGCGGGGTGGTTTTCGGTGGGCTCCTCCACCTGGCTTCGGTGGGCCGGGGCGGCACGATTGGTCCGGTCGCGGGGCTTCGGTGGTGCGAACGGTCCGGTCGCTCGGCTCGGCGGCGCCAGCGGTCCGCTCGCTCGGCCTGGGTGGTGCGAACGGTCCGGTCGCGCCACCCAGGCCCGCACGAACGGTCCGATCGCGCTACCGCGGCGGCACGAACGGTCCGGTCGGTGGGCCGCGGTGTGCGACCACGCCGTTCGCACAGCAACGTCGGCTCCGCGGGACCGATCGGGACGAAGCCCAGGCGGCGACCGGACTGCCGGGGGCGCATCGGGCCCGGGGCCCGTTCGCTTTGCTGCCGCGGCGCGAACGGTCCGGTCACGGGCTTCGCCGGCGCGCGAGTGGGAAGTTCGTGCGGGCTCGGCGCTGCGAGTGGTCCGCTCGCGCTGCTGCCGGTTCGCAAGTGGTCCGTTCGCCCTGCTGCGGCCGCGCGAACGGTCCGGTCGTGGGGCTGGGCCACTTGTGTGCGAGTGGGCGGTTCGTGCGGGCTCGGCGCCGCGAGGGGTCCGCTCGCTCTCCACCCGGTGCGCCAGTGGTTGGCTCGCTCTGCTGCCGTGGCGCGAACGGTCCGGTCGCGGGGTCCGCGGGGCGCGAGTGCGCGGTTCGTACGCGATAGGGCGCCGCGAACAGTCCGCTCGCGCCCGACCCGGCGCCGCGAGTGGTCCACTCAGCCCGGCCCACCCGCCGAACAGGGTGTCGATCCGGGTGGTGCGTGGTGGTCGAACGGACAGTATCCGGCTGGAAGGCTCCCGGGCGCGGCTACGGTGATCTTGTCCGGACTGCGAGGGGATACCACCTGTGCGCAAGCACCTGTTCTTCGTCGCCGCGCCTGCGGCGGGGCATGTCAACCCGGCGTTGCCGCTCGTGGCGGAGTTGGTGGGGCGCGGGCACAGGGTGACGTTCGCGAGTGGGCCGGCGCACGCGGCGGCCATCGAGGGGGCCGGGGCGGAGGCGGTGCGGTTGCCGTGGACGTTGGATCCGACGGCGTTGTCGCGGGAGACGTTCAGCACCACGAGTTTCGTGGACCTGCTGGACGGGTTGCTGGAGGCGGCGGCGCCCGAGATCGACGCGCTCGTGGAGAAAGTCCGGGATGCCGACGTGGTGTGCTTCGACGCGACCGTGGCGCCCGTCGCCGCGGCGGTTGCGCATCGGCTGGGGGTGCCGGCGGTGGCGCTGGTGGCGAGTATGGCCGTGAACGAGCACCTGCCGCTGGCGGAGCTGCTGCCGCCCGATTTCCGGCCGGACAACGAGGCGCTGATCCGGTTCGCGACGCACCTGCACGAGTTCTCCGCGCAGCAGGGCGTGCCCGCGCCGTTGGTGCCGATGGCGGCGCCGTCGGTGCCGTTGACGCTGGTGTTCGTGCCGGCCGCGTTCCAGATCGCGGCGGAGACCTTCGACGAGACCTACCGGTTCGTGGGCCCGACGGTGCGGGCCGGGGAGTGGGCGCCGCCGGCCGGGAAGCCGGTGCTGCTCGTGTCGCTGGGTACGGCGTTCACCGACCGGCCGGATGTGTTCCGCGCGTGCGCGCAGGCGTTCGCCGGCACGGAGTGGCACGTGGTGATGTCGCTCGGCCGCACGGATCCCGCGCTGCTGGGCGAGCTGCCGCCGAACGTCGAGGCGCTGCCGTCGGTGCCGCAGCAGGCGGTGCTGGGTCACGCGAGCGCGTTCGTCTCCCACGCCGGCATGAACTCGATCATGGAGGCGCTCTCGCGGGCCGTGCCGCTGGTGACGCTGCCCCGGGTGCCCGAACAGGCCCTCAACGCCCGCCGCGTCCAGGAGCTCGGCCTCGGCGAGGTGCTCGACTCCGGGGCCCTCACTCCGGAGCTCGTACGCGAGACGGTGCTGCGCGTCGCCGGCGACCCCGGCGTGCAAGACCGGCTGGCCCGCATGGCCAAGGAGATCACCGCCGCCGGCGGCGCCACCGCGGCGGCCGAGGCCGTGCTGGACCTGCTGGGCTGACCGTCCACAAGGGACGTTACTGCTTGCCCATCGACCGGCGGATCTCGGCGAGCTTGTCCTTCGCGGCCTTGTCGCGGTCGGCGATCTTCTTGTCGAGCGACTCGATCGTCTCCGGCCCGCCGATGCCCGCGAGCTCCTGCGCGCCCACCGAGGTGTTGTAGCGGTTCTCGATGCGGTCGCGGACGAAGTCGAACGACGGCACGCCGCCCTCGCTGTAGTCGGGCTCGGGCAGGTCCGCCGCCGGAACGCCGGGGCTGTCGGAGCTCTCCGGGCTCTCGACGATCTCGGCGTCCAACGGCTCCTGGTCGCCGGGCTGGTTCGTGGTCATGTGGCTCTCCTGCCGTCGCGGTCCCCATCCCCGACCCTAGCCGTTTCCGCGACCTGCCGCCTTTGCCCGGTACCGCCACCGCCGGGGCGTTCAGGACTTTCGGCTGTCCCGGTCACCGACAGCCGCCTTGACACCGGCGAGCCCGGCTCGGAAATGTCGGTGCCGCACGGATTCCTCGGCCCGCACACGCCGCCACGTGTCGTGTCGTGTCGAAAGGACGGTCTCTCCAGTGCCAGCACGGCCAGCACAGTCACCACAGTCCGAACACCCCGACCAGACACTCGCGAGAAGAAGCTTCCTGGCGCTGGGCTCCGGCGCCGCCCTCGCGGCGACGTCCGCGCTCACCCTCGCGAGCCCTGCCGCGGCCGCACCCGCGACGCAAACCCCGAAACAAGCCCCGCCCCCGGCCACCCACGCCGCCGGCCAGCCCGACTTCGGCCCCAACGTCCACGTCTTCGACTCCGGCACCGCGAACATCCAGGCCACCCTCGACGCCATATACGCCCAGCAGCGCGGCAGCCAGTTCGGCCAGGGCCGCTACGCGCTGCTGTTCAAACCCGGCTCCTACTCCGTCGACGTCAAGCTCGGCTACTACACCCAGGTCGCCGGCCTCGGCCTGCAGCCCAGTGGCGCCAGCATCACCGGCTCACTCGGCGTCGAGGGCGACGCGCACGGCAACGGCACGCTCGTGAACTTCTGGCGCGGCGCCGAGAACCTCAACGCCGTCCCGAAGAGCGGCGTCGACACCTGGGCCGTCTCGCAGGCCACCTACTACCGCCGCATCTACCTGCTCGGCGACCTCAAGCTGTCCGACGGCGGCTACTCCAGCGGCGGGTTCATCGCCGACTGCCAGCTCACCGGCCAGGTCAACTCCGGCACCCAGCAGCAATGGCTGACGCGCAACTCCGTGGTCGGCTCGTGGGTGGGCTCGAACTGGAACTTCGTGTTCGTCGGGTCGCCCGGCGCGCCCGCGACCTCGTTTCCGACCCCGCCGTACACGTCGATCGAGCGCACGCCGGTGATCTGCGAGAAGCCGTTCCTGTACGTGGACGGCGCAGGCGCCTACCAGGTGTTCGTGCCCGCCGTCCGCACCGACGCGGAGGCCACCAGCTGGGAAGCGCGCAAGCCCGAGGGCACCTCGCTGCCCCTCGACGCGTTCCACATCGCCAAGCCGGCGGAGTCCGCCGCTGACCTCAACGCCGCCCTTGCGCAGGGCAAGCACCTGCTGCTCACCCCGGGCATCTACCACGTCGACGAACCGCTCACGGTCACGCGCGCGAACACCGTCGTGCTCGGTCTCGGTTACGCCACCCTGATCCCGGACGACGGCGTCACCGCGCTGGACGTCGCCGACGTGGACGGCGTGCGCGTCGCCGGCCTGCTCGTGGACGCGGGACCGGTCGCGTCCGACCCGCTGATCCGCTTCGGGCCCGACGGGTCGCGCCGCGGCCACGCGCGCAACCCGAGCTCGATGCACGACGTGTTCGTGCGCGTCGGCGGTGCCGGCGTGGGCAAGGCCAAGCGGTGCGTGGTCGTCAACAGCGCCGACGTGGTCATCGACAACATGTGGCTGTGGCGAGCCGACCACGGCGCGGGCGTCGGCTGGGACGCCAACACCTCCGACGTCGGCCTGGTCGTGAACGGCTCGGGCGTGAGCGCCTACGGCCTGTTCGTCGAGCACCACCAGAAGGCCCAGGTGCAGTGGAACGGCGAGGGCGGGCGCACCTACTTCTTCCAGAACGAGATGCCCTACGACCCGCCGAACCAGGCCGCGTGGATGGACGGGACCCACCGCGGTTTCCCCGCCTACGCGGTGGGCGACCACGTCCGCACACACGAAGCGTGGGGCCTGGGCAGCTACTGCATCTTCGCCGAGGACCGCACGATCGTGTCCGACCGCGCCATCGCCGCCCCGAAGCGGCCGGGGGTGCGGTTCCACAGCATGATCACGTTCTCACTCGGCGGTGGCCAGGGCACCATCGCCCACGTCGTCAACGACACGGGTGGCCCGTCGGACGCCGTCACCGGGCTGGCGATGCTGAAGTCGTACCCGTAACCGGAAACCCGCGCCGCGACCGTCCACACTCGACGGTCGCGGCGCGGGACCCTCAGCCTTCGAACCCGCGCTCCTTGAGGATCGCGTCGATCCGGGCCTCGTGGTCGGCGTCCCATTCGTCGAGCGTCTGCGCCTCCTCCTTGGCGAGCCGGGCCTGCGCGGCCAGGAGGATCCGTTCCGCGTCGGCGGCCGGCGTGACCACGACGCCCTCCTCGTCGGCGGTCACGATGTCACCGGCGTGCACGGTGACCCCGCCGCAGCTCACGGGCTCACCCAGCGGTGCGACGGCCGCCTTCGTGCCGGGGATCGGGATCAGGCCGCGGGCGAACACGGGGAACCCCAGCTCGCGCACCTCGGCGAGGTCGCGGATAACGCCGTCCAGCACGAACGCCGCGATCCCGTTTCGCTGCGCCACGGCGCAGACGTTGCCGCCCGCCAGCGCGTAGTCCAGGTCGCCGGACTCCACCACGACGATCGAGCCGGCCGGCGCGCGGTGGATGGCCGCGTGCAGCATCAGGTTGTCGCCCGCCGGGCACTGGACGGTGTAGGCCGGGCCGGCGACGCGCGGCACCGGGCCCCACAGCGGGCGCACGCCGATGTCCATCACCTGGTCGCGGCTCAGCAGATCGGCGAGGGTAGTGGTCGGGATGTCGCGGAATCCGTCGGGCATGGTCCTCCTGTCACGTCTTGGTGTCCCGTGGACGAGACCGCGATCGTCGCAGGAAAGTGCCCCGGAGTCGCGGACTCCGGGGCACGTGTGACGCAGTTCGCTCAGTGCATGATCGGCGGGCCGAGCGGGAGCGCGGACCCGCCCGTGGCCGTCGAGGCCGAGTTGAAGAACAGGTACACACCGACGGCGGCGAACACGAGCACGACGTACCCGCCGACCTGGAGGATGCCGGCCGAACCCTGCAGCGTGCCGACCAGCACGAGCACGAGCGCGACCTCGATGAGGGCGAACAGCAGGGTGTAGGCCACCGGCAAGCGCAGGGTCGCGAGCGTCAGCATGCCGACGATGACGAGCCAGGAGATGAGGAACAACCCCTGCGTGTCGACGGCTGCTGTCGCGTCGATCCCGAACCAGTTGTGGGTCAGGCCGAGCACGAGCAGCGCGTAGCTCAGCCAGAACCCGGAGAAGATGGCGAACACGCCCGCCACCGCGCTCTGGCCCACGGCGGCGGCCCAGACCGCTGCGATGAGCAGGCCGAGGCCGGTCGCGGCGATGATGACGGCGAGTGACGCGCCGACGGCGGTCGCGGGTACGTAGCCGATGAGGACGAGCCCCAGCGCGACGGATCCGACGATGAAACTGGGCAGACCGACCATCATCGGGTCGGCAGCCGGGGCCGCTTCGGGTGCGGCCTCCGCAGTGTGCTGAGCAGGTACTCGGGGGACACTTTCGGCACTGGCATCGAGGGTGGTCATGTGCGGGCTCCCTGGTCGGGCATCCGGAATGTGCCTGGTCGTCGCGGTGGCACATCGCTCGGTATACGCCTGTCCCCGGAGGGCGGGAGTCTCATTAAGAGACGCCGCCGACCAGGTGGAAACCGGGGCACACCGCCCACATCCGGCCCCTACGCTGCAGTGATCGCCTTCACAAGCCCCGGCGAACGCCGGCGCGCGGCGCTTCACGCGGAGCAACGACTCGGCCACGAAACGGCCTAGCTCCGGCTACGCCGAGTGGATCCGGCGAAATGTCACGCAGGGTGACCGCCGGAGTGCTCCGGCCGGGGAGCCGGTTCCCGCCCCGCTCGACCCGGGAGGTCGTAGCCCGGTCGGACAGGTCCGAACCGGGCGCCCGGGCCGATACCGTGCTCGCATGTCACCGGAGCGGAGCCGTCCACGGCCGGGCTGCTCGCCCGGTTCACGATCGCCGGGGTGGTCGTGCTCGCGGCCCTGGCCGGGCCCATCGCCTACCTCGCGCGCGAAGCGGGCACGGCGCAGGCCACCCAGCCGGCGGTGCAGACCACGTCCGTCTCGGCCCGCGGCGTGGTCGAACCGCGGCTCGACGCGGCCGTGGTGAACCGCGACCCGGCCGCGCTGACCGCGTTCGACGCGGCCATCCGGCGTTACGTGCTGGCTCGCTGGTGGGGGTGAAGGTCTGGGCCGCCGACGGCACGGTCCTGTACTCCGACGCGTCCGCGCTCATCGGCGAGCGCTACCCGCTCACCGGCCAGGAGGCCGAGGCGCTGCGGGTGCAGGGGAGCGTGTCGGAGGTCCGCGACCTGACGCGGCCGGAGAACCGGCTCGAGACGTCGTTCGGGAAGCTGCTGGAGGTCTACGTCGGGATCCCGCGCGGCCGACGGGCGCCCGCTGGTGCCGGAGGTCGTGCAGGTGCCGTTCGCGTGGTCGCCGGCGCGGCGCGTGCGGCGCTCGCAGTGGGAGCGCGACCGCAGCACGCCGTGGACGCCTCCGACGCCGAGCGCCGGCGGGATCGCGCTCGACCTGCACGACGGGATCGTGCAGGACCTGTCCGGGCTCACGTTCAGCCTCGACGCGGCCAGGCTCCGCGACCCGGACGAGGTCCGCCGCGCCGAGGTCATCACCGACGCCGCGGGGCGGCTGCGCACGAGCGTCGGCGCGCTGCGCTCGCTGCTGGTGGACATCTACCCGCCGAACGCCCGATCGTGCGCGTGGCACCCGCGGCCGCGGCCGGCGCGACGGTGTCGAGCACTGCCGGGTAGGCGATGCGCCCGACGGTGCCGAGCGTCGAGAACCCGGCTTCCTCCGCCTTCGCCGCCCACGCCGGGATCACCGTCGCGTCGACCTCACGCACCTGGCTGGGCAGACCGATACCGATATCATGCGACTGCTCGTGGTCGTGGTGGAACCCTCGGTGACCATGATCGAAGTCCGCCCGAGGGCCCGGCCACTCCACGTCGTGGGTACCCCGGAGCAGGTCCACAAAGGACTATCCGGAACAGGTTCCGTTCGACGTCGCCCCGGTGCCGAAGAACTCGACGGCCTCGTCGGCGCACGGGAGGTGCGCGAACGACGAGTGCACGTCGTCGGCCACGGTCAGGAGCGCGGCGCCGACCTTCGCCTGCATCTCGCGGGCCCACGGGAACGGGGTGTTGGTCTCGCACTCGTGGCCGACGAGCTGCAACGGGCCGGAGCCGCGCGCGAGGTTGGTGGGTTGCGGCGCGAACGGCCAGCCGGCGCACCGCGCGTCGCCACCCGGTTCGTAGGCGGCCACCGGGTACCGGGCGGCGAGCTCGAGCCCGTGTGCCCACGCCTGGTCGATATCGCGGGCGCCGGGGGAGTCGTTGCAGTTCACGGCGGCCAGGACGAACCCGATCTCGCCGTCCCGGTAGCCGACGTCGACCCGTTGCCGACCGGTGCTTCCGCGGGCGGTGCCGTGGTCGTCGGCACCTTCCCGTCCCGGGCGGCGGCGAGCGCTTGCGCGGGCCGTCGCCCAGTCGGCGCGCGGGGCGAGCAATTGCCGGTTGGCCCAGTGGTCGTCGCGGTCCGCCAGGGGCTGGGCCGCGAGCCGGCTCCGCAGCGCGAGAAGCGCCTGCGTGACGGCCGGGGCGGTGCTGCCGAACCCGTACGTCGCGTCGCGCTCGGCGAGCCAGCGCGTGACGTCGTCGAAGTGCGCCTCGGCGGCGGCGGCGGTCTGGTCGTCGGACCGCGCGACGGCCTCGCCCGGCGCGAGCACGCAGTCCAGCAGCATCCGGTCGACGTGCTCGCCGAATTGGGTGCGGTAGGCGGTGCCGAGCGCCGTGCCCCACGAGTTGCCGAAGTAGCCGATCTTCTCCTCGCCCAGCGCCTGGCGGATCACGTCCATGTCGCGGGCGACGTTCGCCGTGGTCATCGACCGCGCCAGATCGGGGCCCTTCCCGGCACACGTGCGCAGCCGGCCGGCGACGGTGTTCGCCTGGTCCTTGAAGCGCTGCTCGGCGGTGTCGGTGGCGGGCGGGCGTGGCACGTTCGCCGGATCCAGCTCCGGGCAGAGGATCTTCTCGCTGTAATCCGAACCGCGGATGTCGAACCCGATCAGGTCGTGCGTGCGGCCGAGGCCGGCCAGCTCCGTCCGCGTGAGCTCGTCAGGGAAGGTCGTGCCTGCTCGCCGGGGCCGCCCGGGTTGACGAGCACCACGCCTTGCCGGTGCGCCGGATTGCCCGCGCGGACCCGGCTGACGGCGATCGTGAGCTGCCGGCCGCCGGGCTGCCGGTAGTCCAGCGGTACGCGGACCGTCGCGCACTCGCTCGCTTCGCCGATCGCCCAGCCTTCGGCGATCTTCGCGCATTGCCGCCACTGCAGGCCGTGCGCCGGTGGCGGCGCCACCGCCGTTGTGAACGGCACCGCCAGAATCGCCAGCACCACGGCCGCACCCTTGGCCACGTCGTCCGCCTTCCCGCAGAGTGCACCGTCTATCTTCGTCGGGACCGACGGTGCCGGGCGCGCATGCGCGGGCTGTCCGCGGCGCGTACTGGTTCGGTAACGGCTCAGCCGGTGCTCTCGTCGACGTCGAGGGTGTGGCCGAGGCGCTGCTGCTTGGTCCGCAGGTAGCGCAGGTTGTGCGCCGTCGCGGCGGCGGGCAGGCCGACGCGGTCGACGATCTCGAGGCCGTAACCGTCGAGGCCGCCGTATTTGGCGGGGTTGTTGGTGATCAGGCGCAGGCGGGTGACGCCGAGGTCGGCGAGGATCTGGGCGCCGACGCCGTAGGAGCGGGAGTCGACCGGCAGGCCCTGGGTGGTGTTGGCGTCGACGGTGTCGAGGCCGGTCTCCTGCAGGGCGTAGGCGCGGATCTTGTGCGCCAGCCCGATGCCGCGGCCCTCGTGGCCGCGCAGGTAGACCACGGCACCCGCGCCCTCGGCGGCGATGGCGCGCAGAGCCTGTTCGAGCTGCGCGCCGCAGTCGCAGCGCAGGGAGCCGATGATGTCGCCCGTGAGGCATTCGCTGTGCACGCGCACGAGGGCGCCGCGCGGGCTGCGGCTCGCGGCGGCCGCGTCGCCGTGGACGAGGGCGAGGTGCTCGGTGCCGTCGGTGGTGGAACGGTAGGCGACGGCGCGGAAGTCGCCGAAGACGGTGGGCATGGCGGAGGTGGCGACGTGCTCCACGAACCGTTCCGTGGCCCGCCGGTAGCGCACGAGGTCGGCGATCGCGAGCACCGGCAGGTCGTGCTCGGCCGCGAACCGCGTGAGCCGTTCGCCGCGGCACATCGAGCCGTCCTCGGCGACGATCTCGCCGATCACGCCCACCGGTTCCTGCCCGGCCAGGCGCAGCAGGTCGACGGCCGCCTCGGTGTGCCCGGCGCGCACGAGCACCCCGCCTTCCCTGGCGCGCAACGGGAACACGTGCCCGGGCCGGCGCAGCTCGCCGGCGCGGGTGCCCGGCGCGGCGAGCGCGCGCAACGTCTTGGCCCGGTCCTCAGCCGACACCCCAGTGCCGCTGCCGACGTGGTCGACGGTGACGGTGAACGCGGTGCCGTGGGCGTCGGTGTTGTCCTCGACCATCGGGGGCAGGCGCAGCGCGTCGGCACGCTCGGCGGTCATCGGCGCGCACACGATGCCGGTGGTGTGGCGCACGACGAACGCGAGCCGCTCCGCGTCGGCGACGGCGGCGGGCAGGACCAGATCACCCTCGTTCTCCCGGTCGGCCGCGTCCGTCACCACGATCATCCGGCCCGCCGCGAGCGCCGCGACCGCGCGCTGCACCGCCAGCGTCGAGGGCAGGCCGGCCGGGGTGGTGGGCTGGGTCATCGTCGGCTCCTGGAAGGTCGGGGTCGTGGGCGTGAGGGTACGAGGACCGCGGCGGCCGGAATAGCCGTAACCCGCAGCGGAATGGCCGTTGTGCGTATCCTTCAGCCGCGCCCGCGGGGCCGGTTCGGCCCGCCCGCGCGGAAGAGGTTGCTGGGCAGCTCGTGTCCCACGGCGCGTTCCACCACCGCGGCGGCTTCGAGCACCTTGCCGAGGTCGACGCCGGTGTCCACACCGGACTCTTCGAGCAGGTACACCACCTCCTCGGTGGCGATGTTCCCGCTCGCGCCGGGCGCGAACGGGCAGCCGCCGAGCCCGCCGGCCGACGCGTCGATCTTCGTGATCCCGGCCTGCAGCGCGGCGAGCACGCACGCGAGCCCGGAGCCGCGGGTGTTGTGGAAGTGCACGCCGAGCTCGACGTCCGGGCACGCCTCGCGCACCCGGCCCAGCAGCTCGGTGACCCGCCCGGGCACGGTGGTGCCGATGGTGTCGCCGAAACACAGCTCGTCCGCGCCGAGGTCGACGGCCCGCCGCGCGAGGTCCACGATGCGGCTCACCGCCGTGCGCCCGTCGAAAGGACAGTCCCACGCCACGGCGAGGATCGCCTCCAGCCGCCCGCCGGAGTCGTGCGCGAGCTTCGCGATGTCCGGCACCGCGGCGACGGCCTCGTCCGTGGTCCGGCGCGCGTTGGCGAGGCTGTGCCCGTCGGACGCGGAGATCACGTACTCGAGGTCGGCCATGCCGGCGGCCACGGCCCGGCGCGCCCCGCCGCGGCCGGCCACCAGCGCGGAGAACGCGAGGTCCGGCCAGCGGCCGAGCTCGGCCGCGAGCTGCTCGGCGTCGGCGAGCGCGGGCACGGCGGCGGGGGAGACGAACGACGTCACCTCCACGCGCCGCACGCCCGTGGCGGCCACGGCGTCGAGGATGTCCAGCTTGGCGGCGAGCGGGATCGGCGCTTCGAGCTGAAGACCGTCGCGCAGCCCGACTTCGCGCAAGTTCACGGAGAAGACCATCGTTGCCTCTCAGACGATTCCGGCTTCGGAGAGCTCGGCCAGCTCGGCGCCGGTGAGGCCGAGCAGTCCGGTGTAGACCTCCGCGTTGTGCGTGCCCGGCTGCGCGGGACCGGCCCAGCGCACCGAACCCGGCGTGCCACTCAGCACCGGCATCACGCCAGGCCCCAGCACCTCTTTGCCGATCGCGTCGTCGAAGTGCGGCAGCAGCATTTCGCGTGCCTGGAACTGCGGGTTGGCCACCACGTCGGCGACGGTGGCGACCGGGCCGACGACCACACCGGCGGTTTCGAGGATCGACGTGAGCGTGGCGGAATCGTGGCGCGCGGCCCATTCGCCGACGAGCGCGTCGATTTGGTCCTGGTTGCGCCCGCGCGCCACGTGGGTCGCGAATCGCGCGTCGGTCGTGAGGTCCTCGCGGCCCATCGCCGTGCACAGCCGCGCGAACACCGTGTCCTGGTTGGCGGCGATGACGATCCAGCGTTCGTCGGCACAGCGGTAGAGGTTCGAGGGCGCGAGCCCGTCGAGGCGGGTGCCCGACGGTTCGCGCACCAGCCCGGTGGCGTCGTAGTCGGGGATCACGGACTCGAGCATCGCCAGGCACGCCTCGGCCAGCGCGACGTCGACGATCTGGCCGCGCCCGCTCGTCCCGCGCGCGTGCAGGGCCGCGAGCACGCCCTGCGCGGCGAACATCCCGCCGAGCGAGTCACCCAGCGACAGTGCCGCGCGTGGCGGCGGGCCGCCCGGGAAGCCGTTGAGGTAGCGCATTCCGCCGATCGCCTCGGCCACCGACGCGTAGCCGGGCCGCTCGGCGTGCGGGCCGGTCTGCCCGTAGCCGGAGACGCGGGCGAGGATCAGCCCGGGGTTGCGTTCGGCGAGCACGTCGAAGCCGAGACCCCAGCGTTCGAGCGTGCCGGGGCGGAAGCTCTCGACCACGACGTCGGCCGTGTCGGCCAGGCGCAGGAACAGCTCGCGGCCTTGCGCACGGCGCAGATCGAGCGTGACGCACCGCTTGTTGCGGGCGTGGACGGTCCAGAAGAAGTGGTGCCCGTCGAGCTCGGCCTGGCCCCACACGCGCAGTGGATCGGGCCGGTCGGGGGCTTCGAGCTTGATCACGTCCGCGCCGTGGTCGGCGAGCAGCCGGCCGCAGAACGGGCCGGCGATGAGCGTGCCGAGCTCGAGGACGCGGATCCCGGCGAGCGCGCCGGCGGGGAGGTCGGTGGCAGACACGACGCACACCGTAGGAACGCGGGTGCGCGGCGAGATATCCGATCGCGGTGGCGGACTATCCGTCCTGTGCGCCGCCGGGGGATTCCGGTCCGCGCGCCGCGGCTATTCGCCCGCGGTTGGCGGATGGTGCCGGCGGCGAACTGCTCTTACCGTTGCGGCGCATGGACAACCGGACACGCACCGAGCCGCCGCAGGTCGAGCCCACGCACATGCGCGAGGTTCTCGGGCACTTCGCCTCCGGCGTCGTGGTCGTCACGGCGCTGGCGCCGGGCGGCCCCGCCGGGTTCACCTGCCAGTCGTTCAGCTCGCTCTCCCTCGACCCGCCGCTGGTGTCGTTCGCGCCGGCCCGCTCGTCCACGAGCTGGCCGAAGATTCGCGCCGTCGGGCGCTTCTGCGTCAACGTCCTCGCTGAAGACCACGCCGAGCTGAGCACCGCGTTCGCCCGCTCGGGCACGGACAAGTACGCCGGTGTCGAATGGCGCCCGGCCCCGTCCGGCGCGCCCGTGCTCGACGGCGTCGCCGCGTGGATCGACTGCACGCTGGAACACGAATACGCGGGCGGGGACCACACGATGGTCGCCGCCCGCGTGCACGCGCTGGGTGCGAATCCTTCGCGGGCGCCGCTGTTGTTCCACCGCGGGGCGTACGGGATCAGCGCGAAGAACTGATCCCGGCTCAGGCCGACACGGCCCGCAGCGTCTCGCGCGGCAGCTCACCGAAGCGTTCCCGGTACTGCTGCGCGAAGCGGCTCTGGTGGAAGAAACCCCAGCGCAGCGCGATGTCCGTGACGCGCGTGAGGGCCGGGTCGCTGCGCAGCAGCTCGGCGCGCACGTGGTCGAGGCGGATCCGGCGCAGGTGGTTCATCGGTGACTCGCCCAGGACTTGCTGGAACGTGGCGTGCAGCGTGCGCACGCTCATGCAGCCGACCTTCGCCAGCTCCTGCGGGGTGAGCGGCTCGTCGGCGTGGGCCTCCATGTACTCGATCACCGGGCCGAGGCGGCTCTGGCGCACGGGGTCGTCGGGCGCGGCGAGGTCGTCGGCGTACTGGTGGCGCCCGGCGTGCAGCAGCTGCGTCATCACGAACGCTTCGAGCTGCTCGCGCGCGATCGGCATGTCGGCGAGGCCGCCGGGGCGTTCGAGCTCACGGGCGAGGAACTCCACCGACGAGAGCAGGGTGCTGCCGGCGGGCGTGGTGAAGTCGATGCCGAAGTCGAAGTCGAGCACCTCGTCGACGGGGCGGTTGAGGTGCTCGCCGAGGTGGGTCTCCAGCGTCCGGCGGCCGATCTTGAGGATGAGCTGCGCCGCGTCCGGTGACCAGCGCACGGTGTTGACCTGGTCGGGCAGCAGCACGACGCCGCTGGTGCGCGCCCGCGTGGTGGCGCGGCGCCCGTCGGTGCGGTCGGCGTCCGTGCGGCCGGCGATGGTGAGGTTGACGTGGTAGCAGTCCTCGGTCGGCGGCATCACGAGCTTCGCGCACGACTGGTAGCTGAGGTAACCGACGGTGAACATCCGGTCGGCGGTCGAGTTCAACGTCATGTCGAGCTCGTTGCCGGGCACCGTGAGGTCGTGGTCCAGGTAGATCCTGGTGACCGCGTCGCGGGCCTCTTCGAGCGAGCGGGTGCCGAGCACCCGGTAGCGCGACAGCGGCGCCTCGGCCGGGACGCCCTCGGGACGGGCAGCCATCCGACACCTCCTTGTGTCGTCTTTCTGCTCAGTGTCGGTTCTTCTCCGGCGGCCTCGAGCGGTGAGGCCGGTGCTCCGGGCCAGCTCGACACTAGGTGGTCGCCGCGGCCCCCTACTAGCCCGAAAGCGCGTGGCGCTATCCGCTGAGTGCAGCACTGCCCGGCCGCGTGTGCTTCTCGTCTCGCCGGGTGGGACGCGCACCTTCGCGCTGAGCGGATCCGAGGCTGCCGTCCGGGGATATCGGCGGGCCGTCGCCGATCCCTAGCGTTTCCCGGCATCCCCAGGCGCCAGCCCCCTGCAACGAAGGAGAGGTCGATGACGACCACCTCAGCGCCACCGCTGGAGGAACTCAAGCTCTTCATCCACGGCAAGTCCGTCGATGCCCGCTCGGGCCGGACCTTCGAGTCGCAGAACCCCTACGCCGGCAAGCCGTGGGCCCGGCTCGCGGACGGCGGTCTCGAGGACGTCGACGAGGCCGTCGCGTCGGCCCGGGCGGCGTTCGAGGGCGAGTGGGGCGCGATGACCGGCTTCCAGCGCGCCGCGATCATCCGCCGCTGCGGCGACGCGATCGCCGCCAACGCCGAGCGCCTTGCCCGGCTGGAGGTCAACGACTCGGGCAAGCTGCTGCGCGAGATGCTGGGCCAGCTCAACAGCCTGCCCCAGTGGTACTACTACTTTTCCGGCCTGGCCGACAAGATCGAGGGCCGCACGGTCCCGCCGGTCAACCCGAACTACTTCGGCTACACCCGGCGGGAACCGGTCGGCGTGGTCGGCGCCATCACGCCGTGGAACTCGCCGCTGCTGCTGCTCACTTTCAAGCTCGCCCCCGCGCTCGCCGCGGGCTGCACGATGGTGGTCAAGCCGTCGGAGCACGCGCCGGCCTCCACCGTCGCGTTCGCCGAGGTGCTGCACGAGGCGGGGCTTCCCGCGGGCGTGCTCAACGTCGTCACCGGCTGGGACCGCTCCACCGGCGAGGCCCTGGCGAAGCACCCGGGCATCGACAAGGTCGCGTTCACCGGCTCGTCGGCGACCGGCGCCAAGGTCGCGCAGGCCGCCGTGGCGAACTTCAACCGCGTGACGCTGGAGCTGGGCGGGAAGTCGCCGCAGGTCGTGTTCGCCGACGCCGACCTCGACGCCGCCGCCAACGGCCTGGTCGCGGGCGTGTTCGCGGCCACCGGGCAGACCTGCATGGCGGGCTCGCGCCTGATCGTGCACGCCGACGTCCACGACGCGCTGGTCGAGAAGGTCGTCGCGCGGGCCAACGCCATCAAGCTCGGCGACCCGACGGCCGCGGAAACGGAGATGGGCCCGGTCGCCAACCGGCCGCAGTACGAGAAGGTGCTCGGTTACCTGCAGGGCGCGGCCGCGGAGGGCGCGACGTTCGCCTGCGGTGGTGAGCCCGACGCCGCTCGCGGTGGCCTGTTCGTGAAGCCGACCGTGGTCACGGGCGTGACGGCGGAGAACACCATCGTCCGCGAGGAGGTGTTCGGCCCGGTGCTGGCCGTCTACCCGTTCCACGACGAGGACGAGGCACTCAAGCTCGCCAACGACACGCCCTACGGCCTGGCCGGCGCGGTCTGGACGAAGGACGTGCACCGTGCCCACCGAGTCGCCGCGAAGCTGCGCGCCGGAACTGTGTGGATCAACGCCTACCGCGTGATCGCCCCGAACATGCCCTTCGGCGGCTACGGCGCCAGCGGCATCGGCCGGGAGAACGGCGCCGACGCGATCAACGAGTACACGGAGAACAAGTCCGTGTTCGTCGAGCTCACCGGCGGCACCCGCGACCCGTTCCAGCTCGGCTGAGCCACCCCATTTCCGCGAAGGAGACCCCCATGACGATGACCGCCAACGAACGCCTCGGCCTCGCCCCGACCGACCCGCGCCCGGCCGACGAGACCCGGCCGCTGGTGGACCGGGCCGAGACGAACCCGCTGTTCGGCGACCAGAAGATGAAGCTGGGCCTGTTCGGCACCAACTGCTCCTACGGGCTGATCATGAGCCACGCCCCGAGCACCTACAAGATCACCTGGGAGCACACGCGCGAGATCGCGCAGCGCGCCGACGGCCTCGGCTTCGACGTGCTCGTGCCGGTCGCGCGCTGGAAGGGCTTCGGCGGTTCGACGAACTTCAACGGCAACTGCTTCGAGACCTACGCCTGGGCCGCCGGCCTGGCCGAGGCGACGGAGCGGATCGCCATCGCGTCGACCTCGCACCTGCCGACGGTGCACCCGATCGTCGCGGCGAAGGCCGCCACCACGATCGACCACATCTCGGGCGGGCGCTTCGCGCTCAACCTGGTGATGGGCTGGGTGCCGCCGGAGATGGAGATGTTCGGCGGCGAGCAGCGCCAGCACGACGAGCGCTACGCGTTCGGCCAGGAGTGGATCGACTACGCCATCCGGCTGTGGACCGAGCCCGGCTCGTTCGACGTCGCCTCGAAGTACTTCCAGGGCAACGACGTCGAGGCCTACCCGAAGCCGCACCAGGGCCCGCGCCCGGCGTTGCTCAACGCGGGCAACTCGCCCGCGGGCATCGAGTTCTCCGCGCGCAACGTGGACATCAACTTCGCCTCGCTCGACACGCTGGAGAACATCAAGGCCTACACCGCGAAGGTCAAGGCCAAGGCCCGCGACGACTACCAGCGCGACATCAAGGTGATGACCTACGGGCTCGTCGTCTGCCGCGACACCGAGGAGGAGGCCAAGCGCGCCTTCCAGCAGGTCGTGGACGAAGGCGACTGGGGTGCTGCCGGCAACGTCATCAAGATCGCCGGGTCGGGCGCGAGCCAGTCGTTCGACCACGCGGTGAAGGAGATGCAGGAGCGGTTCATCGCCGGCTGGGGCGGTTACCCGATCGTGGGAACTCCGGAGCAGGTCACCGAGGAGCTCGGCGCGCTCAACGAGGCCGGGATGGAAGGCATGATCTTCGGTCTCATCGACTACAACGAGGAGCTGAAGTACTTCGGCGACAACGTGATGCCGCTGCTGAAGCAGGCGGGTCTGCGCCACTGAGTGCGGCGGCCGGACCTGCGGCTCCGGGCGGGTGGCCGACCCGTCCGGAGCCGAACGCCTTCCCGGGCTTGCGAAAAGCGGCGGTACGATCACCGGCCGCGATTTGCGAGGATGGGTGGTGTGAACAGCCCGGACGAGCTGGCGTCGACGCTGCGGGGCTGGCGGGAACGGCTGGTACCCGGCCGGGCCGGCCTGCCGGTGCACGGGCCGAGACGAGCGCGCGGGCTCCGGCGCGAGGAGCTGGCCGTGCTGGCCGGGCTGTCGGTCGACCACGTCGTGCGGCTGGAACAGGGCCGCGCGCCGGCTCCCGGAGTGCAGGTGTGCGTCGCGCTCGCGCGGGCGTTGCACCTGTCCGACGCCGAGCAGGAACGGCTGTTCCGGCTCGCCGGCCACGAGCTGGGCGGTGGCCGCGTCGGGCGGCTGGTGCCCGAGAGCACGCGGCGGCTGCTGGAACGCCTCGACGACCACCCGATCGCCGTGCACGACGCGATGTGGACGCTCATCGCGTGGAACCGGCCGTGGGTCGCGCTGCTGGGCGAGCCCGCCGCGCGCGAAGACGAGCGCAACGCCGTGTGGCGCCACTTCACCGGCTGCCCGACGCGCACCGTGCTGACCGCGGCCGAGCGTGAGGACTACGAGACCGCGCTGGTCGCCGACCTGCGGCTCGCGCAGTCGCGCTACCCGCGTGACCCCGATCTGTCGGCCCTGGTCGGCCGGGTGGGCTCGGCGAGCGAGGAGTTCCGCAGCCGGTGGGACACGCCCGGCGTCGACGACCTCGCGCGCCAGCCGACCTGCCTGACCGTGGCCCACCCCGACGCCGGGCGGCTCGACCTCGACCGCGACGTGCTCGCCAGCCGCCACGGCGACCTGCGGATCGTCGTCTGCACGGCGCGGCCCGGCACGGAGTCGGCCGCACGGCTCGCGTTGCTCGGCGCGCTGGAGTTCGAGTCGATGGCCCCGCCGGGTTGAGGCGGGTCCTGCCGGCGAGATCATGCCACCACCCCCGCGGTCCATCGCGCTCGGGATGGGGAACTACGGGCGGTCGAGGTTCGGTGCGGTGAACCCGCCGATCCCGCTCCAGCAGCTCGGCCAGGCGCAGGGGAGTGCGGTCCTCGAACATCGGCCCGACGAGCTGGACCCCGACCGGCAGCCCGGCGGCGTCGAGGCCGGTGGGCACGACCGTGGTCGGCAGTCCCGGCAGCGTGGCAAGGCCGGCCCACACCAGCTGGTCGCCGTAGGGGTGCTCGGCGCCGTCGACGAGGACGCGCCGCAGCTCCTGGTGCGGCGAGTGGTCGTGGGCGAACGCGGGGGTCGGCGAGACGGGGCAGAGCACCACGTCGTACTCGGCGAACACCGCGCGCCAGGCCTGGCGCTGGCGTTCGCGGGCCAGGTCGGCCGCGAACCAGTCGCGGTAGCTCAGCCGGGTCCCGCGCACGCGGGCGGCGTGGAGGCTGTCCTCGCCCGGCGGGAGGTCCGCGAGCAGCCGGCCGAACCGTTCGTAGACCTCCGCCGGGAAGTTCGTACCGAAGGTGGCGAACAGCAGCCGCAGGTAGAGCCGCGCCGACTCGGTGAGGTCGGGCACCAGGCCGCTGCCGTGGTCCACGCGGGCGCCGGCCGCGGTGAGCGCTTCGGTCACGCGGGTGAGGCCGGCGCGCACGCTCGCCGACGTCGGGAGGTCCGGGTGGTCTTCGAGCAGGAGCACACGGAACTCCGCCAGGCGCTCGTGGCGGGCCGGCGGCAGGCGCAGCCCGTAGGCGACCCCGAGCGTGAGCGGATCCGGCTCGGCGAGCAGGTCGAGCAGCACACCCAGATCGGCCGCGGTGCGCGCCATCGGGCCGATCACGGCCAGGTCCACCTCGGTCGGCAGCGCGGAAGCCGGCGGCGGCGTGTGGCCCCGCGACGGCAGCAGCCCGTACGACGGTTTGTGCGCGTAGACCCCGCAGAAGTGCGCGGGGGTGCGCAGCGAGCCGCCGATGTCCGAGCCCATCGACAGCGCGCCGAACCCCGCGGCCAGCGCGGCCGCCGAGCCGCCGGACGAGCCACCGGGTGTGCGGGCGAGGTCGAACGGGTTGGCCGTCGTGCCGTAGATGTCGTTGTAGGTCTGCAGGTCGCCGAGGGCGAGCGGCACATTGGTCTTGCCGAGCAGCACCGCGCCGGCCGCCTTGAGCCGCGCGACGGGCAGCGCGTCCTGGTTCGCGACGAAGCCCGCGAACGGCGGGAGACCCCATGTGGTCGGCAGCCCGGCCACGTTGAACGACTCCTTGACCGTGATCGGCACGCCGAGCAGCGGGCCGTCCTCACCGCGGGCGCGCGCCGCGTCGGCCGCGCGGGCAGCGTCGAGCGCGCGGCCGAAATCGGGCACGCAGATCGCGTTGACAGCCCCGTCGTACTTCCCGATGCGCTCGATCGCGGACTCGGCCAGCTCGACGGCTGTGACCTCGCCGGCGCGCAGGGTCGCGGCGAGCTGCCCGGCCGAAAGCAGGTTCGGGTCCATGCGTTCCTCCCGCGACGACGGCGTTCGACGGCGTTCGACGGCGACGTTAGCGGCTCGTCCGGCCGGTCGTCCCGGACTTCGCCGGACTATCGTGGCGCGGCGGGGAAATCGCTCGCCTCGCGGATCTCACGTTTCGGCGCGCCCGCGCGTCTACCTGGTGAGAGGCGAGAAGAAGGGAACAGGGACATGGGCGTTCGGCACACGGTCACGGCGTCGCCGGTCGGCGACCTGACGTTGGTCGCCGACGGCACGGCGCTCGTCGGGCTCTACTTCGAGGGCCACAAGCGCGAACCGCGGCTGGCGGGCCTGGGTCCGCGCTCGGACGAGGGCTTCGGCGAGGCGACCCGGCAGCTGGGGGAGTACTTCGCGGGCGAACGCCGGGAGTTCGATCTCGAGCTGGCGCCGCGCGGATCCGGCTTCGAGCGCAAGGTGTGGGACTTGCTCACGAAGATCCCGTACGGCGAGAAGCGCACGTACGGCGAGCTCGCCGCCGAGCTGGGCGACCCCGGCGCCGCGCAGGCGGTGGGCAACGCAAACGGCTGGAACCCGATCAGCATCGTCGTGCCGTGCCACCGCGTGGTCGGCGCGAGCGGCGGCCTCACGGGGTACGCCGGTGGCGTGGACCGCAAGCGGTTCCTGCTGAGCTTGGAGGAGCCGCCCGCCGAGGATGACGGCAGGCTCTTCTGAGCCCGCGCCCGTTCGACGAGCTCGTCACCGACCACGGGGCCATGGTGCTGCGGGTCTGCCGGGCGGTGGTGGGCCCGCACGACGCCGAGGACGCGTGGTCCGAGACGTTCCTGGCCGCGCTCAAGGCCTACCCCGACCTGCCGGCCGGGGCGAACGTGGCGGCGTGGCTGGTCACCATCGCGCACCGCAAGGCCGTGGACCTCACCCGCGCCCGCGCGCGGCACGCCGTGCCTGTGGAGCGAACCCCCGACGAGCCGAGCCGCACCGGCCGTCCGGACGACTGGGACGGCGACCTGTGGGACGCGCTGGCCGCGTTGCCGGACAAACAGCGAGCGGCCGTCGCCTACCACTACCTCGGCGGGTTCCCGTACGAGGAGGTCGCCGCCATCACCGGCGGCACCGCGGCCGCCGCCCGCCGTGCTGCCGCCGACGGGGTGAAGGCCCTGCGCGCGGCGTCGCGCCGAGGAGAGCTGGAAGGAGCAGCGCCATGACCACCGATCTGTTCGCCGCACTGCCGGCCGACGACGAAGCCGCACAGGATCGCCTGCGCGCCCGCCTGCTCGCCGCGGCCGAACGCGACGGTCTGCTCGACGTCGCGTACCGCACGGTCGACTCGCCCGTGGGCCCGCTGCTGCTGGCCGCGACCGGTGCCGGGCTCGTGCGGGTCGCGTTCTCCGTGGAGGACCACGGTTGCGTGCTCGCCGAGCTGGCCGCGGCCATCAGTCCGCGGGTGCTCGCCGCGCCGGCCCGTCTGGACACAGTGTCCCGTGAGCTCGACGAGTACTTCACCGGCCGGCGCCACACGTTCGACGTCGCGGTGGATCTGCGGCTGGCCAAGGGTTTCCGCCGCGAGGTGCTGCGGCGGCTCGGCGAGATCCCGTACGGCAGCACGCGCAGCTACTCCGAAGTCGCTGCCGCGGCCGGAAGTCCCAAGGCGGTGCGCGCCGTCGGGACGGCGTGCGCGCGCAATCCGGTGCCGCTGGTCGTGCCGTGTCACCGGGTGGTGCGTGCCGACGGCAGCTCCGGGCGATACCGCGGTGGCGAAGACGCGAAACTGGCGTTGCTGGCCCTGGAAACGGCTTCCTGACGCGGTTTCGTCAGCGGTGGTCCTGGGCGAGGCCGTCGGCGGCGTCGAGGCCGAGGATCGCGAGCAGCAGCGCGCAGTCGTCGACGTCCTCGGCGGCGGAGGCGACCAGGCGGACCACGTGGCGGCGCTGGTCGTCGGGGAGCTCGCGGGCGCTGTGCAGGTCGGCGACGGACGGTACGGTCGTGCGCTTCACGGCTGCCCGCCCGAGGTCACCGCGCAGGAGCGCGGGGCAGAGGTGGTCATCGGACCCTCCGATCTTCCGGCCGCGGGGCCGTCGCCGGGGGCCGGGGCGGGAACGTTCAGCATATCCCGTTCCGGGCTTGCCCGGTCGGGTGAGGGGCCACGGTGAAAACGCTTCCTCGCGAGGCTCGGACGGGTTGCGGTCCACTGTGGATCTTCGATTCGGACACGGACTGTGCCCGGCCGCTGGCAGGAACCACCCGGGTGGCCGAGCGACCACCGGCCCGCGCGCGCCTACTCTGTGAACTTCTTGCCCAGGACCCCGGCGACCGGCGATGTTTTTCACGCAGGATCGGGGTGAGCGGCGGTGTCGGGGGACGACAGTCCGCACGATCCGTCCGTCGAGGGCGGCGATGTGAAGACGGGAAGCGCTTCTCACGACTGGCCGTTGCGCCACGGTGGCGGGTACCCGCCGGGCTGGCAAGTGCGGTATCGGTGCCGGGTGCGCCATGCCGCCAGGGAATCCGCGGAATCTCCGTGGCAGGAGAAGACGGGCACGATCGCGGGCCGCGGGCTGCGCGACGAGCACACCAGCACCACATGGGTCCCGGTGCGCCCGTGCGGGACCGCCGCCGACGCGCCGGTGAGCCTGGTGCGAGCCACGGACATCCTCGACGCCCGCCCGCCTTCCGGGAGGGCGAACCAGGCCGGGGAACCGCCTTGGCCGACCTGATGATCCACTGAGGACGGTGCGCCTGTTCGGGTGAAAAACCCGGAATCCGGACATCATGCGGTAGATTCGCCGACGAGGCCCCGGACCCGGCTTCGTAAACCTGGGTCGGCGAAGGGTGGAGGCGGATGACCAACGGACTCGAGGCGGAAACCGAGCCGTTCGCGGTGGGGCGGAAGTTCGCCTACCTGGCTCGCGAAGAGAACGGCGTGACGGTCCGGACCGGGGTGGTCACCGGCGAATGCGTCGACGCGGAGGCGGTTTCGCACGTGCCGATCGTGGACGCCGAAACCCCGGATCCGCGGTCCAGCAAGCTGGTTCCGGTCACAGATGTCACCGACGCGGCGCCGGGTCGTAACCGCCATTCGGCGGGGAACCGGCCGCGTTCGTTGCCGTGGCGGGTTTTTCACGTCGGGCGCCATCGCGCCTGAGCGGGTTCAGCGTGTCGCGCCGGACCGGATGACCGTTGCCGGACCGGGCGGGGGAGATTCCACGGAGTCGTCGGGGGCTTCGTGGGCGACTCCCGCTCGGTCGAGGATGGTTGTCACACCCGGGTTTCCGGCGCGCACGCGGAACCGTTCGCCGGCGAGCGCGGCCACGGACTCCGGCCCGAGCGCGGTACACGCCGTCAGGTCCACCACCACGGCCGCGGCTCGCAGGGTCACGGCCTCGGCGAGGTGTGCGGCGAGCACCGCGTCGCCCGCCGGGCTCAGCGCGCCGGAGACCTCGACGGTCACGAGCCCGGCGCTCACGAGCGTGCGCACCCGCGAAATCCCGGGCAGCACAGGGACTTGCGGTACGTCGGGCTTCGGCTGATTCTCCACGGACATCCCGCGCCTCTCCGGAAAACCGCGGTGGCCGGGGGCTGGGGTCCACGTGTTCAGGCAGTCTAACCGGCCGGGCGCGGCGTAACCTCGGTCCGTGACCGGACCGCGGGTGATCACCGTCTTCCTCGTCGACGACCACGAGCTGGTGCGCCGCGGCGTGGCCGAGCTCGTGGCGGACGAGGACGACCTCACGGTGGTGGGCGAGGCCGCCTCCGTCGCCGAGGCGCTGGCCCGGATCCCCGCCGTGCGCCCGGATGTGGCGGTGCTCGACGTCCGCCTCCCCGACGGCGACGGCGTCCGCCTGTGCCGCGACCTGCGCGCCACGCTGCCCGGCCTGCGCTGCCTGATGCTCACGTCCTTCACCGACGAGCGCTCGATGGTCGACGCGGTCCTGGCCGGCGCCGACGGCTACGTCATCAAGGACATCAAGGGACTCCAGCTCGTCGACGCCGTCCGTCGCGTCGCGGCGGGCCACAGCCTGCTCGACGAACGCGCGGTCGCCGCCCTGATGGCGAAACTGCGCGAGAGCACCCGCGGCCCCGGTCCGCTCGCCGCGCTGACCGAACAGGAGCGCGTGCTGCTGGACCTCATCGGCGAAGGGCTGACCAACCGGCAGATCGCCGAACGGATGTTCCTGGCGGAGAAGACGGTGAAGAACTACGTTTCCCGCCTGCTGGCCAAACTCGGCGTGGAACGCCGCACCCAGGCGGCAGTTCTCGTCACGGCGCTCCACGACGAGGAACGCCGCGCCGGCGGCTGACCCCGGCCGCCTTGAGAGAACGTACGTTCTCTGCGGGTTGCCGAGACTTCTCCCAGTGTGGCTTGGGGTGCCATTGAAACGGCAGCAGTAGTGCGTCTGCACTCCCTCGCACTGCCGCGCAGGCGACCAAGCTGCCGGGCAAAATCGTTGTGCGGGTGAGTGATCACGGTCGACACGGATAGAGAACGGTCGTTCTTCGAGTGGTGCCACGTTCGACTCGAGGGCCGGGGCGATCACGGCCACCCGCGGGAGAACGGGCTTTTGTCGCTCGCGACCACGGCGTCGAGGTCGGTGTGGGGTCGCGGCGGGACGGGCGCGCCGTGGCCTAGGCGCAGCAGGGCCTGGGGCCACATGCCGCCGCCGAGCAGGCGGCGCAGGTCGCGGCGGCGGGCCGGGGTGAGGGTGCCGGACCAGTGGACGGCGGACAACCCGGCGGTGGCCGCCGTGAGCAGGACGCGTTGCACGGCTTGGCCGGCCTGCAGCTGGGCGAGCGGGGTGTCGTGCAGCGAGCCGACGGCGACCAGCAATCGTCCGGGTGCCGCGGCGAAGTCGGTGCCCGCGGCGTCGGTGCCCGCGGAGTGCTGGGGGAGCATGATTTCGCACAGCCGCGGCAGTTGTGCGTCGCCGATCGTGGCGAGCCAGGCGCGTTCGAGTTCCGCCGCCTTGCGGAGCTCGCGCTGCACCGCCGGGGGCACCAGGGCCGCGCTGAACGGGCTGCGGTTGCCGCGCCTGAGCCGGATGGCTTCGACGAGGCGGCGGTCGACCGGCGTCACCGGCTCGAGCCCCCGCGGCCGCACGACGGCGAGTAGATCGGGCCGCGCCGCGGCGGGCAGCAGCCGCACGTCGGGGTGGCAGCCCTGGGCCTTCACCGCGAGCCGGAGGTTCAGCAGCGCCGCGCCGCAGTCCAGCAGCTGCCCGCGGCGGCCACCCGAAGCCGGGCCCGCGTAGAGCTCGATGGACCCCGGCGTACACAGGAACCGCCACGGCCGGGTGTCGTGCAGGGGCGGCGGGGTCGTCGCGGCGAGCAGCACGGACCGGACCTGGCGTGCGTTCAGCCGCCCGACGGGTATGACTCCGGCCTTCATGGGCACCTCCGCGTCCCGGTCCCACGCTGCGCCCGCGCGCCGGGCCGGGCCTAGTGCCGAACGTCCCGCGTGCCGGGTCCAAGGTCGCCGTTCACGGGTGACCCCGGGCCCGGGCCGGTGTGCCACAGTGACGGCATGCCGGACGTCGACCGGGTACCCGCGACCTCTCCGGCCGGGGAACGCGACCGGCTGGACGCGCTGCTCACGGCCGTCCTCGGCCTGTCCTCCGGTCTGGAACTGGACGGCACGCTGCGCCGGATCGTGGCGACCGCCGCGGACCTCGTCGACGCCCGCTACCGCGCGCTCGCGGTGCTCGACGCCGAGGGCGCCACCACCGGCTTCGTCGTCACCGAGCTCGACCACCTCGACCGTTCGCGGGCCCCAGGGGCCGGCCACACCTCCCTTCGCGTCGCCCTGCGAGCGCGCGGCGTGCTGCTGGGGCGCCTTTACCTCACCGGAAAACGAAGCGGCACCGGCTTCACCGACGACGACGAGCAAGCCCTCGCCGCGCTCGCGGCCGCGGCCGGCATCGCCGTGGACAACGCGCGCCTCTACGAGGAAGCCCGCAACCGCCAGCGTTGGCTCGAAGCCACCGGCGAAATCTCCGCCGCCCTCCTCGGCGGCACCGAGATCAGCGAAGTCCTGCGCCTGATCGCGAGCCGCGCCGCCGGCCTCACCGGGTCCGTCGACGCGCTGATCGCCGTGCCCGCCACCGAAGCCGCGCTCGTCGTCACCGTCTGCGCCGGTCCGGACTCCGATGCCCTCACCGGCCGCCGGATCCCCGTCGCCGGGTCGACGTCGGGGGCGGTGCTGCGCGACCACGTGCCGCGCAGCGTCTCCGGGCTCGCCTGGACCTCGCCGACGGCCCGCGCGTCGACCTCGGTCCCGCGCTCGTGGTGCTGCTGCGCTCGGGTGAGTCGATCGCCGGCGTCCTGCTCGCCGTGCGCGCTCCCGGCGCGGCGCGCTTCGACGAGCAGGAGCTGCAGATCGTGTCCGCGTTCGCCGACCAGGCCGCGCTCGCGCTGCGCGACGCCGGGAACCAGGCCGCCCGCCGCGAGCTCGACGTCGTGGTGGACCGCGACCGGATCGCGCGCGACCTGCACGACCACGTGGTGCAGCGGCTGTTCGCGGTCGGGCTGCAGATGCGGGACACGGTGCGCCGCGGGGACACCGGCCGTCGCGACGCGGCTGGGCCGGCACATCGACCAGCTGCAGGAGGTCATCGAGGAGATCCGCAGCGCGATCTTCGAGCTGCACGCGGCCCCGGGGCGCCGTGGCGGCCTGCGCGCGAGCCTCCAGCACGCCGTCACCGAAACGACGGGCGACTCGGCGATCCGCACCACCGTGCGCCTGTCCGGCCCGCTGGACCGGGTGCCGCCGATCCTCGCCGAACACGCCGAAGCCGTGGTGCGCGAAGCCGTGAGCAACGTGCTGCGCCACGCCCGAGCCGATGCGCTGGCTCTGACCGTGACGCTGGGCGAGCACCTCGTGATCGAGGTGTCCGACACGGGGGTGGGCCTGCCGGCGGGGGTGGCGCGCTGCTCGAGGTTGCACAGTGGCTTGCGCAACCTCGAGCAGCGCGCGACCGAGTCGGGTGGCACGTTTCGCGTGGAGCGTCCGCCATCGGGTGGCACCCGTCTCCTGTGGACGGTCCCCGTGAGCCCGGCCCACGCGGTGGTCTCCGGAGGGTCACGGTGAACCGGCCGCGAGCCGCGGCCCTGGTGGGTGTGGTCACAGCGTGCAACACTCTAAGCCTGTCCTTGCCTTTGGCGCTGCGTGGCGCCGGCTCCGGACCTCGGCGAGGTGGGACGCCACCATCGAGCGCCCGGGAAGTTCCCCACGGGTCGCACCCGCAGTGCGATACCCGCCCGCCTCCGGCGGTTCCCGCGAAGCGGAGTCCACTTCGGACCGAAGCGGGCATCCGCGGCCTCGCCGGTGGTCGAGGTGAAGGAGGTGCGTCGCGTGAACACCGGCTACCCGGTCCGCGTCGAGGCCGAACTGGACGAACCGTTGTCCCGCTGGCTCTGGCTCGTCAAGTGGCTGCTGGCGCTGCCGCACCACCTCATCCTGGCGGTCCTGTGGATCGCCTACCCGTTCGGCATCGCGGCGTTCTTCGCGATCCTCGTGACGGGCCGCTACCCGCGTTCGCTGTTCGAGTTCACCGTGGGCGTGCTGCGGTGGAGTTTCCGCGTGCACTACTACTCCTATGCCGCACTCGGCACCGACCGGTACCCGCCGTTCACGTTCGGCGACGTGCCCGAGTACCCGGCGCGGCTGCAGGTCGAGTACCCGCAACGGCTTTCACGCGGGCTCGTGCTCGTGAAGTGGTGGCTCCTGGCGCTGCCGCAGCTCATCCTCGTGGGACTGTTCGTCGGCGGCGGCACGTGGCTGTTCACCCGGTCGGGCCGGTTCGACTTCACGTGGGCGGCCGGTGGTCTCGTCGGCATCCTGGTGCTGATCGCCGCGGTCGTCCTGCTGTTCACCGGAAAGTACCCGCGCCCGCTGTTCGACTTCATTCTCGGGCTCGACCGCTGGGTGCTGCGGGTCGCCGCGTACGTGTCGCTGCTGATCGACCGGTACCCGCCGTTCCGGCTCGACCTGGGCGGCAGCGAGCCGGGCGGACCGGCGCCTTCGCCGGGGCCGCTGACCCAGCCGCCGCCCGGTTCGGCGACCGAGCCGGGGACCGAGCCCGCGACACCGCCGTTCGCCGCACCCCCGACACCATCGGCGGGCGGTCCCGGCCCGGCGGCCACGGGCTGGACGGGTGGCCGCATCGCCGCCGCGATCTGCGGCGCGGTGCTGGTGCTGTTCTCCACCGGTCTGCTCTCGGGCGGCAGCGCGCTGATGTGGGCCGACCGCAACCAGCGTGACGCCGACGGCTACTTCTCCGGCTCGGCCCCCTTCAACGCTTCGGGATACGCGCTCGTGAGTGACCCCGTGCAGCTGCACGGCCTGGGCACCGGCGGGCCGGACCTCGCCGCGATCGTCGGCGACACCCGGATCCGCGCCACCGCCGTCGACGCCACGCAAGGTGTCTTCGTCGGCATCGCGCCCGCCGCGAGCGCGGCACAGTACCTCGCCGGCGTCGAGCACACGACGGTGATCGATTTCGGCGACCGCGGTGCGGTCGGCGTCGACAACCCGGGCCGCGCGCTGACGATCCCGCCGGAGCAGGCGGGAATCTGGGCCGGCCAGGCGTCGGGCCCCGGCACGCAGTCCGTGGCGTGGCCCGTGCGCGACGGGGACTGGACCGTCGTGGTAATGAACTCCGACGGCTCCCGAGGCGTCGCGGTCGACGCGGAAGCCGGCGCGACCGTGCCGGCGATCGGCTGGCTGTCGGTGCTGCTCGTCGTGGTCGGCGTGGTGGTCCTGGCCGGTGGTGTGGCGTGCATCTGGTTCGCCGCGCGCGGCGCTTCGGGGCACCGGGCGCGCACGCCCGTGCCGGTGGCCGGAGGAGGTCCCGGCGACGGGGGGCGAGCACCGTGACCCGTTCGGCGGACTGGTTCAAACGGATGCGGCACGCCCTGTTCCCGCGGGGCGGCGTGGTGGTCCGGCCGTCGGACCGGTTCCAGGCAGCGGTGCTGGCCGCCTTCGTGGTGTTCGCGCTGCTGGCGGTGCCGTTCGCCGGCGTCGTCGGTTCGGAAACCGCCGCGCAGCGCGGAAAACAGGCTACCGAGGAAGCGGCCAGCCGGCACCGCGTCGAGGCGACACTGCTCGTCGACGGGCCGCCGCAGCACGCCGTCGGCCCGGACGGCGTGCCGAGTGGGGCGCAGCCGCGCGATGCCCGCTGGCGGTTGCCCGACGGCGGTTTCCGCGTTGCGCAGGTCGACGCAGACCCGGAGACCAAGGCCGGCGACCTGGTCGTGGTGTGGCTCGACCGGGCCGGTGACCCGGTGCCGCCGCCGCTCGATCCGCGTACGGCCTCGGTCGAGGGTGCGATGACGGGGTTCGGGGCGTGGGCCGGGTTCTGCGCGCTGCTGAGCCTGCTCTACGGAGCCCTCGTCCTCGGGCTCGACCGTCGGCGGCTCAGGTTGTGGCAGCGGGAGTGGACGTTGGAACTGGACGGCAAGACGAGGTCCTGACCGGCCGGAGCCGAAGCGGGACTGGAGAAACGACCGGAGAAAGGCGGGATGGCGGATGCTCACCATGACCCGATCGGCGATCGCGGCGATCGACCGGATCACCGAGGCCCACCAAGTCGGACGGCGCGGCGGCTGCCGTCTGGTGCTCGACGGCCCGCCCCGGGCGGGGGCGGCGGTCGAGGTGGAGGTGGCCACGTGCCCGGCCAAGGGCGACGATGTCGTCGCGATCGACGACACGCAGCTGTTCCTCTCGCGCGAGGCCAGGGTGGGGCTCGCGGAGAAGGTCCTCGACGTCCGGGAGGACCTGGAGGGCCACTACACGTTCCTGATCGCGAACGCCCGCCTGTGACGCCGGCGGGACCCCGACCCCGGAAGGCGAGTCCCGACGGCGGAAATCGACGCACCGACCGCCGGCGTGGTGGCCGCGCCCGGTACGGATGACCGCGGCAGCGACGCCTTCGGCCCCTCTGCCGGGAAATCCACCGGACGCGGGTCGCTTCGCGTTGGACGTGGCGCGGGGAGGAGGACCAGTATGGGTACCAAGGGCGAGATGGGGGAGGTGGCCGCTGTGGGTGACCGAGAGCGGCGGATGATCCGTACGTTCGTCTCGATGGCCGACACACTGGTCGACGAGTACGACGTGACGGACCTGCTGGACATTCTGGCGCAGCGCTGCGTCGAGCTGCTCGAAGTCGGGGCCGCGGGGCTGATGCTCGCGGACGAGCGCGGGAGCCTGGAAGTGCGGGCCTCCTCGACGGAGCAGGACGGGCTGCGGGAGCTGGTCAAGCTCGGTGTCGACGAGGGACCGGGCGTGGCCTGCTTCCGATCCGGCGTCGCGGTGCACGCGACGACGATCGGCGCCGACAGCCAGCGGTGGCCGCGGTTCGCCGCGGCGGCGCGGCGGGCGGGGTTCGCCTCGGTGCACTCGCTGCCGTTGCGGCTGCGCGGGCTGACGATCGGCGCGCTGAACCTGTTCGGCCGCGCCAACGTGCCGGCCGAGGACCTCGAGCTGGCACAGGGCCTCGCGGACACCGCCACGATCGGGATCCTGCAGGAACGCGCCATCCGCCGCGGCGAGGTGCTCTCGGACCAGCTGCAGTCGGCGCTGAGCAGCCGCGTGGTCATCGAGCAGGCGAAGGGCGTGCTGTCGATCAGTGGGCGCCTGTCGATGGCCGACGCGTTCACGGCGCTGCGCCAGTACGCGCGCAGCCACAACACCCGGCTCGGCGAAGTCGCCCGTTCGCTGGCCGAAGGCGAGCTCGACCCGGCCGTGGTGCTGACGCGGGTGTCCGGCAAGAACTGATCACGAGTTGCCCGGCTCCGGGGAAGCGTTTTCCCCGGCGGCCGTCGTCAGCCCGGATCCGACTGTCCCGTATGGACTCTCCGGGCCCCGCGCCCGGACACGGTCGATCATCCTCTGCGCCTCGGCCTCGGTGAACCGGCCCTGGCGCACGTAGCCGACGATGGCGGCCACGGTGCTCAGGTGCGGTTCGGCGATGCCCGTCAAGTCCATGGAATCCACGGCGGCCCCTCACTCCGCTGGCTCGCCGCCGGGGGCAGGGGCGGCCCTTCGCACCCTACGCGCTCCCTGCGCCGTTGTGCGGGCCCGGGACACACCTTCCGCGGCAACGATTTCAGCGGTTCTTGGCCGCCGCACGGCAGCGCTGGCAGCAAAAACCCGCGTCGACGTGGGAGAAACCGCTACGGATCAAGCGTTCCCGGCGGGGGCGACGGCGGCCATCGCCCGGTCGAGGCACACGGCGAACGTCTCCGCGCCCCCGCCGGCGAGCCACGCGTGCTGCGCGGCGAGCAGGCACGAGAACGCGGCACCGGCGACGGCGGGGAGCGCCGGGTCGGTCGGGTCGCATGGCGTGCCGCGGGTTTCGGCGCGTTCACGCAGCACGGTCTCGGCCGCGGCCGCCATGCGGTGCAGCTTCTCGAGGTAGCTCGCGAGCAGGGCGGGTGTCGCGAAGACGATGCGCTGCATGGGTTCGGCGACCTCGTGCTTGCCGGGCGCGTCGACGTAGGGCACGAGCAGGTCGAACGCCCGGCGCAGCGAGGTCCACGCCGGTTCGTCGAGCGGGCGCTCGCGCAGCCGCTCGACCATCGTCTCGGCCAGCACCTCGAACTTGCCGACGATCAGGTCTTCCTTGGTGGGGAAGTAGCGGAACAGGCTGCGCCGCGACAGGCCCGCGGCCTCGGCGACGTCGCCCATCGTCGTGCGCTCGTAGCCGTGCTTGACGAACAACCGCTGCGCGGCCTCGGTGATGTCCTGCTGCACGGCCCGGCGGGTCCGTTCGCGCAGGCCGGGGCGGTGGTCGGTCACCAGGCCACCCTAACAGCGTTCGGCACAGTTGGCACTGAGTGCCACAAGTGGCGTACAGTGTCGATCAAGCAAGCCTGGGAACGAGGAGCGTCATGTCCGAACCGAAGACGATCGTGATCACCGGTGCCAGCGACGGCATCGGTGCGGCCGCGGCCCGCCGCCTGCACGCCGACGGCCACCGGGTCGTGGTCGTCGGGCGCTCGCCCGCCAAGACCGAAGCCGTCGCCCAGGAGCTCGGGGTTGAGCACCACGTCGCCGACTTCGCGCGCTTCGCCGAGGTACGCGACCTGGCCGCCGCGCTCGACGCGGCCCACCCGCGCATCGACGTGCTCGTGAACAACGCCGGGGGCATCTTCGGCGACCGCGCCAAGACCGAGGACGGCTTCGAGAAGACCGTGCAGGTCAACCACCTGTCGCCGTTCCTGCTCACCACGCTGCTGATGGACACGCTGCTGGTGTCTCGCGCGTCGGTGATCCAGACCTCGAGCTCGGGCGCCCGGCTGTTCGGCGACCTGCGGCTCGAGGACCTCGACCACGACGCGGCGTTCACCCCGCACAAGGCCTACGGCACCGCGAAGCTGGAGAACATCCTGTTCACGCGCGAGCTCCACGCCCGTTTCCATGCTCGGGGCCTGTCCGCGGCCGCGTTCCACCCCGGTGCCGTCGCCACGGCCTTCGCGACCGAGAGCTCCAGCTTCTTCCGGCTGGTCTACAAGAACCCGCTGGGCCGGATGGTCATGGTCAGCCCGGAGAAGGGCGCGCGCCAGCTGGTCTGGCTGGCGACCGCCGAACCGGGCGCCGAGTGGGAGTCCGGCGCGTACTACGAGCGCGGCAAGCCCGCGCGGCGCGTGAACCCGCAGGCGACCGACGACGACCTCGCCCGCCGGCTGTGGGACCGCTCGGCCGAGCTGGTCGGGGTGCAGACCGCCTGAGGTTCAGCAGGGCCGGAGCCCGGCCACGACCAGGTCCAGCAGCCGCGAGGCCAGCTCGCGCTGGTCTTCGTGGCCCGCGATGAGGGTGACGCCGCCGATCGCCATCATCACGTCGTCGGCCGGGACGTCGGCGCGCAGTGTCCCGGCCTCGGCTGCGGCGGTGAGCATGCGCTCGATCGCCGCGCGCAGCAGGTCACGGCTGTGTGTGCGCAGGCCTTCGCGGGCGGCCAGGATGCCGGGCAGTGCTTCGGCCATCCCGTTCTTGGTGAGCATGTAGTCCACGAACCGCTCCGCCCACGCGCGCAGGGCGGCGTCGGGTGGCCGCTCGGCGAGCAGGTCCGCGGCGGATCCGGCCAGGCGTTCGGTCTCGCTGCGGTATGTCGCCTCCACGAGGTCTTCCCGGGCCGGGAACCGCCGGTACAGCGTGGCGATGCCGACGCCGGCCTCCTTCGCGATGGCCTTGAGCGAGGTGTCCGCCCCCTGGCGGGAAAACGCGCGCGCCGCGGCCTCGAGGATGCGGTCCTGGTTCTCCTGCGCGTCGGCCCGCAGCGACCGTCCGGTGTTCGTCACGCCACCCCTCTTTGCTAAGTGGACCCGAATCCGGTTATAGTCGTATGTGGAACCGGCTCCACATACGACACTAGCGGAGCGGAGAGGACAGCACCATGACCCAGCGAGTGACCACGCCCTTCGGCGCGACGTCCACGGCGGCCGAGGTGGTCGCCGGAGTCGACCTGAGCGGCCGGCGCGCCGTCGTGACCGGGGCGGCGTCGGGGATCGGCGAGGAGACCGCCCGCTCGCTCGCGTCGGCCGGCGCGGAGGTGACACTGGCCGTGCGCGACCCGGCGGCGGGGGAGCGGGTGGCGCGGGAGATCGGAGCGAGCACGGGGAGCTCCGCCGTGCGGGTGGCCACCCTGGACCTGGCCGACCCGGCCTCGGTCAGCGCGTTCGTCGCGGCCTGGGAAGGGCCGCTGCACATCCTGGTGGCCAACGCCGGCGTGATGGCCACACCCGAGCGGCGGACGGCGCCGGGCTGGGACCTGCAGTTCGCCACCAACCACCTCGGCCATTTCCAGCTGGCGACCGGCCTGCACAGCGCGCTCGCCGCGGCGAGGCACGCCCGCGTGGTCGTGGTCAGCTCGGTGGGACACGTCAACGGCGAGGTGCTCTTCGACGACGTCTCCTTCACGCGCACGCCGTACGACCCGTGGGCGGCCTACAGCCAGTCGAAGACGGCCAACATCCTCTTCGCCGTCGAGGCGGCTCGGCTCTGGGCGGCCGAGGGGATCGCGGTGAACGCGCTCAACCCGGGCCGCGTCTGGTCCACGAACCTCGGCCGGCACATGGCGAACCCGCCGTCGGCCTTCGATCCCTCCGGCGCGACCGGCGTGTCCGTGAAGGACATCCCGCAGGGCGCCGCGACCTCGGTGCTGCTCGCCGCGTCGCCGCTCGTGGCAGGTGTGACCGGGAAGTACTTCGAGGACTGCCAGGAAGCCGAGCCGTTCACCGCGGGCGTGCGGCGGGGTGTCGCGGACTTCGCGCTCGACCCGGCGAAGGCACGGCGGCTGTGGGCGCTTTCGGCGGAACTGCTCGCTCAGGCGGGTTATCCCCTCGCGTGACCGGCAGGCCGGTGTGGTGCCGGGCGTGCGCGACGCCTAGGTCGTCGCCGGAGCGCTCGGGGTGCTCGGGGTGCTCGTCGAGCCGCCGCACACCGAGACGACGGCGCCGACCGACGTGGCGACCTGCGTCGCGGCTGTGCGCAACGCGGAGACGTCGAGCGGCTGGGTCGTCAGCACGTCCTGCAGCTGCTGGAGCGCGGTGCCGGCGGCGTCGAGGTCGGACTGCGCTTCCGGCCCGAGCACGGCCCGGGCGGCGTCGAGGGACGAGCGCAGGTCACGTGCCGCGGTGGTCACCTCGTCGCGGCTCGCCTGGCCGGTGACGAGCGAGGCCGTCTTGGTCGCGAGGTTCTGGGCCGCCGTGGCGACCGCGGCGCACTCGACGCGTGAGTCACGCGAGGTCGGCGCGGGCGAGGCCGGGGCCGACGCCGCGCTGGACGGCGCCGGCGTCTGTCCACTTTGGTCACCTGAGCACGCGGCGGTGACCGCGAGCGCGCCGAGCAGCGCCGCGACGGCCGCGACGGCCCTCTGCGCCGCGGGATGGCGTCCGGCGCCGGTTTCCTCGGCCACGTCCGCCTCCTCGTCTGCGCGCCGACGGTGGTCTGCCCGCCATCGTCGCCGCCCGGACCGCTCGCCCGCCTCGCCCGGTCCGGGTGAGCTGGTGTCCGCCGGTCAGCGGAAGGACAGCGACGCGGTCCGCTCAGGGCGGCCGGGGGAGTAGGAGTAGATGATCGACCCCTGTGTCGCGCCCGCGACCACGCGGATCTTCCACGGGCGGAGGCGGTCGACGCGGAAATCGTCCTCGTAGCTCCACTTGTAGTCGAAGTTGGTCCCGGCGGGCAGGGACTCCCCTGCCTGCCAGATCCCGTGCACGACGAGGAAGTCGATCGGGCAGTTGACACGGAGCTGGGTGGCCCCGGGGGGGATGTCGAAGGAGAGGCTGCGGTTTTCTCCGGACTCCAGCTGCATGTTCCACTCCTCGTCGTTCTGGACACCGGATGCGCCCGGTCGGGTTGGGGTGAACGGGATCGGGTGCCGGATCAGGACCCGGTCGGTCTGGATGCCGTCGACCTGAGGCTGGACGTTGTTGTCCTGCCAGCCGTGCACGAAATCGCGGACCTCGGACTGGCGGCCGCACTGGACGAAGTAGTCGACGTGGCCCACCGCGGCGTCGATGGCGTCGGAGAACCCGTAGGCGCCGGTGCGGCCGCGGCCCAGGATGCTGACGGCGCCGTCGAGGTAGCCGCGCCACAGGGCCGGGGTGATGGTCGGGAATCCGGGTGAGGTGAACCACCGGTCCGCGCAGAAGAACACGACTCCGGGGAACCCGAGCAGGTTCGCCCCGGCGAGAGCGCGCCTGCCGTATTCCTGCCCCTGTGCGAACCCGCCCATCGGATCGTTCTTGCCCACCTCGAAGTACATGGCGATCCCGAGCCCGGCCGCGCGATGGTCGTTGTACTCGGTGGTGTTCGTGTGCTTGGTGCCCAGCCGGTTCGGCGCGTCGATGTACCGGATCACGCCCGACGGGTGCTCGCCGTCCGGCCCGACCGGCGTGGCCAGGATCTTGGCTGCGGACAGTTTGCTGCTGCTGTAGTCGATCCACCAGGTGGCCATCACATCGTCCCCTCGAAGTGGTTCAGGCCTCCGATCGGATCCCATCATGTAGGGATAAGTCCGTTTTGGAAAGCCTCTCGCTGCGGCCATTCGGGCTAACTCGGGCCGGCACCGTCCGGCAGCGTCCACATCGGAGTGTCGAACGCCGCGCTCGAAACGCGATGGCGAATACGCTGAAATGCGCATTTACGGCGGCCGAATGGGCGTATTCAGGTGCGCGAAGTGGCGTGTTTCACAGTTGTACCAGTCCTGCGTGAGCCGTGAACCGGCGCAGGTGAGAGGACGGTAAATCCAGCGTCGGCGGCCGCGATACCCCGGCTGTGTCGTGGCAGTTCGCGCCGGTGATCGAAGACGGAAAACGGCCCGGTACGCGATGTGGTGATCTTTTGACCGGGACCAGACCATTTCCTCGATTCTGCTCGGTGGTGACGGAATGTAGTTGGGCTGATCGTGTAGCGCTGCAAGTGATCTTGTGTGGCCGGTTGGCGGAGAGTGGTGGTGTCGGTAGTGTTTGCGCTCGCAAGAGTGACCCCAATGGGCGATGATCGAGTCGGCCGGGCGGGTTTCGCACCACGAATTGACTCGGAGTCATTGCTGGAACGTGATCATCGGATCGACTCCGAATGTGCTGTGCGCGGATCTTGCCCGCCCGCTCACCGGGGCACACCGGGTCTTCGGAATTCCATCCGATCCGTTCGTCCTTTTCGATGCAGGAAGAAAGAATAGTGGATTTCGACGCGCTGGCCGCCGAGCTGAGAAAACTCCGGGAAAACGTCGCCGGCGTCACCGACACGGTGCTCGCGGCGGTCGACGGGATACCGATCATGGCCGACGCGGCCGACCACCTCGATCCCGCGAAGCTGTCCGCGCTGGCGGCCGCGGATCTCGGGATCGCCCGCCAGGCGTCGGAGGTGTGCGGGCAAGGCACGTTGAAGCAGACCGTGGTTTTCAGCAGTGACGGCTACATGGCCGTATACGCGATCGGCCGGGTGGCGGTGCTGGTCGTCATGGGGGACAAGGGACTCAACGTCGGCCGCCTGCTGTTCGAGTCCCGCCCCGTCATCGAGCGGCTCGGCGCGATCCTGGCCGCCTAGCCGAATCCGGCACGCCGCCCACCACCAGTTCACAAGAGGAGTTCGAGCAATGATGAACATCGACACCGCGTTGAAGGAAGCCATGTCCATCGCCGGCGCCATCGGCGTCGCCCTGGTCGACTACGACAGCGGGATGTCGCTCGGCACGAGCGGCGGCGGCGACTGGCTGGACCTCGAGGTCGCCGCGGCCGGCAACACCGAGGTGGTGCGGTCCAAGCTGCGGGTGATGGCGTCGCTCGCGCTCAACGACAACATCGAGGACATCCTGATCACGCTGCACCGCCAGTACCACCTGATCCGCCTGCTGAACTCGGTCGGCTCCCGCAACTCGCTGTTCCTCTATCTGGTGCTGGATCGCGAACGCGCGAACCTGGCGCTGGCGCGGCACTACCTCAAGCGCATCGAAACGGACCTGCAGGTGTAGCTCCACCCCCACACGAGGAGGCGGTGATGACCGGAGGCGGGTCCAGCGTCGCTCTCACCATCGGCTCGGCGTTCATGACCGACCTCGGATCCCCGTTTCCGGCCAGGATGAACCTCGCGGGTGACGAGCTGGAGTTCACGTTCGTGCTGTCGGGCCACCCGCCCGGCGATGTCTCGGAGTGGGTGCGGCTGCGGTCCGGCGTCGGCCTGGCCGGCCGGGTGCCACGCTTCACCGCCGACGCGGGCGGGCGCCGGCTTCGCGTCGAGCTCACCGGGACCGCGATCGGCGCCGTGATCGTGCCGTTGGCGGACCTGGCGCCGGCCGGGGTGAACGCGCCGCACCCCGGCCCTTGGCAGGACCGGATGACCACCACGGTGCAGCTCGCCGTGGACGAGATCGCGCGGATGCTGTCGAGGTGCCGGCACCGGGCCGGGGGCGCCGAGCCGCTGATCGACCTGGAACTGTCGTACGAGCCGGACCGCGAGTACCGCACCCGCGTCGCCGAGGTTCACGAGCGGGTGCGCGCCTTCGTGTCCCCGGTCCGGCCCGTGCTGGAACTGCGCTGGCGCGCGGTGACTCCGGCGCAACGCAAGGCCCTGCTCGACGAGCTGCCCGACATCGCCCCGGCCCGCAGATGGTTCCGCCGCAGCCGGACCACGACGATCATGGGGCTCGAGGTGGAGCTGCCGTCCTGAGTGGACGGTCTCCGTGGTCCGCGGCTAGGGCGGTCCGACAATGTCTTGGTCCAGGTGATCACGGCACGCAGGACGACTGCGGAGCAATAGACGATGGCGAGCTTGTCGTAGCGAGTGGCCAAGCCGCGCCATTGTCTGAGCAGGTTGAAGCCTCGCTCGACGACGTTGTGCCCACGGTAATCGGGTGCATCGAAGGCTGGTGGACGCCTCCGCTGGGCGCAGTGCCAGCAAGTAGGTGACACAGGTAAGCGTGCCTGCGCACCGGGACGGTCATGCTCGGGGCGCCCCTTCGTAGCGGAGTATTTCGACCTCGTCGAGGAGCACGGTGCCGTTGGCGATGAGCTCGTCGAGCGCGGGCAGGAACGCGCGGACTTTGTCTTCGGCGTCGACGATGATCACGACGATGGGAAGGTCCTCGGTCAGACTCAAGATCTCGTCGGTGTGGATTCGTGATGTCGTGCCGAAACCTTCGCAGCCGTGCAGCACCGTCGCGCCGGCAAGGCCGGCTTCGCGGGCGCGTTTCACGATTTCGTGGTGCAGTGGTTTGTGATTCCAGGTGTCGTCCTCGCCGAGGAAGATCAAGGTGCGCAACGCCTTTCCGGTGAGCTGCATGGGTCGCGCCTCCTGCCGGGAGTCCTCGTGTCGGGTACCGTCTGCTGTTCTCGCCCGGTCCGCGGGCTACTCGGTGTGCTGCCACCAGTGGGTGTGCGGGCGCTCGGGTGCGGTGTAGCGGATGCCCTCGACCTCGTCGAGAGTGACCAGCCCGCTCATGTCGAGGTCGTCCAGTTGCGGCAGGAAGGCCCTGATTCGCTCTTCGCTGTCGGCGATCGTGATCAGCATGGGGAGGTCGTTGCCGAGCCGGAACGCGCGTTGGGTGTGAATCCGGGAGGTGGCGCCGTAGCCCTCGATGCCGCGGATGACGGTCGCGCCGGCGAGGCCGGCATGGTGGGCGCGGTCGACGATCTCCGTGGAGAGCGGTTTGTGGTGCCAGAGGTCGCCGTCGCCGACAAAGATCGACAGCCGCAAAACCCGCTCGGAGCTTTTCGTGGTCATCTGCGTCCTCCTGGCACGAGTGGTCGTCACACGTCTGCACCAGGAAGCCATCAGCCCCATGCGAGGCGGTTCGGCCCAGAGGACCCGGCGGGATCCATCGCCAAGTCAAGTACATCCCCACGGGCCCGATCGCGTCAAGCACGAGGAGGTTGCCGTGTGGGCGGTTATCTCTCAAATATCGAACGTATGTTCGAGAAACCGAGGGTGAGGCCAGGTGGCAGGGGCGGCTTCACCGACTCGTCGTCATGGAGCCGGTATCCCGATGCCGACCGTTGCGCTGGGAGCAGCCCGGCCTGTTCGGCAGGCAGTTGAGGACCACGTACCGATCCTGTCTGGCTGACGGCGGCTCAGGGGTCGATACGGGCCGCGCACCACCAGCCGTGTTCGGTGCGCTCGCACCGGACCTCCCGCCGGGACACACCCTTCGGGAGCGCGCTCCGGCCAGGACGACGCCGCCGAGCTCGGCCACCTGACAGCGCGGCCGCACCGTCGAGCCGTCCACGACGATCCCCTCCGCGGTGACCGGGATCAAGCACCGCGTCCGCATCATGGTGAGGACCTTGTCGAGCTGCGCGACCAGGACCGAATCGTCGGTCGGGCCGCCAACTCGAACGACCAAGCCGTTTCGGCGACACGACCGGCAGCATCGCGGCAACAAGGCGCAGCTTTGTCAGGCTCGACCTAGGGCAGCACGACAAGTTTCCCGGTGGCGCGGTCGTTTTCCATGTACCGGTGCGCCGCGGCGATGTCCTCGAGGCCGAAGACCCGGTCGACGTTGGGCCGGTAGGCGCCGGCTTCGACCTCGCGGACGATCCGCTGCAGCGCGGGCGTGCTGCCCTTGAGGGTGTCGCTGTGGAACGCCGTGAGCTTCGTTCCGGACGGAATCATCGCGATCGGTTCGAGGTCCGGGATCACCCACCCGCTCAGCGAACCCGCCACGCACACCGTCCCGGTGCGCCGGACCAGGCTCAGCGAGTCGACCGCCGTGTTCGCGCCGACGAGGTCCAGCACGTGGTCCGGTCCTCCGGGCCAGAGCGCGTGCACGCTCGCCGCCAGCGAGCCACCGGGGTCGAGGAGCACGTGGTCGACACCGGCCGCCCTCAAGGCGTCGGCCTTGTCCGGCCGCCGGGTCGTCGCCGCGATCTCGACCCCGTGGGCGGCCGCGATCGACGCGGCCGCCAGCCCCACCGACGACGTCCCGCCGCGGATCAGCAGCCGCCCGCGCGTGGCCGCCAGGGTGTCCAGCGCGCCCTGCGCGGTCAGGTACGTCTCCGGCAGCGCGGCCAGGACGTCCCAGGGCAACGTGGTCGTGATCGGCATCAGCAGCGGGTTCGGCACCAGGGCGTACTCCGCGTAACCGCCGTCGTACTCCCGTCCCAGCTCACCCATCACACCGCGACCGTCGTGCCCTCCGGCAGCAGGGGATCGGTGGAGACCGCCACGGTTCCCGCGCACTCGATGCCCAGCACCCGCGGGAACGTCACGTGGGGGGAGTGCCCCTGGCGCGTCCTCAGTTCCGACCGGTTGAGGCCCGCGCCGCGCACCCGCACCAGGCTCCAGCCCTTCCGCACCGCCGGCACCGGCACCTCACGGATCTCCAGCACCTCCGGCCCGCCCGCCCGGACGCAGACCGCCGCTCGCATCGTCGTACTCATGCCGTGCACTCTCGCCCGGTCGCGTGCTGACCGGCCACCGGTAAAATGCCAACCCATGCCCGATGGCCGCCAACCTGCCCGCTCGCACGTCTGGCCGTCCGGAGGCGCGCACTTCTGGCCGTCGGGTGGAACGAGCCCCGTGTCATCCCACCCGCGTGGCCACCTGGTCTACGCGGCTCGCGGCGTGCTGTCGGTCCACACCGGACAGGGCACCTCCATCGTCCCGGCCAACCGCGTCGCCTGGACCCCCGCCGGCACCACCCACCACCACCGCGCGCACGGCGACACGGACATGCGGATCGTCTTCCTGCCCCCGTCCCTCGCCCGGCTCGTGCCGGACCACCCCGCCGTGTTCACCGCGTCCGACCTCGCCCGCAGCGCCCTGCTGACCCTCACCGGTCCCCGCAACTACGACCCCGCCGCGCGCCCTCTCGACCCCGCCGCGCGCGCCCGCCTCCGCCGCGTCCTCGTCGACGAGCTCCACGAGGCCCCCGAACAGCCCCTGCACCTGCCGGACCCCCACGACGACCGCTTGCAGGCCGTCGCCCGGCTGCTGCACGAAAGCCCGGCGGACAACACCCCGCTGGCCGAGCTGGGGCGGACGATCGGCGCCAGCGCCCGCACCCTCAGCCGCCTGCTCCACCACGAACTCGGCATGACCTTCTACGCGTGGCGCACCCAGCTGCGCCTGTTGTCCGAAGGCCACGACACCACGTATGTCGCGCACGCCTGCGGCTGGGCCAATCCGAGCCACTTCATCGCCGCGTTCACCAAACTCGTGGGCACGACGCCGGGGCGGCATCGGGCCGGTCGCCAGGGTGACCCTTTCGGCGTGGTTTGAATGCGCGCTGGGGATCTCCTGCGGATTTGGTCATCAGGTTAAAGATCGTTTTATGTTGCTCGATACGCTTCGCTGATGACGGTCAAGCGACGCGGGCTTCTGGACCAGCAGCAGGCCCTCGGCCGGCACCGGCGGCGACTGGGCCGGGTGCATGTCACCATCGACGACCTTCAAGCTCTCCGTGAGCTTCTCGACGAGGGCCTCGCCGACGGGGCGACTCGCACCGAGTTCGAGTTCGACGGCGGCTCGTTCGAGGAGCCTGCTGACCTTCCGAAGCTGTCGGATGCGGAGCTTCGTCGCATCGTCGTGAAGTCGGCAAACGTTGAAGTGATCCTGAGCAGCACCCAAGCAGTCGCGATCGGCGAGCGGCATTTGAGCGAAGCCGTTTACACGCGGTGGGCACGGGCACGGCAGACGAAAGACAGACCTGGTCCCCGACCGTCCGCCCGGTACCGGGCGGCAGCATGGCCATACCTTCTCGCGGCGGTGATGGCTGTGGTCACGCCCGTGAGAATTGTTCCCGATATGGGTGCCTCCGGCTGGTTTCTGGGCGGCGGTGTGACGTTCCTGGCCGTTGTGTCGGGCACGTGGTCGCTCCAGCGACTCCCCGAGTCATATGCAGCAGTACACGCTTTGAGCAACGAGGACTACCGAAAACACCGTACGCAGGCAAGCCACGCGTGGCGCTCCTCGGTGATCGGTTCGGTAGCCGTCTTGGTCACGCTGGTCATCGGGGTTTTGAGTTTCATTCTGAAGAAGTAGCCGTGCACCTGAGAGCCGGGCGACGCGGTCACCCTCCTGATCCGCGGCTGAGCCGCTCGGCGCGCCTGGTTCTCGTGCAGTTGCGCGATTTCCTCAGCCGCCGGCCCGACCTCGCCGTCGGCCGCCTATCCGGCTAAAAGACCTTACCTACCAAATCCGGCCGGCCCAGCGCATCACCCGCGATCCAGTTCGCCACGTCGAACAGCTCCGCATCGCGGTTGGTGCGGCCCAGCACCTGCAGACCGAGCGGCAAGCCTTCGTCGGCCAGCACCGGGAGGGTCAGGGCGGGACAGCCGAGCAGTGAGGCGGTCACGTTCATGGCGACGTCGCCGGTCGAGCCGAGGCCGGTCGGGGCGGCGCCGCAGGCGGCGAGGGTGATCACCGCGTCGTAGTCGGCCGCGGTGTTCTCGTAGGTGGCGCGTACCGCGGCACGCTGGTCGAGGAGCTCGCGGTATTCCTGCTGTGTCATCGCTTCGGCGATTTTCAGCCGGTCGCGGGCGTCGAGGCTGAGCTTGGCGGCGTCCAGGTCGGCGTAGGTGTTGAGCGGCCAGCGTCCTTCCCAGGCGACGATCGCCTGCGTCAGCCGTAGAGCCTCGGCGACCGCCTTTTCGACCGTTTCGACCCGGTCGTCCTGCGTGCGGTCCAGCACCTTGACGCCGTGCTCCTGCAGGCGTTGCTTCACCGCGGCGAACGCCCGACGCGCGCCTTCGGTCGTCGCGCTCCAGCCGGCGGTCTCGAGGACGGCGAGCTTCACCGGCTTGGTGCGCCGGGTGAAGTCCACGTCGCCGGCCAGGCCGCCGTAGCCCGGGTCGCCGCCGGCGCGGTCGGCGATGGCGCGCAGGACCGCCCAGGTGTCGGCGAGCGTCGCGCCGATCGAGCCTTGGCAGCTTTGGCTGAAGTGGTCGTGCGAACCACTCCGGTTGACGGCGCCGACGCTCGGCTTGAAGCCCACCGCGCCGCAGAAACTCGACGGGCGCAGGATCGAGCCGAGCAGCTGCGTGCCGAGACCCACCGGGACCATGCCGGCCCCGACGGCCGCCGCTGTGCCGCTGGAAGAGCCGCCCGGCGTGCGGCTCGGGTCGTGCGGGTTCGTGGTCTCGTGCCACGGGTGCTTCGACGCCAGCTCGGTCGTGGTGGTCTTGCCCACGATGACCGCGCCGGCCTCGCGCAACGCGTGCACGCTCGCCGAGTCGCGCTTCCCGTCGGTGCCTTCCCACAGCGGCGAGCCCTGCCCGGTCGGCATGTCGGCGGTCTCGATGATGTCCTTGATCGCCACGGGCATGCCGTCGATCGGCGACAGCGGCTTCCCGGCGGCCCACCGCCGCGCCGACTCGTCCGCGGCCAGCCGCGCCCCCGCGCGGTTGACGACGACGAACGCGGCCACCGTGCCGTCGAGCTCGTCGATGCGGGTCAGCGTCTCTTCGAGGTAGGTACGGGGGCTGAGCCGGCCGGACCGCAGGTCCTCGCCGTGCGACACGTAGCCCCGCAGGCGGTTTGCGGGTTTCGTCGGTTCGGTCACGCGGGCACCCCCGGGATCTCGACGTTCGTTCCACACCGGCGCCACATCGGATACGAAAGCATGGCCCCATCCTGCGCCACGCGACGAGAAGACGCCACGACCGTGGCGGATCCCCGAAGTGATGTTCACGGCGGCCGGGCCCGACGCGCTCGCCGCGGGCAGGTCAGTGCGGATCCGTGCCGCACAGCCGATGTGTGGCAGGGACTCGCCGGATCAGCAGGCGGTGGATCACGGCGCCGAGGATCGCGCCGGCGGCGGGTGCGGGCAGGTAGATCCACAGGAAGTGCGCCGAACCGTCGAGCACGGCGGGCCCGAGCTGACGGGCGGGGTTCACCGCACCGCCGCTGAGCGGGCCCAGGCCGACGATCAACGCGGCCACGGCGACGGCGATCGCGTAGGGCAGCAGCGGCGCGTACCGGGGATGGGCGAGGAAATACCCGGCCAGCAGCGTCGTCGCAACCCCGCCCGCCGCCTCGCAAGCGAAGACGGCACCCGCGCTCCACGCCGGCGCCGCCGACACGGTTCCGAAGTGGACCTGCCCCGCGAGGGGTCCGAGCACGACCGCCGCGACGGCCGTGCCCGCGAGCGAGCCGAGACTCTGCGCGCACACGTAGGGCGTGACGTGCCGCCCGGGGAACGCGCCCATCAACCAGAGACCGAGCGTGACGACCGGGTTCATGTGGCCACCCGAGCGCCGCCCCCACGGCGACCGGATCAGGACGACGAGGAGCACCGCGACGAATCCGGCGATCACCAGCTGTCCCACGCGGACCTGCGTCTCCGCGACCTTCCAGCCACTCCCGAAGACCACCCCGACCGCGACCACGGTGGCACACAGGACGATCGCCGTGAGCGCGAACTCCCGCACGGCGTCGCGGAGCGAGACGGCCGCGGCCTCGTTCGCCTCCGGACGCTCCCGACGGGCGCCGACTGTCATGACGCGAATCCCTTCCCCGCGTTCGCTCCGACAGCCTCCATGTTCGCGGGCCCGTCCGGGGTCGATCACCCGTCAGATGACTGTGCCGATGACTGTGGCGGCAGGGCGCCGATCAGGTGCGCAGGCCGGTCATCATGAGGTCGATGGCCGTGCGATAGCGGTGCGCGGCCGCGCTGTGGGGGGCGTTGTCGGTCAGTTCGAGAGCGACCATGCCGTGCCCGCAGGCCCACAGTGCGTGTGCGGCGGACTCCGGGTCGGTCCGCAGCGGAGTCCGTTCGCCCCACCTGCGGACGACCTCGATGAAGCGGGCGAAGTTTTCCCGGCCGGTCGCCCGGGTGTCGCCGGTGGGGCGGTGGACCGAGTCCAGTTGCCCGAACATCACGTGGAAGTAGTACCGGTTGGCCAAGGCGATGTCGCGGTAGACGAGGCAGGTGTTGCGAACGTCGGCTTCGGGATCATCGGTGAACTGCTGCCGGCGCTGGGCTTCGCTGAGCCGGGTGTGCCCTTCGACGTAGACGGCGTCCAGCAGCCCCTGCTTGTTCTGGAAGTAGTGGTAGACGGTGATGGTCGAGCAGCCCGCGGCGGCGGCGATCTTGCGGATGGTCAGCCCGTCCGGCCCTGCTGTCGCCAGCAGCCGGGCGGCCGCGTCCAGGGTGGCGGTGCGCAGGTCCCGGGCCGAGGGTGCCTGCGCACCGGCCGCGGTGGTCGGCTTCGGGGTCACAGCGCCCGACCCTAGCCGACCACCGCTCACGTGCCGGTCGCCGCTGGTCAGAGCGCCGCGACGACGGTCTTGGTCTCCAAGTACTGCTGCAGCACCTCGTCGCCCTTCTCCCGTCCCCAGCCGCTTTGTTTGTACCCGCCGAACGGCAGCTCGGCGGCGAACACGTGGTACGTGTTCACGTGCACGGTGCCCGCCTGCAGCCGGCGGGCCAGTTTGTGCGCGGCGGAGAGGTCCTTCGTCCAGACGCCGGCGGCCAAGCCGTAGGTGGTGTCGTTGGCCTGGTGGGCCAGGTCGTCCAGGTCAGTGAAGGGCAGGGCCGTGAGCACGGGACCGAAGATCTCCTCCCGCACGATCGGGTGCCCGGCATCCGGGCCGGCGATCACGGTCGGCTCGACGAAGTAGCCGGGCCGGTCCAGCACGTTGCCGCCGGCGAGGGCCCGGCCGCCCTCCGGTCCGTGGCGCAGGCCCAGGTAGTGGCTGACGCGGTCGAACTGTTCGCGGGAGACCAGGGGACCCATGTCGGTGTCGGGGTCCATGCCGTACCCGACCTTGATCGCCCGGGCCCGTTCGGCGATGCCCTCGACGACGCGGTCGTACTGCGACTCGTGCACGTAGAGCCGGCTTCCGGCCGAGCAGACCTCACCCTGGTTGTAGAAGATGCCCAGCGACGCCCCCGCGATCGCGGCGTCGACATCGGCGTCGGCGAGCACGATGTTCGGCGACTTACCGCCGAGCTCCAACGAGACCCGCTTGAGGTTGCCCGCGGCGGCACGCACGATCGACTTGCCGACCTCGGTCGATCCGGTGAACGCGATCTTGTCGACCCCGTCGTGCGCGGCCAGGTGCGCCCCGGCGATCTCCCCGAAGCCCGGGACGATGTTCACCACACCCTCGGGCAGGCCGGCCTCCAGCAGCAGCTCGCCGACGCGCAGCGCGGTCAGCGGGGTCTGTTCGGCCGGTTTGAGGACAACGGTGTTGCCCGTGGCCAGCGCGGGCGCCAGTTTCCAGGCGACCATCAGCAAGGGAGCGTTCCACGGGATGATCTGCCCGACCACGCCCACGGGCTCGCGCAGGGTGTAGGCGTGGAATTCCTGGCCTGGCAGGTAAGGCACGGTGGGAGTGACGGAGAGTCCGTTCAGGCGCGTCGTCGCGCCCGCCATGTACCAGAACATGTCGGCTGCCAGCGGTACCTCCACTCCCAGCGCGGCGCTGTAGGGCTTGCCGTTGTCCAGCGACTCCAGCTCCGCGAGCTCCTCCGCGTGCCGGGAGATCAGGTCGCCGATCCGGTGCAGCAACCGGCCACGCTCCGATGTGGACATTCGCTTCCAGGGACCGTCCAACGCCCGGCGCGCGGCCGCCACCGCGAGGTCGACGTCCCGTTCGGTGGCCTCGGCGATCCGAGCGAGTTCCTGCCCGTTGCCGGGATCGACGCTCGGGAACGTCCGTCCCTCGGCGGCGTCGACGAACCGGCCGTCGATCAGCAGTTTTCCGGCCCGCGACAGGAAATCCCTGGCCGCCGAGACCGGTGTCGAGGCAGGACGGGGGATGGTGGTCATGGTGTTTCTCCTCGATCGGGACAGCGCTGTGCCGTCGATGGCGGACAGCCAAGCGCGCACGAGGTTGGTGAAGCGTTGGCGCTGCGGTGGCCCGGGCCGGGGTCAGGGGTTGCCCGCGGACGCGGCGTGCAGCTTGCCGAGACACAGTGCGTGCTCCGATGCCGTGGCGGTGGAGCGGGCGCAGGCGGATTCGAGGACCTGGAGGTCGTCGGGAAAGCTGTCCAGGTAGCGCAACGCCTCGCGGACGGTCCCGGTGGTGAGCACCGCGGTGCGCAGCGCGACCTGGGCCTGATCGCGCATCGCGCGCAGGAACGGGGCCTCCGAGGCGGGGAGCAGGTCGCCGCGCTGCAGCTCCAGTGCGGCGCCGAGCCGGCCGTCGGCCACATGGTGGAGCTGTTCGGCCAGATCGCACCGGACCTCACCGGCGAGGTGGTAAGGATGCGACCGCACCACGTCCGCACCGAGACAATGCCGCAGCTTCGACAGCTCGGCCCGCAGGGTGACCGCGGCCACGGGGTGGTCGCCGTACAGGGCCGCGTGCAGCTGCTTGAGGTCCGTGCCGTCGGGGCGCAGAGCGAGGATCGTGAGGATCTCGAACTGGCGGGGTGACAGGTGCAGGGACCGCCCGTTGACCGTGGCCCGCGGGTGTCCGAGCACGGACAGCGCGAGCACGGACGTCGTGGCCGGGGCCGGCGGCAGATCACTCAAGCGCAGCTCGACCAGCGCCGCGAGGGTACGGGCCAAAGCGCGTCCGCTGCCCGAATGGTGCGACCACGGCGCCGAGACATCGACCGCACCGATGATGGCCCCGGTACGCGGATCCCGGACCGGGAAGGCCCAGCAAGTCCAGTCGTGCAGCACTTCATTGGCATGCTGTGCGGTGAACACCTCGACCGGGTGCCCGCTGTGTAGCGCGAGCGCGACCGCGTTGGTGCCCATCGCGTTCTCGGTCCACAGCGTGCCGTCGACCGCGTTGAGCCGGCGTGCGGGTTTCGCCATGTGCCGGCCGGCGCGCGCGGTTACCAGGGAGGCGTCCGGACCTGCCAAGGCAACGAGAAACCCGGTGTTCTCGGCCACGTCGTGCAGCGGTTGCTCCAACGAGCGGCGGTGGCCGGCCAGCAGCGACCCTTCCGCGGACGCAGGCACGCCGGGCAACTCGGCGGGCGCGGTTTCGCGCAGCCCGCTCCGCCGCGTCCGGTGCCAGCTCGCCTCGATGTCGGCGGGAACGCACTGCGCCGGAACGGCTGCGCCACCGAAGAAATCAGCCCAGGCCTCGGTCAGGGCATGGCGTCGTGCATGCAGGTCCGTCAGCGGGTCCTGCCCGGCGGCGGGGCGAGGCCGGGTCGTCATGAGGTGGCAGCGAGTCGGCGCAGTTCGGTCTTGAGGATCTTTCCCGTCGCGTTGCGCGGGAGCTCTTCGGTGAGGTGGAACCGCGCGGGCACTTTGTAGCGGGCCAGCCGGGTGGCGCACCAGTCGGCCAGTTCCGCCGGGGCAGGCGCCTGGGTTCCGGCGGGGACGACATAGGCGAGACCCACCTCGCCCCAACGGTCGTCCGGGACGCCGATGACCGCCGCCTGGGAAACCTGAGGATGGGCGTGGAGAATGTTCTCCACCTCGGCGGGGTAGACGTTCTCCCCACCCGAGATGTACATGTCTTTGCGGCGGTCGACGACGGTGAAGTACCCGTCCGCACTTCGCACGGCCAGATCCCCCGTGCCGAACCACCCGTCCTCGCCGATGGCCGTCCTGGTCGCCTCGGGGTTGCGCCAATAGCCCGGAGTGACCAGGGCGCCCCGGATCTGCAGCTCGCCGACCTCGCCCGGATCGGCGGCCCGGCCGTTCTCGGCTCGGATCCGGCAGGCCGCGTGCAGCAGCGGCAGGCCGATCGTGCCGTTCTTGTCCACCGCTCGCGCGGCGGGGACCGCGATCACCGTCGCTCCTGCCTCGGTGATGCCGTACACGGTCACCATCGAAGCGTGGTGTCCGGTCCACGACTCGATCAACGCCGTCGGCACGGGCGCACCGCCCACCGCGGCGACGACACCACGGAAGTCGGCGTCCCGGAAGGCGTCCAGCCGCTCCATGAACTGGAAGTTGGCCGGTACGCCGCAGAAGTGGGTGAGGGGCTCGGTGGTGTCCGTCAGCAGTGCCAGCGCCCGTGCCGGGTCGAACTGGCGCATCACCACCACCGTTCCACCGAGCAGCAGTACCGGATGCGCGAACAGGGCCAGCCCAGCGACGTGGAAGGTCGGCAGCACTGTCAGGCAGCGGGACTGGGGACCGACCTCGCCGGCCAGGGCGATCCCCGTGATGCTCGCCAAGACGTTGCGGTGTGTCGCGAGCACTCCCTTGGGCAGGCCGGTGGTCCCGGAGGTGTAGATGATCGTCCACGGGTCGTCTTCGTCGACCTCCGGAAACCGCTCGACGGCACCGTCGCGCGCCTCGGTCAGCGGCTCGTAGTCGTCGTGCTCATCCGCCTCGCTGGCCCACGTCACCCGCACCGCGATGCCGGTCGTCTCGGCGAGCTGGTCCGCGGTCCGCGCCGACCAGCTCTCGGCGAGCAGGACCAGCGGGTCGGCGTCGGTGACGATGGCGGTGAGCTCGTCCGGGCTCAGCCGCCAGTTGAGCAGTACGCAGATCGCGCCCACGTGCGCACACGCATAGAGGACTTCGAAGGTGCGGAAGTCGTTGCGGGACAGCACGGCGACCCGGGTGCCTCGCTCGACACCACGCTCCCGCAAGGCCACCGCCAGCGCCCGCACCCGCAGGCTGAGCTGCGCGTAGGTGAGCCTGCGCCCGGTCGCCAGATCGACGACCGCCTCGCGTCCGGGTGTCCGCGCCGCGTGATCATCGATCCACGACCGCACCGGTTGCCCCATCCCGATCCTCCGTACTATAACGTATCGTTATAGCAGGTGTGTATAGCACGTCACCGGCGCGGGGACAACGTGCTGCCAGTGAGGAATCCGGGCTTGCCCTTGACTGGCCTGTTGTTCCGGTTGCTGCCGTCGTTGGTGCATGTCGCGTTGGACGCGAGCGGGATCGCGGTGGCGGAAATCCTCGGTCTTGGCGCCGACGGCGCTGTGCGTCACACGCGCGTGACGGTCAGCGATCCGTTCGGCCAGGCCCACGTCACCGCGGTGGGCGTGTTGATCGGCACCGAGCGAGTGCTGGGCTTGGACGGCGGGGCACCGCTCGCCGCGGGTTTGCACGTGCCGGAGCGTGCGGTGAACGCCGAGCGCGCCGTCTCCCGACTTCGTGATTTCGGCGTGAGTGTCGCCCCGAGCCTCGCGCGTGAGGGAGCCGACGTGAGGACAAGGAAGTCCCGTTTCGTTTCACGAAAGCCGGAATTGTCGTGCCGCCGCGATAGGCGTGCGGTGGAGAATCATGAGGGAGTTGGGCGATGAAGAGCGGGAACTACAAGCAGCGTGACGTCGGAGGTCGGCAGCTGCGGCCGGAGACCTTGATGATGGGCTACGGCTTCTCGCCGGCGCTGTCCGAAGGATCGCTGAAGCCGCCGATGTTCCTGACTTCGACGTTCGTGTTCGAGTCCGCCCAGCAGGGCAAGGACTTCTTCGACATCACGTCGGGGCGGCGCCCGGCCCGCGAGGGCGAGGAGGCGGGCCTGGTGTACTCCCGCTTCAACAACCCGAACTTCGAAATCCTCGAGGACCGGCTCGCGGTCTGGGACGAAGCCGAGCGCGGCGCCGTCTTTTCGTCAGGCATGGCGGCGATCGCGACGACGGTGCTGACGTTCGTCGGCCCCGGTGAGGTTGTCCTGCACTCGCGGCCCCTTTACGGAGGCACCGAAACGCTGGTGCGCAGCACTTTGTCGGCACTGGGAATTCCATCGGCCGGGTTCACCGACGGCCTCGACCGGGGTGACGTCACGAACGCCGCCGAGGAGGCGATGGCGCTCGGGCCGGTCGGGGTGATCTTCGTGGAGACACCGGCCAATCCGACCAGCGGCGTTGTCGACCTGTCGTTGATGGCCGACGTGGCCGACCTGATCGCACAACGACAAGGCCGGCGCCCGGTGGTCGTGTGCGACCACACGCTCCTGGGCCCGATGTTCCAGCAACCGCTGCGCCACCGTGCCGACCTCGCGGTGTACTCGCTGACCAAGTACGCCGGAGGGCACAGCGACTTGGTGGCCGGCGGCCTCACCGGCAGCGCCGACCTGGTCGGCCGCGTCGATCGCACCCGCGGCGCGATCGGAACGCAGCTCGACCCCCATTCGTCCTGGCTGCTGCTGCGTTCGCTGGAGACCCTGCACATCCGTGCGGAGCGAGCGTGCCGCAACGCGCGGCGCCTCGCGGAGTTCCTGGCCGGACCAAAGTGGACTATCTCGGGTTCCTCGAGCCCGGCGATCCGGCCCGGGCAGTGTTCGACCGGCAAGCCACCGCGCCGGGATCGACCTTCTCGTTCGACGTCGAGGGCGGGGAAGCCGGTGCGTTCGCCTTCCTGGAGTGGCTGCGGATCTGCAAACTGGCCGTGAGCCTCGGCGGCACCGAGACGCTCGTGTGCACCCTGCGTCCACGAGGCACTCGGGCGTGCCGGTCGAGCTGCGTGAGGAGATCGGCCTCACGGACTCGCTCGTCCGGATCTCCGTGGGCATCGAGGACCCCGACGACCTCATCGCCGATCTCGCTCAGGCCCTCGGCTGACGCACCTCGGGTCCCGGTTCGGCAGCCCTCCCGCCGGCGTGTCACAGCAATGCGTCCAAAGTGATCGGCAGCGACCGCACGCGTACCCCGGTCGCGTGGTGCACTGCGTTGGCGATCGCGGCGGCGACGCCCACCAGGCCGACCTCACCGACTCCCTTGGTGCCGATCGGGTTCATCCGGTCGGGCTCGCCGACGAAGGTCACGTCGAGGTCGGGGATGTCCGCGTGCACGGGGACCAGATAGTCGCCGAAAGTGGCGTTCGTGATGCGACCGGTGGCCGGGTCGGTGACCGTGTCCTCGAACAGCGCCATGCCGATCCCGCCGATCACGCCACCGATGATCTGGCTGGTGGCCGTCTTCTCGTTGAGGATCCGCCCACCGTCGATCACCGACACCACGCGTGTCACCCGGACCAGGCCGAGGTCCTCGTCGACGCGGACCTCGGCGAAATGCGCTCCGAACGACCCCGCGGGTGCCATTCCCAGGCGGTGGGGATCGGCCGGGGTGCTGCTTCCCTCGGCGGTGAGCTCCGGCAGTCCGTGGCGGGTCAATACGGCGGTGTAGGTCTCGCCGCGGTCCGGGTCGTCGCGCCGTTGGATCCGTCCGCCGGTGGCGATCACGTCCGCGGGAGCACTGCCGTGCAACGGTGATCCGGGGTCGTCGCGCGCGAGGTCGAGCACGGCGCCGATCAGCCGCGCACACGCGTCGTGGACGGCCGAGCCGAGGGCGCCGGTGAGCCCGGACCCGCCGGCCTGAGGTGCCTTCGGCAGGTCCGAGTCACCGAGGTCGAAGCGCACTCGCTCCGGGGGCAAGCCGAGCAGTTCCGCCGAGAGCTGGGTCATCACCGTGTAGGTCCCGGTGCCGATGTCGATGGCCGCGCTGCTGACGGTGGCCCGCCCGTCGGCCGCCACTGTCGCCCGGGCTCGGCACGGCGCCTGGTACCACGGGTAGCTCACGCCCGCCATGCCCTGGCCGACGAGCCAGTGCCCGTCGCGCAGGGTTCGCGGCTCGGCCGGGCGCCGGGACCACCCGAACCGCTCGGCGCCCACGGTGTAGCACTCCCGCAGCGCCTTGCCCGACCACGGCAGGCCCAGCCCGGGGTGCGTGTCGGCGTAGTTGCGCAGGCGCAGGTCCAGCGGGTCCATGCGGAGGGCCAGCGCCAGTTCGTCCATCGCCGATTCGAGCGCGAAGTTCCCCTGTGCCTCCGCCGGTGCTCGCATCGAGACCGGGGCCGGGATGTTCACGCGCACCTGCTGGTCCCAGGTGCGGATGTTCGGGCAGGCGTAGGCCGCGGCCGAGCCCGCCGCGAAGGGTTCGTAGTCGTCGTCATCGACGGCCAGCAGCGAGCGGCTGCGGTGCTCCAGCGCGAGCAGACGGCCGTCGGCGCTCGCGCCGAGCCGTACCCGCTGGACGCCCTTGGGTCGGTGGCCGACCGAAGTGAACATCTGCGGCCGCGTCAGCACGATCTTCACCGGGCGGCCCAGTTCCCGCGCCGCCATCGCGGCGAGGATCACGTGCGGCCACGCCCGCAGACCGGCACCGAATCCGCCGCCGACGAACGGGCTGAGCACCCGCACCGACTCCTCGGGCAGGCCGAAGACCGCTGCGAGCGTCTCCTGCACCATCGACGGCCACTGCGTCGAGTCGTGCACCGTGAGCCGGTCGCCGTCCCACTCGGCGAGGGTGGCGAACAGGCCGAGGGGGTTGTTGGTGTTGTCCGACGTGGAGTATTCGGCCTCGACCGTCACGTGCGCCGCGGCCAGACCCGCCACGAGGTCACCGCGCTCGTGGTCCAGGCCCCACGGGTTGTCGACGGTGACCGCGCGCGGATCGTCCGGGTCGAGGACCGGTTCGGCCGCCGCGTACTCGACGCGGACCAGCGCCGCGGCCGCATCGGCCTGTTCGCGGGTCTCGGCCACGACGAGTGCGACATGCTGGGCGTGGTGCAGCACGCGATCGTCCTGCATCGGGGCCGGCGGCGACGCGCCCAGCGGAGTCATCGGTCCCCGCGCCAGCGGGGGTGTGCTCAGGTGGCTGAACACCTTCACGACCCCGGGTGCCGATTCGGCGACGGACGCGTCGATCGCGGTGATTCGTCCGGCCGCGATGGTGCTCCGCACGAGGGCGGCGTGCGCCTGGCCGGCCGCACTGAAGTCCGACGAGTAGAGCGCCTGGCCGCTGACCTTGCGGGGCCCGTCGACCCGGCTCAGTCCGGTGCCGATGAACGGCAGTGTCTGGAAGGTGGTCATCGGGAGATCTCCGATACGGTCTGGAGCTGCCGGACCAGTGCCCGTTGAGCCAGCTCGACCTTGAACGTGGTGCCCGGCACGGTCCACGCTCCCGCGAGCGCAGCCGCCGCGGCGTCGCGGAAGTTCGCCGCGGTCGGCGGCGCGCCCCGCAGCACGTCCTCGGCCGCCAGGGCCCGCCATGGCTTCGAACCGACACCGCCGAGGCCGATCCGTGCCGTACTCACGACCCCGTCCTCGATCTCGAGTGCCGCCGCCACCGAAACGAGGGCGAACTCGTAGGACACCCGGTCCCGAACCTTCAGATAGCCCGAGCGCGTGGTCTCCGGCAACAACGGGATCTCGACCTCCGTGATCAGCTCGCCAGGGGCCAGCACGGTTTCCACGTCCGGCGTCGTGCCCGCCTCCAGGTAGAACTCCGTGAGCGGCACCGTCCGTGTTCCCCCGGCGCCTTCGAGGTGCACCAGGGCGTCCAGCGCCACGAGGGCCACGGCGAGGTCGGACGCGTGCAGCGCGATGCACCGCTCGCTCACGCCGAGGATCGCGTGCATCCGGGCCGGTCCGGCGACGGCGGCGCAGCCGGACCCCGGCGTGCGTTTGTTGCAGGTGGCGACCGCCGGGTCACGGAAATACCGGCAACGTGTGCGCTGCAGGAGGTTGCCGCCGATCGTGGCCATGTTCCGCAACTGCACGGAGGCCCCGAGCAGGAGCGCCTCGCGCACCATGGGCAGCCGGTGCGTGACCAGCGGATCCGCGGCCAGCTCCTCCATCGTGGTCAGCGCGCCGACGTGCAACGAGCTCCCGGTACCCAGGACCCCGCGCAGCGGCAGCCGGGTGATGTCGACCAGCCGCTCGGGTGCGAGGACACCGTCCTTCATCAGGTCGACCTGGGTGGTGCCGCCGGCGAGATAGGCGGCGCCGGTGCCCGCCGACGCCGCCAGTGCGTCGGCCACCTCGGACGTCCGCACGTACTCAAACAAGCGCATCGGTACCTCCCGTGTCCGCCACTTCCCGAATCGCGGCCACGATGTTCGGGTACGCGGCACAGCGGCAGAGGTTCCCGCTCATGAACTCGCGAATGTCCTCGTCGGTCCTCGCGCGGCCCTCGGCCAGCAGCGCCACGGCCGACATGATCTGGCCGGGTGTGCAGTAGCCGCACTGGAAAGCGTCGTGCCGCACGAACGCCTCCTGCATCGGGTGCGGACTTCCGTCGCGCGACAGCCCCTCGATGGTGGTCACCTCACGGCCTTCGCATTGTGCGACCAGCGTCAGGCACGAAAGCACCCGGTGCCCGTCGGCGAGCACTGTGCACGCGCCGCACGCGCCCTGGTCGCAGCCTTTTTTGGTGCCGGTGAGGTGCAGCCGGTCGCGCAGGGCGTCGAGCAGCGTGACGCGCGAGTCGGCGACCACCACCCGCGCTTCGCCGTTCACGACGAGTGCCGTGGTGATCTCGGTGGCGTCCGGCGCGGAGGTCCGCGGCGCCATGCGTAGCTTGGGCGTGGAGGTCATGCCCTCAGCGTGATCCCGGACTGCCGTCCTCGGACCCGGGAGTCACCCCGGTCGGCCCTCGGACGGGCCCGGGACAGGCGGGCCTCGGCAGGGTGCGCAGCTGCTTGCGCGAGGTGATGCCGAGCTTGCCGAACATCTTGCCCAGGTGCCATTCCACCGTGCGCGGACTGAGGAACAGCCGCGTCCCGATCTCGGCGTTCGACAGGCCTTCCCGGACCAGCCAAGCGATCTGGACTTCCTGCGCGGTGAGCTCGGCACCTCCTTCGGCGGCGTGGCGGCGCGGCAGTTCCCCGCCCGGCAGCAGTTCCCGCTGCGCCCGGCGCGCGAACGCGTCCATCCCCATTTCCGTGAACAGGTCGTGCGCGGTCCGCAGCTGCTCGCGCGCCGCCTGCCGCCGCCGGTTCCGGCGCAGCCACTCGCCGTACAGCAGGTGGGCTCTCGCCAGTTCCCCGCGCACGCGTGACCGGCCGAGCCGTTCGACGGACTCCACGTAGTTGTCCTCCGCGACCGAGCCTTCGGTGACCAGCGCCCGGCACCGGGCCTCGATGCCGAGTGCCCATTCCGTGCCGCTGACCCGGGTGTGCGCGGAAAGCCGCCGGAACGCCTGCGCGGCCTCATCCGGCTGCCCGTTCCGGGCCGTCGCTTCGACGCGTTCGGCCATCATCCAGAGGCCCGCTCCGACCAGCAGCTGTTCCTGCTCCACGAGGTCGGTCGCGGCCACCGCGTCGGCGTAACGGCCCAGGCTGTTGCCCAGCAGCGCCTCCGCCCACGCGTAGATCTGCGCCCCGGCGCCCTCACCGCGAGCCAGCACCTCGGCGCGGGTGGCTGCGACCATCGCCGAAGTCTCTTCCTCGCGGCCCTGCCAGGCGGCGAGCATGACCGCTCCGTACGGCGCGAGGCCGACGCCGATCGCCTCGGCCAGGACGTCGATCTCGCCGACCAGCGCGGCTGCCTCGGCCAGCTCGCCCAGGACCACATGCACCGCCACGCGCGAGGTCACGGCCAGCGGAAGCGTGGTGAGCGCCCCGGCGGCACGGGCCTGCTCGACGTGGTGCGTCGCGAGCCGCTCCCAGCTTCGGTAGTCCCACAGGTCGGGCGCGGTGGTGCCGGCCAGCCACAGCCAGCGCAGCTCCTCCACGCCGGCGTCGGCCTCGTCGCAGAACGCCCGCAAGGCCCGTTTCAGCAGTTCGCTACCGGCGGCGAGCTCACCGGTGTCGCGGGCGGCCAGGCCGTCGAGGAGCAGGTCCGCCGGGGTGGGCGGGCCCTTCGGGAGGGGGCGCGCCGGGCCGCTTCCGCCACCTCCACCACGTTGCCGCCGACCGCGAGGTGGAGCGCGAACCGCGCCGCCGACAGGGCCTGCAGATAGGTGTCCCTGGCCAGGCGCGTGTCGAACGACTCCAGCTGTTGAGCGGTCTTGAGCAGCAGCATGGGCGCTTCCGCGCCCCGGCTGACCGCGAACGCCACCTCGGCTCGGAGCAGGTTGACCTTCGCGTGGTGCCGGTCGTCGAGGCGGCCCGCCTGCGCCACCGACAACAGGCCGAGCGCCATCTCGGGCGCGCCCGCGTCGAACGCGAACCGCGCGGCGGCGAGCGCTCGCTCCGCCCGGCTCACCGGGTCGCGGGTGAGCTCGACCGCACGAGCCAGGAATGCCGCGGCGGCGGGAAGGCCGCCTCGGGCCTGCGCGCGGGTCGCCGACCGGGCCAGCTCGGCCGCCACCTCCTCGTCCGGCCCGGCGACGGCCCGGGCGCGGTGCCACACCCTGCGGTCCGGATCGGAGTCGGGGTTCGTGCACTCCGCCAGCGCCTGGTGTGCACGCTGCCGTTGCTGCTCTGTGGCGCTGTCGTAGACCGCCGAGCGCACGAGCGGGTGCCGGAACCCCACCCGTGCGCCGAATTCGACGAGGCCCGCCGACACGGCGGGGGCGGCCGCGTCGACCCCCACCCCCAGCAGTTCGGCGGCACTCCACACCAGCACCGCGTCGCCGAGCGGGTCGGCCGCCGCGACCAGCAGCAGCCATCGGGACGCTTCCGGCAGCCGCGCGACCCGTTCCTGGAAACTCGCCTCGATCCGGCCCGGTGAATCCCGGGCGGCGGGCAGACCGAAGCCGCCGGCGAGTTCCGAGGGCGGCATGCGCCGCGGCAACTCCAGCAACGCCAGCGGATTTCCCCCGGCGTCCGTGACGATCTGCTCCACCACGCGTTCGTCCACCGGTCCCGGCAGCGCCGTCCGCAACAGGGCCCGGGCGTCCCCGGCGGGCAGTCCCAGGACCGGCAGCTCGGCGACGCCGATCAACACGGCAGCCGGCACCCGTTCTCGCGTCGCGAAGACCAAGCCCACGGATTCGGCGAACAGCCTGCGCGCCGCTATCGCCAGCGCCTGAGCCGAAGCGTGATCGAGCCACTGCAGGTCGTCGACCAGGCACACCAGCGGACGCTCGGCGCCGGCGTCGGCCAGCAGGCTCAGCACGGCCAGCCCGACGAGGAGCCGGTCCGGCGCCGAACCCGCGGTCAGGCCGAAGGCAGTGCTCAACGCTTGACGCTGTGGGGCCGGCAGCCTGTCCAGCCTGTCCAACAGGGGCACGCACAGCTGGTGCAACCCGGCGAACGGCAGTTCCATCTCGGCCTCGACGCCGGCCGTGCGCAACACCCGGCACTCCGCGGCGTGCGCGGCGACGTACCGCAGCAGCGCGGTCTTACCGGCCCCGGCTTCGCCGACCAGCAGCAGCGCACGGCCCTGCCCCGCACGGACGGCTCCGACCAGCTTGTCGAGCGTTGCGCACTCACGGTGGCGACCCAGCAGCACCTGATCGCCTCCGTCCACAAGTTCGGGCCGCGGTTGCCCGACGGCGCCGGGGCGCTGCCGCGGAGGACCAGTTTATGGCGCTTGGGGTCGAGTGGGACGTTTCGCGAGGTGACCTCGGTGTCCGGGCGCGACGCCGAGCGCCGGGGAGGAAATCGCGGCGTCGCGAAAAAAATGGTTTCCACTGCCGCGTCCGCGTTGTGGAAGTCCATTGTGGACGCCACAGTTCCACCTGAGGTCCGCTGTCCTCGGCCGTGCGCGGCCCGGATCCTCCACATCACGCGTTTTCGCAGGTCAAGGCCGTTGCAACCCGTCGGCAGCATTGCGTCCGCCGCAGCCCGGACGGATGCTGATCGGCATGACCGAAATGGAAGAGAACGAGTGGAAAGCCTTCGTCGGGGAAGGCACCCGCACGGGCAAGGTGGCCACCGTGCGGGCGGACGGGGCCCCGCACATCGCCCCCGTGTGGTTCCTCCTGGACGGCGATGATCTCGTGTTCACCACGGAGAACGTGACGGTGAAAGCCCACGACCTCATCCGCGACGGACGGGCCGCGGTCTGCGTCGACGACGAGGTGGCTCCCTACTCCCACGCTGTCCTCTGGGGACACACGGACATCTGCGAGGACCCCGGACAGTTGCGCACCTGGGCGACGAGCATCGCGGCGCGATACATGGGTGAGGACCGTGCGCGCGAGTTCGGCGAACGCAACAGCGTCCCCGGCATGCTGCTCGTGCGGATGCACATCGAGCACGTGAGCGCCTATGCGGCCATCGCCTGACCTGAGCCGTGCGTCGAGCGGGACTTTTTCAAGGCCGCTGCGTCAGTTCACGATGCGGTCATGCTCGCGGTGTTCTCAGACGTGACGCTGAGAACGGTTTCGAGGTAGCCGGCGATGGCGTCCCGGTTGCGGGTGAGGAATTCGATGCGTTCGGAGAGTCGGGCTTGTTCGTGCTGCAGTGTGGTGATCATTTCGGGTGTGACGAAGGGCGCGTAGATGGTGTGCGGCTGGTCCAGGCACGGCAGGAGCTGCTGGATGATGCGGGTCGGGAGGCCGGCGTCGAGCAGTCCCTTGATCTGCTGCACGACGTCCACGTGCGGCTCTCCGTACTCACGGTAACCGTTGGGGGAGCGGGTGGGCATGAGCAGGCCCTGCTCCTCGTAGTAGCGCAGCAACCGACGAGAGACGCCGGTGCGCTCAGCGAGCTCTCCGATTTTCATGTGTTCCAGCCTACCTTGACCTTCACATCGATGTGAGTGTTCAGACTCGCAGTAGGGGACCGGACACGACTACAGCGGAGCTTTGAATGAAACTCGGACTGCGGCTGCCTCAGCGGCTGGGAGTGGACCTGCAACACGACGTGGTCGAAGCCGCCAGAACGGCCGAAGCGGCCGGATACGCGAGCTTGTGGACCTACGAACAGTTGTTGTTCCCGGAGACACCGCTCGAACCGTATGCGCCGCCGAACGTGCCGTGGCCGGAAAGCGGGCGCCAGACCGCCGATCCGCTGGCGGTTCTCACGGCCGCGGCGGTGGTGACCGAGAAGGTACGGCTCGGTACGGCCGTGCTGATCGCGGCTCTCCACACCCCCGTGCCGCTGGCGAAGGCGCTGGCCACGGTCGATCAGATCAGCGGCGGCCGCGTCATCGCGGGCTTGGGCGCCGGTTGGTCCAGTGACGTGCTGCGGGCCACAGGCGCCACCCGGGGGGATCGCGGGCGGTTCCTCGACGAGATGCTGGACGTCTTCGACGCGGTGTGGGGACCGGATCCGGTGAGCATCCGGAGTCCTCGGGTCATCATCGACAAGGCCTCGGTCCTGCCGAAGCCCGCGTCGAAGATCCCGGTGATGCTCGCCGGCGGTGCCAGCAACCTGGGCCGCAGTTCCAGTTCCACGGCCCTGCAGCGCATCGCCCAGCGTGCGGACGGCTGGCTGCCGCTGCTGACCACACCCGGGCCGGCCGGAGCCGCGGCCTTGCGCGCGGACTGGGACCGCATCCGGGACATGGCCACTGGGTACGGCCGCGACGCGAGCCGGATGGAGCTGGTCGTGGTGGGCAACGTCACCTTCACCGACCGTCCGGCCGGACCCGACCGATCGGCGTTCGTCGGCACGCTCGACCAGATCGTGGAGGATATCCACACGGCCGAAGAGGCCGGCGCGGACGAGCTCATCGTGGATCTGAACCTGCAGGACTGGTTCACCAGCACGGGGAAGATGCTCGAGAAGGCGGTGGAGATCCGCGAACGGGCCGCCGCCTGATCTTGGGTGCCCACGCCGCGGACGGCGACACTTCCGCCCCGGCTGCCGCGCGGCTGCCTCCAGCGCGTCAGCCGGCTTCGGTGAAGTCGGTCGAGAGGGCGATGTCGGTGACGACGTCCAGCAGCGCGTGGAGCGCGGCGGAGTCGTTGCCCGCCAGCCAGACCATTTCGGTGGAGACGAGCTCTCCGGTGATCGGCACGAAGACCACACCCGAGCGGCGCAGGCTGCTCGCCGACCGGGCGAGCCGCGTGATCCCCACTCCGGCGGCGACGAGGCCGAGCAGCGCCTGCACGCTCGCGTCCCGGTGGACCACGTCGGGGGTGAATCCGGCTGTCCGGAAGGAGCTGTCGAACGCCTGGTGCCACGGTTCCCAGGAGCTGCGCGGGGTCAGGACCCAGCGTTCGCCGGCCAGCTCGGCGAGAGCCAGTTCGGCGCGGCCGGCCAGCGGGTGATCTTCGGGCAGGACCGCGCACACCGGTTCGCTCACGAGCGTGCGCGATTCCAGGCCGTCGACAAGCGGCGGCCGGGTGAACGCGACGTCGTAGCGACCTTTGCGTAACCCCTCGACCAACAGGGCGATCGTCGTTTCCTCTGTGGTCAGCCGGAGCTCGGGGAGCCGTTGCCGGACCGCGCGCACCACTGGCGGCAGCAGGTAGTTCGTGGTGGTCGCGAGAAAGGCGAGGCACAGGCGGCCGACCTCGCCGCGCGTGGCCCGGGCCACCAGATCGAACGCTTCGTCTGCCCGGGTGAGCACCGCGCGGGCTTCGGGGAGGAACAGCGCGCCGACCGCGGTCAGGCGGGTGCCGCGGGTGTCGCGGTCGAAGAGCTTCACGCCCAGCATGCGTTCCAGCAAGGTGATCTGCTGCGACAGCGACTGCTGGCTGATCATGAGCTGCTCGGCCGCGCGTGTGTAGCTGGACTCCTCCGCGACAGCGACGAAGTACCTCAGCTGCCGAAGATCAGGGGTCACAGGAAAAGCCTACAACTACGACAGGTAACCGGTGTTGGACGGAGCGGGCAGCTCGAGACGACCATTGACCTCGGTAAACACGAACGCGAAAGGCATGGGAATGACGAACGAAACACCGGGGCGCGTCTGGCTGATCTCGGGCTGCTCGAGCGGCTTCGGCCGGGAGCTCGTGCGGGCCGCGCTGGCCGCTGGTGACCGCGTGATGGCCACCGCGCGCCGTCCGGAGACTCTCGCCGACCTGGCTGCGGCCGGGGGCGACCGGGTCAGCACGGCGGCGATGGACGTCACGGACCCGGCGTCCATCCGGGCCGCGGTCGAGGCGACGCTGGCCGTGTTCGGCCGCATCGACGTGCTGGTCAACAACGCCGGGGTCAGCGTGATCGGTGCCGTCGAGGAAACCCCGGTCGAGTACTTGCGCAGCATGTTCGACGTCAACTACTTCGGTGCGGTGGAGCTGACTCAGGCCGTCCTCCCCGTGATGCGCGAGCAGGGGAACGGCACGATCGTGGTCATGAGCTCCATCGGTGGGCTGATCACCTTCCCGGGCCTGAGCGGCTACAACGCCACCAAGCACGCGCTCAAGTCTCTGGGCGAGGCGCTGTCGCTCGAACTGACCCCTCTCGGCATCCGGGTCGTGGTGGTGGAACCGGGGATGTTCCGCACCCAGTTCAGCACCAGTCTGCAGTGGACCCCCGAGAACCCCGCGTACCACGCGACCTCGGGCGAGCTGCGGAAGATGGTCAAGAGCGTCGTGGGCCAGGAGCCCAACGACCCGGCCAAGGGCGCCGCGGCGATCGTCAAGGTCCTCGAATCCGAGAACCCGCCGTTGCACTTCCTCCTCGGAGAAGACGCGCTCGACGGCCTGCACCAGCACCACGAGGCACTGCTGGCCGATGTCACCACGTGGGAGTCGCTCAGCCGGTCGACGACGATTTCCTGACCAGAGGACATTGTGGACGGATTTCGTCTTCTGCCCTGACCTCGAGGTGGCGAGTGCCGGTTCTGCAACGCGGACGAGCTGTACGGTCCGCAATGGCACGGTCGGAGACCGGCGCCGGTTGTCGGGTGGGATTCCCACCCTGGCAATCGAAAGACCATTGGCGCCGGCGAACTGCCGGCGGGCGGTGCCAAGCAGGATGAAGGGCATCGCCCGGTCCACGGCCATTACCTCGGATCGCCGTCGCCGCCGAATCGCCAGGTTGTCCGGATGGGTCGGGACGGCGCGGTGTGTGCGAGGCGGCCGAAGCAGTCGGCCGCCTCGCGCACGCGAAGACAGCTCAACCTCCGGCGGTGAACGCGCGGGTCAGCGCGGCCACCGCCGCGGCGGTCCGGCGGCCGCTGGTGAAACACGCGATCCCGAGCTCCTCGGCCAGCTGCATGCTGCGAGGGGAGGGACGGGTGTAGCTGTAGACCACCAGCGGCACCCGAGCCGCCAGCGCGGTCAGTTCCTCGGCCTCCCGTTCGAGCTGCTTGGCGTCGGCGAGGGTGGCGACCAGAACCAGCACGTCGACATCGCCGCTGTCGGCGAGCAGGCGCAGCACCGGGGACACCCCGCCGCGGCTGAGCACCTGGGCGGTGGTGTCCACGGGGTTCACCGGGCTGCCGTAGGCCGGGATCAGTGCCCGCAGCCGGGTCTGCAGGCTGTCGCTGAGCACGGGCAGGTCCAGGCCCGCCAGGACCAGGTCGTCGGCGAGCCAGGTGCCCGCCCCGCCCGAGGTCGTCACCACCCCGATCCGGCGGCCCGCCGGGGCCCGCGTCCGCGAGAACACCATGGCCAGGTCCACCAGCTCTTCCTGGTCGGCGGCCGGCACGATCCCGCCTTCGCGCACCGCCCGGGCGAATTCGGCCGCGTCGCCCGGGTCGTGCGCGGTGTGGGCGAGCGCGGCGCGGCGCCCGGCGGCGGTGCCGCCGACCTTCGCCAAGATCACGAGTTTGCCCCGGGCCCGTGCGGCCAGCCCGATCTTCGCCAGCCGTTCCGGGGCGGCCAGGCCTTCGACGAACAGCAGCAGCACCCGCGTCGCCGGGTCGTCCACCAGGTGGGCGGCGACGTCGGCCAGGTCCAGGTCGACCTCGTTGCCGGTGCTGACCACGTGGCTGAACCCGAGCCCGCGCCCGAGGCCGTCGTTGAACAACGCGAACCCCAGTCCGCCGCTCTGGGCGACCACCGCGACGTCGCCGGCGATCAGCCGGTCGAGCCCGCGGTCGTAGTTGATCGTCGGGCTGAACCCGAGCGGGATCGTGTCGACGACGTTCATCGTCCCCTCGGCGTTCGGTCCCAGCACCCGCATGTCCGGGAACCGGTCGCACAGCGCGCGCAGCTCGCGCTGGCGCTGCCCGCCGTCGGACTGCTCGGCGAACCCGGAGCTGATGATCACCACGAACGGCACGCCCGCGCGCCCGCACTCGGCGACGACGCCGTTGACGCGTTCGGCGTTCACCACGACCAGCGCGACGTCCACCGGTCCCGGGACCGCCTCGATGCCGGGGTAGCAGCGCAGACCGTCGATGGCGTCATAGCGGGGGTTCACCGGGTACACCGCGCCGGGGTAGCCGTGCTGGGCCAGGATCCGTTGCGGCAGGCCGGAAATGATGTCCGGAGTCGCCGACGCGCCGATGATCGCGACCGAGGCCGGGCTCAGCAGCGGGCCCAGGTCTCCTGGCGAGTTCTCGATCGCGGTCACGAGGTGCGCCCCAGGGCGGCACCGCCGAGGATGTCGCGCGCGATGAGGAACCGGTGGATCTCACTTGGCCCCTCCACGACCCTGGCCACCCGCAGCCCGCGGAACCAGTGCTCCAGCGGCAAGTCCTTGGTCATGCCCATGCCGCCCAGGATCTGCATCATCGCGTCCACCACGGCGAACCCGGTCTCGGTGCCGTAGAGCTTGGCGATCGACGCCTTCGTCCGCGCGTCGCGGCCTTGGTCGGCCTCCCAGGCCGCCTCCCAGGTCAGGTGGCGGGCGGCGTTGATCCGCACTCGCGCGTCGGCGATGGCGAACTGCACAGCCTGGCGGGTCGCCAGTAGCGCGCCGAACGTTTCGCGGGACTTCGCCCACTCGGTCGCGATGCGCACCGCTTCCTCGGCGACGCCCACGGCCTGCGCCGCGTAGCGCAGCCTGCCCCGCACCAGCCACTGTTGCGCCAGCCCGAATCCCTGGCCTTCCTCGCCGACGAGGTTCTCCGCGGGCACGACCACGTCGTCGAAGCGCACTTCGGTGGTCCAGTGATCGCGCAGCACGGGCACGCCGGTGACGTTCATCCCCGGGGTGCCGCCGTCGACGATGAGCGCGCTGATTCCCTTGCGCCCGGCGGCGCGGTCGGTGCGGGCGTAGACGATGCCGTAGCGGGCGGAGTCCGCGCCGGTGGTCCAGAGCTTGCGTCCGTTGATGCGGTAGGTGTCGCCGTCGCGCGTCGCGGTGGTGCGGATCGCGCGGGCGGGGTCCGAGCCGCCCGTCGGCTCGCTGATCGCGGTGAAGGCGGACCAGGAGTTTTCGATCGTGGGCACCACGTACTTCTCGATCTGGTGCGGGCTGCCCTTGTACAGCACCACCGGCGGCTCGATCCCGAACACACCGCCGCCCGGGGACGGGAAGCTGTAGCGGTGCTTGGCCATCTGCTCGGTCAGCACCGTGCCCTCGAACGTGCTCAGCCCGCCGCCACCGAATTCCTTCGGCGCTTCCAGGCACCAGAATCCGGCGTCTCGCGCCTTCTTCTGCAACACCGCCAGCTGCTCGGCCGGGATCGCGCGCTCGTCGCCCGACACGGCCGACTCGGCGGGCACGATTTCACCGCGAACGAACTCGGCGATCGTGTCCGACAGCATCTTGAGGTCTTCCGGCAGGTCGAAACCTTGGAACGGCAAGGGAAATCCTTTCTGCTCAGCGGCCGAGATAAACACCGGAGCGCTTCTCGCGGAACGCGGCGAGCGCCTCGGCCGAGTCCTGTGTGGACGTCACGACGGCCATGTGCGACGAGATGAGGTCCAGCGCGGTGCGCAGGTCGCTGCGCGCCGACTGGTAGACGGCCCGTTTGATGGTGCGCACCGCGATCGGCGGAGCGTCGGCGAGCTTGCGGGCGAGTGTGTGCACCGCCGACGGCAGCTCGTCGTCGTCGACCACGTGGTTGGCGATGCCCAGGCGCGCGGCCTCCTCGGCGTCGATGAAGTCGCCGGTCAGCAACAGCTCCAGCGCCTTGGCCTGGCCCACCAGCCGCGGCAGGTAGTAGCAGCCGCCGTCTCCCGGCACCAGTCCGACTCGGATGTAACCCTCCGACAGCCGCGCCGACCTGGCGATGATCCGCAGGTCGCACATCAGCGCCATGTCCATGCCCGCGCCGACCGCCACGCCGTTGATTCCCGCGATCACCGGCTTGTCCAGGTCCTCCAGCGCGAACGGGATGCGGTGGATGCGTTCACTCAGCTGGGTCTTGCGCTGCAACGGGGTCGCGCGTTCACCCGACATCGACGACAGGTCCACGCCCGAGCAGAACGCGTCGCCCGCGCCGGTCAGCACGATCACGCGGACGTCGGGGTCCGTGCGGGCCTCGACGAGGATCTGCGCCCACTGGTCGATCATCTCGTGCGTGAAGGCGTTTTTGCGATGCGGCCGGTTCAGCAGGATCGTGCCGATGCCGTCGGATTTCGTGTACTCCAGGTCGGCCATGCGAACTCCTCCTAGTCGGACAGCAGCTTCGAGGGGGACAGCTCATCGAGGTCGCGTCGCGGCGCGAAACTCTTGCCGCAGGCCATCACCCCGGCGCCGATCAGCACCAGCGCCGCGGAGATCAGCGGAATCGCGGTCGGCATCGCCGAGTCGATGAGCGCGCCGCCGATGATCGGCATGAACGACAGCGTCAGGAACGAGCAGCCCAGAGAGAACGAGGTCCCGGTGCCGCGCAGCTCGGTCGGGTAGGACTCGGTGGTGTAGCGGGTGTAGCAGCCGAACGTGCCGTTGCCGAAGAACCCGAACGCCACCAGGCTCACGGTCGCGGTGGTGAAGGACAGGCCGGGGATCGCGAGCAGCGCGAGCGCCGCCGCGGCCAGCACCGAGTACCCGGTCATCAGCCACTTCGACGGCAGGTAGTCGGCGAGCCACCCCACGAGAATCTGGCTGCCGAGCGCGACCCAGTTGCTCAGGCCGAACAGGAAGGCGGCCGCACCGAGGGAAAGGTGGTCGACGTGCACCAGGTAGGTGGTGACCACGCCGATGATCAACCCGATCCCGCCGTTGATGCAGAACCCGAACACGCTGGTGACGATCGTCTGCCGGCGCTGCTCGGGCGTGAACAGCTTGCGCCAGCCGGGCCGGTGCTCGATCGCGCGCTGCTCGGACGCGGCCTTGACCTGCTTGAACCGGGCGGAGTCCCGCAGGAACCAGCCGGCCGCGAGCACGAGCAGCAACGGGGCGAAGGCGAGGTAGAACAGTGGCCGCCAGCCGTGCGTGGGCAGCAGCACCGCGGCGATCGTGCCCGCGATCCCGGCGCCGAGCGGATAACCGGCTTGCACGAACCCCATCAGCACGCCGCGCCGGTGCCGTGGCGCCTCCTCGGCGACGAGGGTGTTGATCACCGGCTCGGTGAGCCCGTAGGAGGTCGAAACCAGCAGCCGCACCACGATGAACTGCCACGCGTTGGCCACCAACGCGGTGAGGCCACCGAAGATTCCGGTGCCGACCAGGGAAAGCTGGAAGTTCGCCCGGCGCCCGATCCGGTCGATCAGCCGCCCGGCGAGCACGGGGGCGGCGAACGTGACGAACGAGAACACGCCGACCAGGTACTCCATTGTGGACAGTGACAGATGCAGGGCCGGGGCCAGCGCGGGCACGGCGACGCCGAGCATCACGTTGTCCATCGACACCAGGGCCCAAGCGAGAAAGGCCAGCAGGACCACGAAGGTCACGTAACCGGTGCTGCTGCGGCCGGCGGGCGGGGCGAGTTGCGCGGACCGAGGACGGGCAGAGGTCATGACGGTGCCTCCTTGCACACGTCGTGGCGCACCCAGGGCAGGACGGGGCACACCGGCGTGCCCGCCGGTGTCACGGTTTTCCAGGGGCGCTACCGGTGGGGGTGGGAGAGCACCGAGACGACGTTCTGCTCGCCGGTGCCCCGATGGTCGTCCATGAACTGGATCAACCCTTCGACATCGCCGCGCCGCAGCGCGCCGATGAGCTTGTCGTGATCGTCCACAATGCGCACTCGTGCGGCGCGCTCGGTGCTGTAGACCAGCCGGTAGGGCGTGGTCTTGTCCCACAGCCGCGCCGTTTCGGCCACGATGTGGGTCAGGCCGGACAACCGGAAGATCCGGAAATGGAAGTCCCGGTTGAGGTGCCTGAGCTCGCGGGAGGGGTTGTCGATCAGCTCGGCCATCCGGTGGTTGAGCGCGGTGAGCTCCGCCAGCTCGGACTCGGGCACCGAGGTGATTTGGCGCAGCAACTCCGTCTCCAGTAGCCGCCGCATCAGGTAGATCTGGCTCAGCTCGTCCGCGGACAGCCGCGCCACCACGAACCCGCCGCTGGGGGAGGGTTCGACGAGACCTTCGGCCTCGAGGTTCTTCAGCGCCTCCCGCACCGGCACGCGGCTGATACCGAGCTGCTGCGCGACCGCGGCCTGCCGGATCGGCTGACCGGGCAGCAGCACGCCGTCATGGACCAGCTCCCGCAGGGCGAGCACGGCCCGCTCGGCCAGCGACATCGCGCGAGTCCGAGAGGGCGTCTCCGGCATCCCGGCCTCCTCGCTCGCAGTGAATACACTCATGAATACGCTGCCGTATTCAGCATCGTCAACCCCCTGACCGTCGTGCGAGCCTTGGGCGAAATGTGCTGAAGGCGGCCCTTCGTGACGATTCGTCGAGCAGTGGTCCGACCGGCTCGGGGCATGCTCTTGCCCAGAAGACTTATCGCCGTCGCCTGGCTGGTGGCGGGTGCCGTGCCACCACCCCGCTGCCTGTGCTTTTACGGGCGCACAGCGAGGAACTGAGGTCAGGCCAAACGCTTCAGCGTAGATCACCTCTGCGATGGCGGTTCAGCGTCGGGGAAACTTGACTCGATCGGAGTGCGCCATCACCACAACCGACCACCGGCCCCAGGTGAGATGACGCGGTGTGACACTCTGGCTGGAAGTGTCACCCGGATCGTGCACTTGTTGGTGGGTCTCCCCGAGTGCCACGATGCAAATCGGGAGTAAAGAGATTCTTTTCGCCCGAGAAAATGACGCAGGGGGTTCGGATTTTGAAGAAACTCACTCGATTGACCGCGGTTTCAGCAGTGGTGGGAGCAATTGCGGCGGTGGGCTTCGCGGCCTCACCGGCGGAAGCGGCCACAAAGACATTTTCCTGTGCGACCGGATCCACGGCGTACGACGACAAGGGCTACCTGTACACGTACTACTCCGCGTCGGGCACCTCTTCGTGGCTGGTGACCGGGGTCGACTACCGGATCTTCATGGGGCAGGGAATCCGGTACGGCAACCATTCCGACGTTTACTACACGGACAACGCGTTCGCCCCGAGCAAGAACTTCTCGACCGGGAACGGCAAGTCCGACGGGACACTGGGCACGCTCACCACTGCCGACTATCTCCGTCCACGCAACACGATCAACGTGGTGAACTTCAAGTTCACCTTCGACGAAAGCCTTTCCGGTGATCCCAGCTGCACCGGTTCGAGCAAGTTCTAGCGGAACCCGAAGGAACAATGGTGGCAACCGTCGGCAACGCCTCTCGAGGTAACCGCGCCTCCGTGACGGCTGTTCTGGTTGCGCTGCTGGCTGTTGTGACCGCCGGTTGCGGTCACAACAGCCAGCGCCGAGAACCCCAGGACGAAACGCGCCCCACTCTCCTGCAGGTGGATGAACACGGTGCGGTCGCTTACGACTCGGCGGGCCGGCACCTGATCGGGTTCACCAGAGCGGGTCAGCAGCTGTCCGAGAAGTGGAAGAAAGAGCTGGCTCCCGGGCAGCTGCTGGACGTCACGTGCTTCGGCCGCTGCCCGCGCGTCGCGCTGCTGATTCAGGACCCGGCGGCGCCCGCCGGTTCGCGTGTCGAGTTCGCCGACGAGCAGGGACGCGCGGTCGACACTTGGGCCTCGGAGGCGAACGAACCGGGCCTGCCGCTGCGGGTCTTCCGCTGGCGGCCGGAATCCGCGTTGTTCCTCCGGAACCGGGCAGCCGCCGTCGAGTTGGTCGCGCGCCACGACGGGAAGGAGATCGTGCTGCGGCTGCGGACCTCCGCCGCCATCGTCAAGACCGACCCGGCCGGAGACTCGGTGGTGATCATCGACGACGGCCGGGCCAGCGTGATCTCGACCCGACCGGGCGGTGCCTGGAACCTGGTCCGGCAGTTCCCCACGACGGCGACGGCAGCGTGCATCGCCGCCTCCGGTGACAGGGTGCTGATCGCCGGCGACGAGGACGTCGTGGTGGAAGTACCGAGCGGCCGGCTCCACCGGACGGCGTCGACGCTCACCCACGCCGGGGCGTGCGCCCTGGCCGGAGACTGGACCGTCACCGGATCATTGGGCACGGTGAACGGCGCACCTCGCAGCGAATGGGTTGCCCGGCAAAGCGGTTCGCAATCCCTGTGGCGCAGTTCCTACCGGCAGCTGGGTGACGTGTTCATGGCACCGTCGGGCGGGACGGCCTGCATCGCCTTCGCGCAGCCGGTGTGCCGTACCGCGCGAGGTGCCGAACTCACGGGGATCACCGGCTCCGTCGTCCAGGACGCTGCCGGGCAGATCGTCTACCTCGCCGATGACGGATCGCTGCGGCAGGTGTCGTAGCGATCTCGTTCGCCGGCACCGGCCGTCCTGTCCTCGCCGGCCCGACCACTCGCGTCTCCCTGCTCGAATGGCTCAGCGATGATCAATCTCAATCCAATGGCCGATTGATGGCCAGGATCATCGAGCTTCGGTCCCGGGGATGCGTCCGCGCCACCGTGGTCGCTCGACCACCGCTCGGGGGGTGGTGCGGATCTCCCGTCTCCGTGATGCTGGCTCTCGAGGTCGGATCAGAGGAGGTGGCCGTGAAGGTCGTCATCGTCGGAGCGGGGATCGGGGGACTGACCGCGGCGTTGCGGCTGCACCACGAGGGCATCGAGTGCGTCGTCCACGAGCAGAGCGAGCGGGGCACCGGGCTGGGTGTAGGGATCAACGCCTTGCCCCACGCGGTCAAGGAGCTCGCGGCGCTGGGGCTGCTCGACGCGCTGGACGAAGTCGGGATCCGCACCCGCGAGCTGTTCTACACCCACCGGCTCGGGCAGGTGATCCTGCGCCGGCCGTGCGGGCTCGACGCGGGCTTCACGCTTCCCCAGTTCTGCCTGCACCGGGGCCGGCTGCAGGGCGTGTTGCTGCGCGCGGTCTGGGACCGGCTCGGCCCCGACGCGGTGCAGACCGAGCATCGGCTGGTCGGGTTCGACCAGGACGCCCACGGCGTCCGCGCGCATTTCGCCGACCGGCGAAGCGGCACGGAGATCACGGTTCCCGGCGACGTCCTGGTGGCGGCCGACGGAATCCACTCGGCTGTGCGCTCGCTGCTGTTCCCGGCGGAGGGCCCGCCCCGCTGGAACGGCGTCATGATGTGGCGCGGCGCCACCGACTGGCCGGAGTTCGACGGCGGACGGTCGATGATCGTCGCCGGCGGCACTGCGGCAAAGCTGGTGATCTACCCGATCGCCCCGGGCCTGAGCACGGGCACCCGGCTCACCAACTGGGCCGTCTGCATCCGCACCGGGCAGACCGGTGCTGCCCCGCCGGAGCGGCAGGACTGGGCCAAACCCGGTGACCGGGCGGAGTTGGGCCGCTACCTCGGGCGGTTCCGGTCGCCGGTGGTCGACCACGTCGCGCTGGTCGAGGCCACCGAGGAGATCTTCGAGTTCCCGATGTGCGACAGGGATCCGTTGCCCGCCTGGTCGCACGGGCGCGTGACGCTGCTGGGCGACGCCGCACATCCGATGTACCCGATGGGTTCCAACGGCGCCGGCCAAGCGATCCTCGACGCCACCAGTCTCGGCCACAACCTGGCGCGTCACGCCGATCCCGCCGAGGCCCTCGCGGCGTACGAGGCCGATCGCCTCGCGGCCACCGGCGAGATCGTGCTCCGCAACCGCCAGGGCGGGCCGGAGAACGTGATCGACGAGGTCGAACGTCGTGCTCCGGACGGCTTTTCCCGCCTCGAAGACGTGATCGACGCGGCGACGCTCGAGGCGATCGTCACCGGCTACGCGCAGGCTTCGGGGGGCTCGCAGCAGCAGGTGAACAAGTGAAGGTTCAGGCGCCCTCCACCGAACCGGGCGGCAGGAAGTCGACGTCGTGCAGCGCCGACACCCGGACGACCTCGGCCGGGTCCTCGAGGTCGTGCAGCTTGTCGAACAGTTCGGCGAGCCGCCCGGCCGGGCTCACCCAGAACAGCCCGCGGGTGATGCCTTCGCTGCGGTTGTAGTACGCGTGGGGCAGGCCCTTGGGCATCCGGACCGTGTCGCCGGGGCCTGCGGTTTCCCACGCGCCGTCGAGGTAGAGGGTGAACACGCCTTCCAAAATGTAGATGTGCTCGTCCTGCGTCGGGTGCACGTGCGGCGGGACGCCGGTTCCGGGCGGGTCGAGGGTCTCGAACGCGAAGCTCGATTCGCTGGCCGCCTTCATCGAGTAGGTGTGCCCGAGCACGTTCCACACCTTGCCGCGCATGCTCTCCTGGGCGAGCGTGATCCCCTTCGGTAGGGGACCGAGCACGATTTCCTCGCCGGTCATGACACCTCCTGGCCCATGGTTCGTCAGCTACGCACTCTGCGCCACCCGCGTCCCGATGTACAACCGCCGGAGGGATCTACCGGTCGTGCTCGGCCTTCGCCAGCCGCTCCTGCACGCGGGCGTGGCGGAACTGGTAGACGCCGCCGGCTTGCCGCAGGACACCGCGGCGGTGGGCGTCGTCGAGGAAGTGCATGAGCCGCCAGGGAAGCCGGCCGGTCGCGGCGAGCCAGAGGTGGTGGACGAAGTGGTTCCCCCAGGCGCGCGTCACCAGCACCGCCAGGCCGATGCCCCCGCCGAAACACACGCCGACCACGAACGGCAGCACCGGGTCCATCGCCGGAGGGAACACCTGGCCACCGGCGATCGCGCCGGCGAGGCCGTAACACACAGCGGCGACGCCACGGGCCATGAAGAACCCGAACAACGCTCCCGCCAGCCCGCCGGCGATCGCGAGCGCCAGGTCGAACCGGCCGCCCAGCACCGGCAGAAACCGCGTCTGAGCGGTGAACGCGAACGCGATCCCGTCGAACAGCCCCCCGGACACCAGGAAGGAGACCGACAGCGCGATCGCACCAGTCCGTTCGTTGCGCAGGATCGTCGTCGGGCTCGACACGCGGCTGGCGTCGACGGGTTTCGCGAGCCACACGTGCACCGCGAACACCACGCCGAACACGAGCGCCAGGAAGACGACCAGCCCGGGGGGCAGCGACCAGCCCAGCCCGAGCAGGACGCCCACCACGGCGCCGACCGCGAACCGGCCGGCGAACTTGCCCGCGGCGCCGGCGAAACGCAGTTCGGTGCGCAGGGGCTCCGGCGGACGCCCGAAGCGGTGGGTCAGGTAACCGGCGCCGCCGAACGAGAGGGCGTAGATCGTGGCCAGCGCCGGCCCGTCGGACAACCAGCCGGTGGCGAGGAAGAACAGCGCGATCAGCACACCGACCAGTCCGGCCCGGGTCCCGGCGGGAACCGTCCGGTGGAGCTGCCACCAGGCCAGGTCGCGGCTGCGTGCCCGCTCGAGGTGCCGGGCCAGAAAACCCAGCCAGCGGTTCGCCTGTGCTGCCGTGTACCGCCCGGACGGGCTGGTCTTCGGGTTCCGCCCCGGCGGCTGTGGCACCTGCGCGTAGGCGTGGGGGAGGAACGAATCGAGCAACTGAGCTTCCAGCGCCGCCGCGTCTTCCGCGGCGAGCAACTCCGCGGGATCCTCGCCGGGGCGGCCGTAGACGATTCGCGCGAGGTCGACCATCAACGGCGTCCGCAGCACGCGCCCCAACGGTCCGTCGGGGTCCCGGCGCAGCCGCTCGGCCACGGGACGCCAGCGGTCGGACCCGGCGCGTTCCCTCGCGGAGAGGTAGGTGATCGCCTCCTGGCGGCTGACGGGTTCGAGCCGCACCACGGTGGCCGAGCTCATCACCGTGCCGGATTCACGCGTCACTTGCTCGTACTCGGCGGAGCGGCAGGTCAGGACCAGCGAGCGGCCCACGGCCATGGTCTGGTCCAGCGCGTCGAGCGCCGCGACGCGCAAGTCGGCCGGCATCTCGTCGAGTCCGTCGAGGACGGGGACCACGTGGCCGCCGAGGACGAGCCGGGTGGGCGCGTCGGGCCCGTACTCGCGGGCGTTGAGCAGGGCCGGGTGGTTGTCGGCGAGCCGCGCCGCCAGCCACCGATCGAGGTGTTCGCGCCGCGGGTCCCACGAAGCCAGCGACAGCAGGACCGGTACCGGGGCGCCCGGGGTCCGGGTGCGCAGCAGCTCCAGCGTCAGCACCAGGGCGAGTACCGACTTTCCGGAGCCGGGATCGCCGAGCACGACCAGCTGCCGCACGGGCAGCTCCGAGTAGGTCTCCGCGATGTCGTCGAGGTCGCCCCGCAGAGCCGGCTTCCCCGGTCGCGCGCCGGCCGACCACCGCAGGGTGATCGGCTGCGGCCGGTGCAGTGAACGCAGCTCGGCTTCGGCCCGCCACTGCCACGTGACGGCTTCGGCCAGCTCCGTGACCGCACGGCCGAAGTGGTGATCCGGCGGGGATTCCGGCTCGGGCTCGAGGACGGGGGCGACGGCAACTGCGGCGGTGGGCGTGGCGTCGGCCAGGATCTGCTCGTGGAGCCGGCGCAGGTCCGGGTTCGGGTCTACGCCGAGCTCGTCGGCCAGCCGCCGGCGCAGGCCGTGGAACAGCTTCGAGGCCTCGGCGTAGCGGCCTTCCTCCGCGAGCGCGCGCATCAGTAACAGGTGGGACGATTCGCGCAACGGGTGTTCACCGCAGAACGCGGTCAGCTCGCGGACCACCTCGCCCGTTTCGCCGAGCCGCAGCTGCCATTCCGCGCAGAGCTCGACGGCGTCGGCGCGCAGTTCGTCGAGCAGCGCGGCCCGGCCGGCCAGCGTGGTCGTCCGCAGCCCGTCGAGCGCCGGGCCGCGCCAGAGGGCGAGCGCGCCGCGGATCTCCTCGACGGCGTCGACGAGCTTCACCTGCCCGGCGAGCCCCCGCGCCGTCGCGACGTGGCGGCGGAACCGGAGCGAGTCGAGGTCGTCGGCGTCGGTCCGCAGGCGGTACCCGGGCCCGTCGGTGACGATCACCCCGCCGATCTCACCGAGCCGGGCTCGCAGCGCGGAAACACAGTTGCGCACCTGCTTCACCGCCGTCGTCGGTGGCTCGTCCTCCCACAGCGCTTCGATCATGCGCTCCACCGGCACGACCGAGTTGGGACTGAGCAGAAGGGCGGCGAGCGCCCGCTGCTGACGCGGGCTCACCAGGACGACCCGGTCCCCGTACGCCCGCACTTCCAGCGTCCCGAGAATCCGGAACCTCATGCACATACCCCCTCGGTCTCAAGGCTAGCGCCCGGCGCCCGATCCGAAACGCGCAGGTCGGAGCCGCAGATGTCGAAGCGAGGACGAAACGAGGACGGCGTCGGCGACTCTGGGGACACGGCGAACGAGGGGGAACGCCGGGGGAGACCCGGTGGCGGGCGCGTCGTTTTGGGGGTCGCGCCCACCACCGGGACCGTCGGACGGTCACCGGCCGAAGGTGTTCTTCGACGGGGCGGGTCGCTCTTCGAACGGGTCTCGGCCCTACGCCTCGGCCGAGACGGAACGATGTCGGTCGTTCTCCTCCATGTTCTCGACCGTCCTCAATCGCGCCAAGCGTGCGCAGATGATCCTGGCGAACCCGGGTAGCGGCGTCCGCGTGACCGGTGGTGCGTTCGACACCGAGCGGTTGGCGGCGTCGCCGGCTCAGGCGCCGCGGGCTGCGATGCGGCTTTACGAGATGGGGCTCGGGGTTCGTTCACCGCTGAAGGAGATTGGTGGGGAGCTCTACAAGGGTGCCGTCCAGAGGGACCACGCCTGTCGGCTGTCGCTCGTTGGCGCTGTGGGTTCAATGTGGGGTGGTGGGGTGTCAACATGAGTCGGCTCGCTCTCGTGGAGCGGGTGTCCGTCGCGCTTCTATACTTCGTGGTCACTGAAGGGGGAGTGGCGATGGCGGATGTGCCCGGTCGACGGCCGTCGATGGGGCGGCCACGCACGCCCGGCGTGGAAGAGGCGGTGCTCAAGGCGACGATCCGACGGCTGGTCGAGGACGGCTACACCGGCATGTCCCTGGCCAAGATCGCCGCCGACGCCGGCACGACCCGGCCGACGTTGTACCTGCGCTGGCCGACAAAACAGGCACTGGTGGTCGCCGCTGTCCGCTCCACGTTCAAGCGGTCTCTCGAACCGACGCCGGAGGGCTGGAACGACTTGCCGCCGAAGGAACGGCTGTTGCGGCTGTTGCGCAGGATCGAGCCGGCCGAGGACCGCGAGAACCGGCAGCTGTACACCGCGCTGCTCGCAGAAAGCAACCGCGTGCCGGAACTGCTGCAGCTCCTCGAAGAACACGTCGTCCAGCCCCGCGCCAGGGCCATCGCCGAACTGCTCGAGGCGATGAAAGAGCGCGGTGAAATCCGGCCGGACGTGAACACCGAACACGTGGCGATGATGATCTACGGGGTCCGGTTCGTGGACAGCCTGTACCGGGTGCGGATGTCGACGGACCGCGACCGGGAGAGCGTGGAGCTGTTGTGGCCCTCTCTCACTCACGGACTGGGGTAGCCAGATCCCGTCCTGACCAGCGCCTTCAGGCCAGTCAATCCCACTGACGGCTACGGTCCGTGAGGCCATCATCACACGCTACGCGCGCGCCAATTAGATTACTTGTCAGTACAGTAAAGATTGTGTGACGGCGAGGTTCGACCTCTCGTGTGGATCTTGACAAAGAAGGCGGTGGTAGGAGTGAAAACGTCGACCGGCGAGGAGGACCAGGCGCAGCGGCGGAAGGCCCGGCTGCGTGAAACAGACCCCGAGTTCATGGCCGCGATACCGGATCGGTCGGTGCAGGCGGCGATGGCCGAACCCGGACTGCCGCTCGCGCGGATCGTCGAACTTGCGATGCGCGCGTATGCCGAGCGACCGGCGGTGCGTGAGCGCCGGTCGGTGCTGGTCACGGACCCGGTTTCGGGCCGCCGGTCGCGTCGTCTGTTGCCTGAGTTCGCGACTCGCAGCTACGGCGAACTGTGGGCACGGGCCAAGGCGATCGCATCGGAATGGTCGGCGCGTGGCCTGCGCGCAAGGGACTTCGTCGCCACGATCGGGTTCACGAGCGCGGACTACGCGACCTTGGACCTCGCCGGCCTCTGCCTGGGCGTGGTTTCCGTGCCGCTCCAGCCCACCGCTTCCGTGGCCCACCTACGGGCGATCGTCGAGGAAACCGAGCCCCGGTTGCTGGCCACGAGCCCTGCCTATCTGGGTAAAGCGGTCGAGGTGGCGTTGTCGGTGGAGTCGGTGCGGGCGATCCTGGTGTTCGATCACCACTCGGAAGTCGACGACGAGCGGGAGGAACTCGAGTCCGCCGAGGCGGAACTCGACCGTGCCGGCCGCTCGATCGAGACGCTCGAGGCAGTCGTCGAGCGCGGACGCACGCTGCGTGGCGCTCCGCTGCACGTGCCGGATCCCGGTCAAGATCCGCTGAGCCTGGTGGTCTACACGTCCGGCAGCACCGGTACGCCGAAAGGTGCGATGTACCCGGAAAGCCTGGTACGACGGTGGTGGGCCGGTGCCCTGGGCGGTGCCGACGACGAACCGGCGATCACGGTCAATTTCATGCCGATGAGCCACATGTTCGGCCGGGCGACGATCGTCGACACCTTCGGGCGCGGCGGAATCAACTACTTCACGGCGAAAAGTGACCTGTCCACCCTGTTCGAGGACATGGGGATGGCGCGGCCCACTGCGTTGATGATGGTTCCGCGCGTTCTCGACATGCTTTTCCAGGAGTACCAGGCCGAGCGTGACCGGCGTCGTGATGAGTTCGCCGACGCGGCCGAACTCGACGTCGTCGTCAAGGCGGACATCCGTCGGCACTTCCTCGGCGACCGGCTGCTGCACGCCATGGTGGGAAGTGCCCCGACCTCGGCCGAGGCGAAGGCGTTCGCCGAATCCGTGCTCGGCGTCACGCTGCACGAAGCATACGGCGCCACCGAATTCGGCCTGGTGCTGATGGACGGCCGGATCCAGCGGCCCCCGGTGACCGAGTACAAGCTGGCCGACGTTCCCGAACTCGGCTACCGCCGCACCGACCGCCCCTACCCGCGGGGCGAGCTTCTGGTCAAGACCGACCCGATCTTCCCCGGCTACTATCGGCGGCCCGACGTCACCGCCTCCGTGTTCGACGACGACGGGTTCTACCACACTGGCGACATCATGGCCGAGACCGGCGCTGATCAGCTGGTGTACGTGGACCGTCGCAACAACGTGCAGAAACTGTCGCAAGGCGAATTCGTCACGCTGTCCACAGTGGAGTCCGTGTTCGCGGCAAACCCCGCCATCCACCAGATCTACGTCTACGGCAGCAGCCGGCGACCGTACCTGCTCGCGGTGATCGTGCCGACGCGCAAAGCCCAGCGGGAAGCAGGCGGATCCGACGCCCTCAAGGCCATGCTCACCGAAGCGTTGCAGGCGACGACCAAGGAGACCGGTCTGGAACCGTACGAGGTTCCCCGCGATTTCCTCATCGAGACCGAACCGTTCAGCATCGAGAACGGGTTGCTGTCCGACATCAGGAAACAGCTGCGACCGCGCCTGCGAGAACGCTACGGTGACCAGTTGGAGCAGCTGTACGAAGACATCGAACGCGGCCAGAACGACGAACTGCGCGCACTGCGCGCGGGCGGTGCCGATCAACCCGTGTACGAAACGGTCACCCGTGCGGTGCAGGCGCTGCTCGGCTGCGACAGCACGGACCTCAGTCCTGAAACGCACTTCACCGACCTCGGCGGGGATTCCCTGTCCGCGCTGACGTTCTCCAACCTCCTGCGGGACGTCTTCGGCATCGAGGTGCCGGTCGGCGTCGTCATCAGCCCCGCCAACGACCTGCAGGCGATCGCCCAGCACATCGAAACCCAGCGTGACTCCACCGGGCAGCTTCCGAGCTTCGATTCCGTGCATGGGCGGGGGGCTGCCGAGGTACGGGCGAGCGACCTCAAACTCGACGAGTTCCTGGACGCGGAAACCTTGGCCGCGGCGAAACGACTGGCCCAGCCGGGCGGAGAACCGACGTGTGTGCTGCTGACCGGCGCCACCGGGTTCCTCGGCCGGTTCATGTGCCTCGACTGGCTCGAACGCCTTGCCGAGCGGGGCGGGAAGCTGATCTGTCTCGTGCGTGCCACAGACGATGCCGCGGCACGTGACCGTCTCGACAAGGCATTCGACAACGGCGACACCGAACTCCTCCGCCACTACCGCGCACTCGCCGAAAACCACCTCGAAGTGATCGCCGGCGACCTGGGAAGTCCCGAACTCGGGATCGCGAGGCAGACATGGTCACGCCTCGCCGAAGAGGTCGACGCGATCATGCACGTCGGTGCGCTGGTCAACCACGTGCTCCCGTACGAGCAATTGTTCGGCCCGAACGTCGTCGGCACGGCCGAGCTGATCCGGCTGGCGGTCACCGCGAAACTGAAGCCGTTCACCTACCTGTCGACCATCGGCATCGCGGACCAGATCGATCCCGGCACCTTGGCCGAGACCCGCGACATCCGGCGGCTCAGCCCCGTCCGGCACCGCGGCGACGGCTACGCAAGCGGCTATTCGACCAGCAAATGGGCCGGCGAAGTACTACTGCGAGAAGCGCACGAGACATGCGGGTTGCCTGTGGCCGTGTTCCGATCCGACATGATTCTCACGCACAGCCGCTACGTAGGCCAGGTCAACGTGCCAGACCTGTTCACGCGGTTGCTCCTGAGCGTGATCACCACGGGGATCGCGCCGAAAACCTTCTACCGCAGCGAGCACGGCCGGCCGCCGACGGCACACTACGACGGGCTTCCCGTCGACTTCACCGCCGAAGCCGTCAACACCATCGGCACCCGAAACACGCAGGGTTACCACACGTACCACGTGCTCAATCCCCACGACGACGGCATTTCGCTCGACACCTTCGTGGACTGGCTGACCGAAACAGGTCACCGCATCGATCGGCTCCAGGACTACTCGGAGTGGTTTCGTCAGTTCGGCGACGCGCTGCGGAAACTGCCGGAACCCCAGCGACGCAACACGCTGCTGCCCCTCCTGCACTCGTACGAACGGCCGACGGAACCCGTGCGAGGCGGGATCGCTCCGGCCGAGGAGTTCCGGAAGGCTGTACGCGACGCCAAGATCGCGTCACGGGGCGACATCCCGCACGTCACCAAGGAGCTGATCCAGAAGTACGCGGATGATTTGCGCGCTCTTGCGCTGGTGTGAAGCGAAGTCGGCGTGACTCCACCTCCGCGCCCGCGGAGTACCCCACAGTGAGACGCCTGGCGTCCGGTCTTGCCTGGCTAGCGAAACGCCGCACCGCTCGGCCTCGCGGTACTTGGCGGATCCATGTGTGGCGGGCCGGTCGGTCGGGGTGATCACTGGTGCGGTCCCGAGAGGGGAAGCTCCAGGTGCAGGCTGGTGCCAGCGCCGGGTGGGCTTTGGAGGTGGAGTCGGCCGCCGATGGCTTCGGCGCGGTCTTTGAGGCCGAGTAGCCCGGTGCCTTGGGTGAAGTGGGCGCCGCCGACACCGTCGTCGCGGACTGCGATGTGCAGGACGCCGTTGGGGTGGTCGGGGTTGATGGTGACGGTGACTGAGGTTGCGTGTGCGTGTTTGGCGGTGTTGGTCAGGGCTTCGGCGATGATGAAGTAGGCGCTGACCTCGATGGGTTCGGGTAGGGGTGGCAGCGGGTGCAGGTCGAGTTCGACCGGGATCGGCGAGCGCCGGGCCAGCGCGCGTACGGCCGGCGCGAGTCCGCCGATGGCCAGCATGCCGGGGTGGAGGCCGTGGGCGATTTCGCGTAGCTCGTCGAGCACGCCGGTGGTTTCTGTGGCGAGGGTGTCGAGTTCGGTGGTGAGGTGGCAGATTTCCGGTGGCATTTCGGCTTGGATCGCGCGCAGCCGCAGGGCGAGGGCGACCAGGCGTTGCTGGGCACCGTCGTGCAGGTCGCGTTCGATGCGTCGGCGTGCTTGGTCAGCGGCGGTGACGATGCGGGCTCGTGAGGCGGTGAGCTGGGTGTACAAGTGGGCGTTGTCGAGGGAGACGGCGAGTTGGCCGGCGATGAGTTTGACGGCGTCGAGCCGGTTGGTGGTGAACGCGCCGCGGATCAGGCGGTTTTCCAGCAGCAGCGCGGCTCGTAGGGTGCCACGGCTGAGGATGGGTACGGCGAGTAGCGAGCAGCCTTGGAGGTCGGTGAAGCACGGGTCGTGGGCGAAGCGTTCGTCGTGGGTGACGTCGTCGACCACGAGCGGTGCCTCGGTCCGGCGGAGGTAGCGCAGCACCGACCTCGGCGCCGTGAATTCCTGCTCGGTGACCGTCCTCGTGGGTTCGGGTAGCAGCCAGTCCTGCTGCTCGTCGCTCCACAGCAGCAGGCGGACGCCGGTGGCCCCGGTCATCGTGCTGAGCACCTCGACGACGCGCGCGTGCAGGCGCTCGATGCTGGTCTCGGAACTCAGTGCTTGGGACGCGGAGAGAATGCCGAGCAGGTCGAGGGTGCCCGTGGTGATGGTGCCGGGTTGATTCAGCAGCTCACCGGGCTGGTCCACGGCGAACCCGAGGCTCGCCTCGAAGTGTCGTCGCAGGGTGGGGTAGGCCCAGTCGAGTTGGGTGACCTTGGCGCTCGCGCCCCAGGCGGCGTAGTGCCGGCGGGCCTGGGCGAGCAGTTCGCGGCCGGCGTGGTCCAGGCCGCGGGCCAGGTGGAAGCGCGCGGCGCGCTCGGTGATCAACGCCCGGTGCCAGGGCCGGGCGCGGCGGGAGACCTCGCTGCGGGCCGTGTCGAATGCCAGCTCTGCGGCGTGCACATCACCCGCTGCCCAGGCCCGCTCGGCCTCCAGCCACCGCACCAGGTGCAGGAAGTTGTCCGGGGCGTCCGAGGCCCGGGCGGCCAGCCAGCTCGTCACCTCGTCCAGTTCGGACAGCAGCGCGGCGCGTTCGTCGCCGTCGGCCGAGCGGGCCCGCTCGGCGAGAGCCAGCCCGTGCAGCGCGCGGACCACGGCGGTGGGGTAGAAGCCGGCGGCAACCGGGAGCAGCCGCATTCCCGCCGCACTCTCTCGGGCCAACCCGGCCAGATCCCCCGAGACGGCGGCGGCGATCGCGCGGGCGAGATACGCGTGGAGAAGCGCGAGTGGGTTGTCGGTGAACCGGTCGAGGGTGATCGGGTCGGCAGGACTGTCGCCGCGGAGCACGTCGGCCAGCCACCGGTATGTCTCGAGCACCTGTCCGGTCTGCTCGTTGCCGGTCCGGTGCACGAAGTTCAGTCCACTGTCGACCTCGTTGACGAGGCTTTCCAGTGAGGGGGCGCAGTCCGCCAGGGACCGCACTGTCAACAGGTAGGTGTAGCCGGCGTTCGCCAGGTCGCCCCCGGCGATCAGCCCCTCCCGGGCCCACTGAGCCTCGTGGACTCCGTTCTCGATCGGCTCCAGCCAGCAACTGAAGAGGGCGGACCTGTGGCGCGCCCGCGACATGCCGGGCTCGGCGCCGCGAGCCTCGGCCCACGCCAGTAGACGCCGTGACGCCCGGTATCCGCCGACGTAGTCGCCGCGCTGCGACACGGCGCAGTAGGCGGCGGCGCCGGCGGGCCCGAGCAAGGTGGGGCCGGGGCCGTGCTCGATCCAGATCCGCAAGCCTTCCAGCCCGAGCCACGCGACCCAGGTGAAATCGGCGGCGAAGTAGGCCGCCAGGAACGCCGCATCGAGCACGTCGGTCGCAGCCAGGAGCACGGAGTCGGTGAGGTCCGGCCGGGCCAGGTCGTCGGCGGGGTCGCTGTGATCCAGCCAGTGGTGCAGGAGGGCGAACCTCCGGTCGAGTTCGGCGGGGAGCCGCTCCGCCGACGGGACGTCGAGCCCGCACTCTCGCAGCGACTGCAGGCTCAGGCTGATCGCCTCCCCGAACCGGGCCTGATAGCTGAGGCTGCGCACGTGAATCGCGGTCGCGCCCGGGCGGTCCGGTGTGCTCGGGCAGAGCTGCTCGATCTCCCGGTACTCCTCGTCGACCTCCACCAGGCGGCCCAGGCTGAACAGCGCCCCCAGCCGGGTCGTGCGCAGCTCGAGCGCCACGGCGGTCTCCGCGGGGTCGACCACCCGCAACGCGGCCAGCAGGAGCGCGTTCACCAGCGCGTGATTGCCGATCAGCGTGGCCTGGCCGGCCGCGCGCTGGAGCAGGTCGGTCACCTCTCGCCGCTCCACGAGGTCCTCGACCGCGTCGAGCACCGGCAGGTACTGCTCGGCGGCGACCGCGAACAGGTCAGGCGCTCCGGCCAGCCGTCGTGCCATGGCCAGTTGCAACGCGCTTCGCCGCTGGGGGCTGAGCCCACGCAGGATGGCCTCGCGGATGCGGTCGTGGTGGAACCGCACGGCACCTCGCTCCAGCACGAGGAGACCCTCGTCGGTCGGCGGGATCAGGTGCTGTGCCACCACGTCCGCCGGCTCGCCGGCGGCGGTCTGCAGCACCTCCGTCTCGACCCGCCCACCCACGCAGGCCATCGCCTCTACCAGCTGCCGCGACGGCGGCGGCAGGGCTTGGATCCGCAACGTCAGCAGGTCGCCGCCCTCCGCCGGGCCCAGGTGGGCGCGCACCGCCGCGGGGTCCCACTGCCATCCCGCGGAGGTCGCGGTGAGGACGCCGTGGCGAGCCAGTGCGGTGAGCAGCTGCACGGTTTCGTAGGGGTTGCCGGACGTGCGTGGCGCGATCACCTCGACCAGGCCCGCCGCCGCCGCTGCGTCGGCGTGCAGCATGTCACCGACCAGGGTGATCAGGCCTGGGGTGGGCAGGTTCTCCAGCCGCAGGTACGGCACGCCGGCCCGGTCGCGTGATCGCGACAGCGTCGGTGGCTGTGCCGAGTCCCCGTCGTCCCGGTGCACGCCCACCAGCAACAGACCGGGTATCGCGTCGTCGTCGAGTAGGAGGTCGACGAATCCGAGCGGGCCGCGGCCGGCCCAGTGCAGGTCGTCGAGGAACAGCACCACCGGTCGTTCCGGCGAGGCGACCGCGCGCAGGATCTGAACGCTGTTGTGCTGTGCCCGCGATTGCGCGGTGAGCGGGTCGCCGGGATCGGGCGGCACGTCGAGCAGGGCGGCGAACTCCGGCACCACCGCGGTAGCGAGGCCCGCGTTCGGGCCGACCGCGTCGGTGATCCGTTGCCGGAGTTGGGTCAGCTCGCTCTCCGGCTGGGCCAGCAGCAGCTGGCCCAGCGAGCGGAACGCCTGGAAAACCCCGTCGAATTCCAGGTCGCGCCGGTATTGGTCGAACTTGCCGGCCAGGAACCAGCCGCCCCGGCTGGTGACCGTCGGCCGTAGCTCGTTGACCAGGGCCGTTTTGCCGACTCCGGCCGCGCCGCTGATCAGTACGCCTGGGCAACGGCCCGCCAGCGCATCCTCGAACGCCGCCTGCAACGCGGCCACCTCGGTGTCGCGCCCCACCAGCCGTGCCGGGGCGACGGGCCAGCGCGGGAAGTCGTGGTGCCCGATCCGCATCGGTTCCTTGTCGCGCCCGGCCTGGGCATCGCGTAACCGTTCCAGGTCGTGGATGACTCCCTCCGCGGTCTGGTAGCGGTTGTCCGGCTCCTTTTCCAGCAGGTGCAGGATGATCGCGGACAGCGGGGCCGGCAGGGCCGGGTTCACCTCGACCGGGGGTGCCGGCACCCGGGCCAGGTGGTCGTGGACCAGGCGCAGCGGGTCCCCGGAGCCGAACGGCGGCGCGCCCGTCGCCAGCTCGTAGAGCGTGGCGCCCACGGCGTAGAGGTCGCTGCGTTGATCCACCGGACGGCCGGTCCGCCTGGTTTGCTCGGGCGCGAGGTAGGCCAGTGTCCCGACGATGGCGCTGCGGCCGGGGGAGGGGGGAGCGGGGTCGGTGAGGGAGGAGGCCAGCGCGAAGTCGAGCAAGCACGCGGTGCCGTCCGGGGAGAGCACGATGTTCGCGGGGTTGATGTCGCGGTGCAAAATCCCGCGCCGGTGCATCGCCGCCACGGCTCGGGCCACCCCGAGCCCGACTCCGAGCAGGACGTCGACGGGAAGTGGCTCCGCCCGTCCGGCCAGGCTTCGGCCGCCGGCGTCCGCCAGCACGATCGACCCCGCATAGCGTGGCGAGTCCAGCAGCTGCGCGACATTCGAAACCCCGCGCAGCCGTTCCAGCATCGCGCGCTCGTGCCGCAGCCGCTTGGACGCGTCCGGGCCCAGCGGCTGCTTGCACACCACGGTCCGCTTCCCGAGGGACACCCGGCAGACGCGCGTGCGCGCGGTCTCGCTCAGTACGGCAACCTGCGCGGACGAACGCCGCCCCGGCAGCCCACCAGTGTCCATCCGACACCTCCACGACCCACCGCGACTCCTGCCTACACCTGTTCCGGCCCGATTTCGACCCCTCACACGAAGGTGAACCGACTTCTCATTCGTCGCTCGTTCCGAGTTCACCGATCCCGCCAAGTCCCGGATACCGGACGGAACCAAACTTCAGTAACACCTCACCCAGCGTGGAACTCCAAGGGCTTCCGGACTCAAGCGCGTCTTGACGGTCCGTAAAGGAAGGCGGTTCCGTGAGCCCCGACGAGGACGCGCACGCTGCGGACCTTGTGCCGGAAGCACGGCACCCGGCGCAGCTGCGCGGTCACCGCGGCGACGAACTCCTCCCACGACGGCGCCGGCCCAGCGACGATCGCGAATGAGACGATCGTGAGGGCCCGGAACGGCAGCTCACGGTGGCCTTCGTCGATCCCGGCCGGCTCAGCGCTTGAGCGCGGCGCGACGCCGCTCGTATTCGTCCTGGTCGATTTCGCCCCGAGCGAAGCGCTCGCGCAGGATGTCCACGGCGCTGTCGTCGTCCGCCTTGTGCTGGGTACCGCGCCCGACGAGCCGTGCCGTGATCACTCCGGTGGCCGCCAGCAGGACGAGCAGCACGATCACCACGAGTAGGGGGCCGAGCCAGCCTCCTCCGGTGCCGTAGTGCCAGTAAGGCATGTTGTCCTCCGTCTCGGTCGGTCAGCGCCATGGGTAGCCGGCGCCGTCCGGCAGGTCGGCGACATCGAGCGGGGTCAGCACGTCGTCGAGGTCGCGGCCAGCAGCACGGCACTCGTCGCCTCGCCGGCACGCAGCCGTGACATGCGGTCGTCGGATGCGGTGGCCAGGACGGGCAGGAGCGTCTCGTCGTCCTCGCCGCTGGCCGGCGCCTCGGCGAGGTCGGGATCCGCGAAGTGGCGCGACGGGAGTGCGCCCGGGGTGTCGTCGGGGGGTGGTGTGCTGCGCGAGGGGACACCGTCGGGCGCGGCGCGGCGTCCGCTCCACGCTGCCAGCTCCGTTCGGTAGGCAGGGTCCCTGAGATGCTGCCTTGAGGCGTCCTGGATCGCGACGGCCAGGTTGCGGTGCTTGCGAACCACCGTGGGCGCGACGCAGTGAAGAGCGATGAGGCGGCTGCCGGTGCGGGCCGCTTCCTCGGCGATCTCGGTCCGCTGGTCGGCCGAAGCCCAGGACGCGTCGAGGATGACGGTCTCGCCGAGTTCGAGCAGTTCGCCGCACCGGCGCACGAGCGCGTCGTAGGTCCGCGCGGTCCGTCCCGGTGTGTAGGTCCCCTGGTTGTACGCCGCCGGGACGTGCTGGCCCGGGCTGACCCCCGGGCGATCACGGTTACCCGGGCGAGAAACCCTTGCGTGGCTTCGTTTTTCCGGTCGTCGAGCCGAGGATCGTGTGCGATGCGCGCCGGCGCTGCCGAAGTCAGGAAATGGTGAACGTGGCAACCCGGCCATGATCACTCGCCTCGTGATTCGCGAATCGCGGTCAGGCGGCCGACGCTATTCGGCAGGGGATGTCGGTGTTCTCGTCGGTGTGGTAGCTCGCGCACACCCGGTGATAGCCGTCAGCGATCTCCAAGGTGATACCGAGGCGCAGGTCGCCGCGCACCAGCAGGATCGGCGAGAGATCCTTGTGGTCATGGATTTTGCGCAGATCGGAACTCACGTGCGGGTCGTCGGCCGGTAGCAGTGCCAGGCCCGCGGCGCGCAGGATGTCCTTGGCCTTGAAGAAGGCCGCGTTGCGGGCGTCGCGCAGCTCTTCGATGAGGCGGTCGACGAGGTCGGTGCCTGCGATCAGGGTGAGATAGGAGGCGGCAGCCGGGTAGTCGTGGTGTTGGGGCTCGTCGAGCCAGGTCACGGTGGTCATGTGTCAGGCCTTTCGATTGTCGAACGCGTCCAGAGCGGCGCCCGCGGTGTCGAAGTAGCTGTCGACGCCGATCGTTCGGGTCAGTCCGTACCGGTCCAGTTGCGCGCGGACTTCGGGCAGGACGCCGGAGAGCACGAGGCGGGTGCCGTGCGTGCCCAGGCGTTTGGCGACCGTGGACAGGACGCCGGCCGAGGTGTAGTCGACGTCGCCGACGGCAGCGCAGTCGAGACAGAACCAGGTCACGGTGCGGCCGTCGGCGAGCAGGGTGGTCACGTCGGTGCTCAACCGCATGGCGTTGGCGAAATACAGGCTGCTGCCGAAGCGGTAGACGATCATGCCTTCGGTCGTGCGGCGGCCGGGCGTGACAGCTTCGGGTTGCCAGTGGCCTGCCGGTGATTTGACCAGAACGCCGCTGTGCGGACGGTAGCTGTGCCGCAGGTGATCGACGACGGACACGATGATGGCCAGCACGACGCCCTGTTCGACGCCGGTGAAGACCACGGCGGCCGCGGTCAGCGAAGCCACCACGAATTCCGCGCGTCGAACCTGGAAGATGCGGCGCATCCCGGCGATGTCGATCAGGTCGACGCCGATCAGGAACACCACGGTTGCCAGCGCCGCCAGCGGCAGCGCGCCCAGCGGACCGGTCAGAAAAACGAGCACCACCACGGCGATCACCCCGGCGGCCAGGGGAGCGATCTGGCTGCGGCCGCCCGCGGTGTCCACGATCTGCGTCTTGGTGGGGCTGCCGTTGACGACGAAGGTGCCGGTGAACGCCACGGCCACGTTCGCAGTGCCGAGGCCGACCAGGTCGGCGTCTTCGTCGACGGTTTCCTCGTAGCGGATGGCGTAGGCGCGCGAGGTCGCGGAACTCTGGGCGAGGATCACCACGAACATCGACACCGCGGTGCCGAGCAACGTGGACATATCGTGCAGGTCGAAGGTGGGCAGCGCGAAGTGTGGGATGCCCTGCGGAACCGAGCCCAGCACGGCGACCCCGTGCGCGGACAGGTCGACGAGCTTGCTGACCACGATCGCGCCGATGACGGCGATCAACCCGCCCGGCACTTTCTTCGCCACGAGGCGGACGCCGACGACCACGACGACCACCGCAGCGGACACCAATGCGGTCGCGGTGTCGGTGTGGCCGAGCGCGCGGACGAGGTTGATCAGCTTCGGCACGGTCTGGCTGTCGCCGGCGTGCACGCCGAGCATGTCGGGCAGTTGGCCCGCCGCGACCTGGATGCCGACGCCGGTCAGAAAGCCGACCAGGACCGTGCGCGACAGGAAGTTGGCCAGGAAGCCGAGCCGGATCAGCCGGGCCAGCAGCAGCATCGCGCCGACCAGCAACGCGGCCGTCCCGGCGAGCCGGACGTAGGCGGCAGAGGCGGGGGCGGCCAAGGTGGCCAGACCGGCCGCGAGGATCGCCGCGGTCGCCGAGTCCGCGCCGACCACCAGGTGCCGGGACGCGCCGAACAACGCGAACAGCACAACCGGCGCGAGCATCGTGTACAGGCCGGTGACCGGCGGCATCCCGGCGATCTTGGCGTAACCGAGCACCTCGGGGACGGCCAGCGCGGCCAGGGTGACACCGGCCAGCGCGTCGGAACCCAGGGCACGCCGCCGGATCGGCAGGATCCCGGCGAACAGCGGGACCCGCCGGGCGCGGCTCGGTGCCGGCGCGTCCTCATGGGTCATCTCCGCGATTGTGGCAGTCAGCTCGAATCGACGCAGCTTCTTGCTGCGGGGTAGTCCGGGCCGCTCCTGGAGAGCTCACCTCGCCCGATATGCCGCGCCGACCGGTCAGCGCCACCACGTGAGCCCGGCGATGGTGAACCAGATCCTGGACGCGCTGGAGGAGCGCTGGCTGCGGTCCCGGGTGGCGTTGTATCCGGGGGAGCGGGTGAAGCTGGTGCCGTGGTCGCCGCACCTGCGGTCTCGGCGCGGGCTCAACTCCGGATCTGGGGAGGGTTCTTGGTTCGAGTCCAAGCGGGGTAGGGCGGTTGGGTCCAGGCAGCCGAACGACGCCGGGGAGCGCGCTCCGAGCGGGGCCGCCGGCTTGTGCTGCCCTTCGCAGACTGTGTCGTCCGAGGCAGATCCAATGAATCCCCCGGCGGCTTGCCTGAGGTCCGTGCCTGTCGCCGGCGACTTGAGGAGCTACCCGGCTGACGATGCGGGTCGCTTGCGTACACGCCGCACGGACCAACGGCCGGCAAGCCCCAGGGCGAACATCACCACGCCGGTGATGACGGACGGCGGGGGCAGGGTCGCGACGAGCACAACGCACCCGGCGGCTCCGACGATGTTGAGTGCGCGAGGCCAGCGACGGTGCTCGGCTGGTTGGCTCGCGGCCGAGAGGTTGGCGATCAAGTAGTAGACCAGGACGCCGAACGAGGAGAACCCGATCACGGAGCGCAGGTCGGTGGTGAGCACGAGGACGCTGACGATGACGGCGAGCGCGGTTTCGGCGTGGTGGGGCACCTGGTAGCGGGGATGGACTGCGGCCAGCCAGCGGGGCAGGTCGTGGTTGCGCGCCATCGCGAGACTGGTCCGGCCGATGCCGGCGATCAGCGCCAGTAGCGCGCCGAGGCTGGCCAGCGCTCCACCGATCCGTACGACCGGGGCAAGCCCGGGGGCGCCGGCGTCGGTGACGGCCTCGGTCAGGGGGGCTGCGGCGGCGGCCAGCCGGTCGGGACCGGCGGCGAGTAGCGCGGAACCCCCGATGAGGACGTAGATGACCACGGTGATGCCCAGGGCGATCGGGATGGCCCGGGGAATGGTGCGCCGCGGGTCGCGGACCTCTTCGCTCATGGTGGCGATCCGGGCGTAGCCGGCGAAGGCGAAGAACAGCAACCCGGCGGCTTGCAGTGTCCCGTAGACACCGCCCGTACCCAGTGCCTGCCAGCCGCCGAGGTTGGTGGTGCTGGCGTGCCCGCCGACGGCGATGCCGACGACGATCGCGGCGAGCGCGAGCAGGGTGGCGGTGACGAGGACGCGGGTGAGGGCGGCGGTTCTGGTGATGCCGCGGTAGTTGAGCGCGGCGAGGCCGAGCACGCCCGCGACGGCGACGAGCCGTTGCGCCCACCAGGGACCGGGGACGGCGTAGGTCGCGAAGGTCAGGGCCATTGCGGCGCATGAGGCGGTTTTTCCGGCGACGAATCCCCAGCCGGCGGTGAAGCCCCACCAGTGCCCGAGTTGTTCGCGGCCGTAGATGTAGGTTCCGCCCGAGGTCGGGTAGGTCGCGGCGAGCTGGGCGGAGGCGGTGGCGTTGCAATAGGCGAGGATCGCCGCGATCGCCAGGCCGATCAGCAGCCCCGTCCCGGCGACTTTCGCGGCGGGACCGAAGGCGGCGAACACTCCGGCGCCGATCATCGATCCGAGGCCGATGATCACGGCGTCTCGAGTTCCCAGTCGCCGCGCCAGCTGCGGTGTCGGTGGCGTCACCGTTTGTCCTTTCGTGCCCGGTCACGGTTGGTGCGCCGAATCGGCTTGTGCTCGGCGAATATCACCGGCGTGGCTGGAAAAGTTCGACGAGGTTGCCGGCGGGGTCGATCAGCAGGATCTGCCGTCCGCCGGGCCCGGTGACGATGTCGTTGCGCAAACGGACTCCGGCTTCGCGCAGCCGGGTGACCTCGATGTCCAGGTCGTCGACGACGAGGTGGATCCGGTTCCAGCCCCCGGCCCCGGGGACGGCTCCGTCCGGCATGGCCCGTCCGGCCGAACTTGCCGGCCCGGACAGCAGCAGCCGCAACGGCCCGCGCACGACGTCGGCGAAGGCCGGGACCGCCGACGAGAGCAGCGTGAACCCAAGGTGGGTGGTGTAGAAGTCGACGGCGGCTTGAACGTCGTCGACCAGATAGCGGACGTGTGCGTGCTCGTCGGTCATGATCGTCGTGTCTCCGTCAGGTGGGTGCGGGTCAAGTTCGGCAGCAGGAATCCGATCCGCGTCGACAGTTCGTCGGCCGTGCGGGCGAACGCGGGGTAGCTGGCCTCGGGGGTATCGCCTGCCGCGGAGGGGTCGGGCATGCTCCAGTGCACGAGGTCGGGATGGCCGGGGAACTCAGGGCACACTTCTCGGACCTTGTCGCAGAGGCTGATGACGTAGTCGAAACGTTGCCCGGTGAACTCGTCGATGTGTTTGCTGTGGTGCCCGGAAAGGTCAATGCCCTGTTCGCGCATCACCGCGATCGCGTTGGGGTGCAGCGGTTTCGGGTGGCTGCCCGCGCTCGCGATCTCGACGTGGGGCGCGCGCCGGCGCAGGAGCGCTTCGGCCATTTGTGAGCGGGCACTGTTTCCGGTGCACAGGAACAGCACTCGGCCCCGCATCGATCCCGCGGCGGGCGGCGTGGGCGGGACGAGTGCCAAGGCCGGGTGCAGGCCCTGCCCGGTATCGGCGAGCAGTTCCGCGCATCGGTCGAGGTCGAGGCGGTAGTAGGTGTCGCGGCCATCGGCGGAGCTGCGACGCCCGGTGACCAGGCCGCCAGAGCGCAGCTTGCGCAAGTGGTAGGACACCAGGCTTTGGGGCTGGCCCACCGCGGTGATCAGGTCACCGACCCGGTGGTCGCTGTGGGCCAGCGCCCGCAGCAGATCCCAGCGCAGCTGCTCCCCGGCGAGGTGGAGGAACCTCGGCGCACCCGGAGTCCGGCGAGCAGTGTCCATCCGTGGACAATACATCAATGTGCGTTGATTTACCATGGTAGAGCTGGGGTTATGTGCCATCTGGGTGAGGTCGTCGCGCCGATGGACACCGAATTGGACGGCGCGTACCCGTCGTTGCCGAACGACTCGTCTCGTTCAGCCCCGGGTGCCCCGCCGGATGCGCGGACACGAAGACGCCGGTCCCTTCGACGATGCCGGCAGAGGGGACACGTCCGTGCGGCGTTCCGCTGCGCTTCTCGCACCGCGTGGGCGGGCCGCCGCTGAAGTCGCGCTGTCTCAGATGGCGGTCGGGTTGGTCGTGAGCGGTGGTGTGACATCGAATGCGTGAATGCGGATCGGGCTTCGCTCACCGATCGTGGTGTGTTTAGGTGGCGTCCCCGCCGATGGAGTGAAACATGCGCGACCCGGTCGATCTCGTGGACGACGATGCTGCCGACACGGCAGCGGAGCCGCCGGTGTTCGTGGATGCCACGGGACGGCGGCGGAAGATCTTTCGGCGGGTGGCACTCGGCGGCGGTGTCCTCACCATCGGCTACGTCGCGGTTCTGGTCGCCGCGTTGCTCGGTGCTCCCGTTCCGTCGCCGCTGCTGATACCGATCACGCCGCTCGGTCCTCGGCCCACCGACGTCGCGACGACGCCCTCGGACCGACCCGATCAGAGCACGGTGACCGACGGCCGCCCGGCACCGGAAACCGGCGGTGCGACCACGCCGACGAGCGACGGCGGCGGTCCGGTCGAGGCCGAGGAGCAATCCACGACCACGACCGCCGCGCTGCCGCCTGCCACGACTTCGAAACCGGTTCCGGGCGTCGAGCACCGCAATTCCCGCGCCCCGGAAACGCCCCCGGGTAAGTCCGATGTCACCAAGAAGCCGCGGCCCTGATGGCCACCAGCCGTCACCGGCACCGGAGACCCGACCCGGCTCCGCGCGCGCACTGGTTCCTGTTGATCTCGGTGCTGGCGGCCGTCGTCGGCCTGCTCGCGCTGCACGCCGTGGTTCTGGGTGGGTTCCACAGCGACGAGACCGCTCCCCAGTCGACCACGGCGAGCGTGCCCGACAGCGTGCGGACCGGCGGCTCGCTGATCGATGCCCGCAACGGCGCGCCCGTCGTGCGGCGTCCCACGGACAAGACACTCGCCCTGACCTTCGACGACGGGCCCGACCCGACCTGGACTCCGGCGATTCTCGCTGTCCTCGACCGCTACCACGTCAAGGCCACCTTCTTCGTCACCGGCGCGCACGCGGCCGAGTACCCGGGGCTGGTGCGAGACATCGCGGCCCACGGCCACGACATCGGCAACCACACGGCCACGCACGTCGATCTCCGCACGGTGGGAGACCTGCGCACTCAGCTCGAGCTGCGCTTCACCGATCTCGCTGTGGCCGGTGCGGCCGGGGTGTCCCCGGCGCTGGTCCGTCCGCCGTACTCCGCCACCCCCGCGTCGGTCGACGACCCGGCCTGGCGTTCGATCCAGCGGATCGGCGCCGCCGGCAAGTTCGCCGTGCTCTCCGACACCGACTCCGAAGACTGGCAACGGCCCGGGGCCGCCGCGGTCGTCGCGAACTCGACCCCGAAGGACGATCGGGGAACCGTCCTGTTGATGCACGACGCGGGCGGTGACCGTTCGCAGACCGTGGCGGCGCTGGATCGGCTGATCCCGGCGTTGCAGGCACAGGGGTGGCGGCTGGGTACGGTGAGCGACGCGGTTGGCCTCGCCTCGGCCGGTGCCCCCGCAGGTCTCGGCCAAATAGCGGCCGGCTGGCTGCTGATCGGGGCCGTGCAGGCCAGTAACGTCGTCGCGGATTTGCTGGTCGCGCTGCTGATCGTCGCCAGTGTGCTCGCCGCGCTGCGCACCGTGGTCATGCTGATCACCACCACGGTGCACGTCCGGCGGCGGCGAAGAACGAAACTCCGCCCCGTCACCGCACCGGCGACCGTCATCATCCCCGCCTACAACGAGCGGGCCGGGATCGAAGCCACGATCCGTTCGGTGCTCGCCTCCGACCACCGTGTCACGGTGATCGTCGTCGACGATGGATCGACCGACGGCACTGCCGAGCTGGTCGAGAAGTACGTATCCCGGCGCGTCCGGTTGACCCGGCAGGCGAACGCGGGGAAGGCGGCCGCGCTCAACACCGGGATCGCCGCGGCGCGCACGGAGCTGGTGGTGCTCGTCGACGGCGACACGGTGCTGGAACCCGGCACGGTGCGCACGTTGGTCCAGCACTTCGCCGATCCCGGGGTCGGGGCGGTGTCCGGCAACGCGAAAGTAGGCAATCGTCGCAGCCTGCTCGGGCAGTGGCAGCACATCGAGTACGTCATCGGGTTCAACCTGGACCGCCGGCTCTACGACGTGCTGGAGTGCATGCCCACTGTTCCGGGGGCGATCGGCGCGTTTCGCCGGTCCGCGGTGATGCGGCTCGGCGGTATTCCCGTCGACACGCTGGCCGAGGACACCGATCTGACCATGGCCATGGAACGCGACGGCTGGCGCGTCGTCTACGAGCAGGAGGCGCGTGCCTGGACCGAGGCGCCGGCCACGCTCGGGCAACTGTGGAAGCAGCGGTACCGATGGTGCTACGGGACTTTGCAGGCGGTGTGGAAGCACCGCCGCGCCGTGCTCGAACGGGGCGCCGCCGGCCGGCTGGGCCGGCGCGGGTTGCCGTATCTGCTGCTGTTCCAGGTGCTGCTGCCGGTACTGGCGCCGTTGGTGGATGCCGCGGCGCTCTTCGGGATCCTGACCAGCGACTGGCTCACTGTCGGCGGGTATTGGCTGATTTTCCTTGCGTTGCAAGCGATTCCCGCGGTGATCGCGTTCCGGCTCGACGGTGAGCGCGTGCGTTCGCTGCTGCTGTTGCCGTTGCAGCAGTTCGTGTACCGGCAGCTGATGTACCTCGTCGTCGTGCAGTCGGTGGTGACCGCACTGGCCGGTGCGCCGCTGCCCTGGCACAAGCTGCACCGCACGGGGCTCACCATCGATACCGCAAATCCGTCCGGCCGCTCGTAGGCGGGTAGCGGTGGGGTCCTCGGAGGCTCGGACTTCGCGGCGAGCCCGTGCAGACGCGGTTGCCGGAGCGGCGGCCACCGCGCCGCAGCGGCCCGCCGGTACTCGTTGACGAAAGTCCTCGGTATGCGGTCCGGCTGGCCCTCTTTCACAGTTATCGAGGCGGTCAGCGTGCGGAAGGCCGGCCCAAGGCGCGATGCAGAATGACAAGCCTGTCCACCGACCTGGTTGTCGGAGTCGAGGGATCCGAGGCGTCAATCACGGTGCTGCGATGGGCCGCACGGATGGCGCGGGAGCGCCGCCGCGGTCTCCGGCTCGTGTACGCCGTCGAGGCTGACCGTGAAAGTCGCGTTCCGGCCGGAGCGTCCGGTGACGACGCTCCGCCAGTTGACGGGCCGGTAGTGGTTGGCGCCTCGCGGCTGACAGCGACGTACGCCGCCGGCCCGGCACTCGGCCCCGGCTAGCCTCGAGTGCGCGCGTTCAGCGGCGGCGAACAGACGTCGGCCGGGCCGTGGTCCCGAACTCGAGCTCGCCGCGGAGGGCCGCCGGCAGAAGTGTGAAGACGTGCTCGAGCTGGCCTGGCAAGCAGAGTGAGTCCAGCGCCGCCGAAACCGCGCGCGCGAGTTGGTTGAGCGAGTGGCGGCCGAGAAAGATCGCCCTTGCCTTGAGAAGTACACCTAGACCCAAACGGTGTGTTTGCCGAAAATGTCGCCTCTGTGCAGGTCGGGCGGCGTAGTGGTTGTCGTTGCGCATGCTGCCCAACCGCTGCCGTTGGCGGAATTCGAGCTGGGTGACGGCTGCTTGATCGATACTCATCAATCGGTGGGTCCAGGTTTAGGCAAGGTTCGCGATCCGGTCCGTCCATCTTTACGATCCGGCCAGACGCTTCCGACAGCGTCGACCTATGAGAATCCTCCCCGTCGGGTCCACTGCCGAGCGCTCGAGCTCGCGCCACCGCAATCGCACGCGCCTCGCTGTGATCGCGGGCGCCGCCCTCGCCGTGGCCGGCATCGCCACCACCGCTTTCGCCGCGACCCTGAGCGACCCGGCTCCGATCCAGATCCAGGCCGGCCCGGCCGCGCAGCCCCCGAAGGGCAACGTCAAGACCCCGGGCGCCGACCACCGCGACGCTCCGCTGGTGGCAGCCTTCGAGCAGGTCAACCAGAACACCGTCTGGACCAAGTCCGGCTCCATCCCGCAGACCTGGCAGCCCGCCGGCGTCGACTACGAGCAGGAGGGCTTCAAGTACTACAACGGCCGCTACTACATCTCGGTCTACGACCACACTGCCAATGACGGTCACCTCGTCATCCTCGACAAGGCCGGCACCCTCATCAAGGACATCGCCTTCGTCGACGGCGCCCGCACCCACGCCGGCGGCTTCGAGGTCTATGGCGACTACGCCTACGTCCCGCTCGCGGTCGACTCGGCGCACAGCTCGGCCGACATCCTGCGGATCAACATCAAGACTTACCAGGTCGAGACTCTCTTCACGGTCGGCTACGACCACGTCGGCGGCGTCATCTACGACCCGGTGAAGAAGACCCTGGTGGGCCAGAGCTGGGACTCGCGGACCTTCTATGAGTGGACCCTGAAGGGCAAGCTCGTCGGCACCTGGCAGAACCCCTCGGACTACGTCGGCTACCAGGACTGCCAGTACGTGCCCTACGAGAAGATGCTCTGCTCCGGCGCCTCCGAGGGCATCCAGTCCCACGGCGGGTTCGACCTCATCGACCTCAAAGACCCGGACCACGCGATCCTCAACGGCTACCCGACGAAGATCGGCGGCGGCAACGCCAACGAGATCCTCGCCACGCCCACCACAGACGGTGTGGTGTTGACGCAGTACGACGCGGGCGGTTCGATCGACACCTACACCACCACGATCCACGACGCGGACTAGCGCAGCAAAAATCCGCCCAACCGGGGTCGTTATTGTTGGACTACCTTTAGTTGGTCCAACAATATCGACGGTGAAGAAGATTGGGCTCTCGGCTCGTACTACAGCAACCCGCAGGGTTCTTGGTTCGAGCCCACGTGGGGGAGCAAAGCCCAGGTCACAGGCCTGGGCTTTTTGCTGACCATGGGTAGGGGCGATTTGAGGGCGATAAAACCCCGCAGTTTTGCAGCGGGTGCGTCGGTCGGCAGTTGGTGCAGGACATCACGTCGCCCGGCGTTGGTAACTGATCGATGACGTGCCGGCACCCCGTAGAGGGGTTGATCTTGCACGGTGCCGGCGCGACCAGCACGAGGCAAGTAGACGCCGACGGGTCTGTGATCGGGCGGCCCGGCGCGGCTGGTGCGGTGGGGCAAGTCGGGCTGGCCATCTCGAAGCCTGCATCGCAGTACCCGCACCGCAGAATCGCGCCGGCGGTGATCGCCTCGCAAAGCATGACGCAATGCCGACGCCTTAAGCGTGGCCGAGCCTTCTTGCCGTGGGCGAGTTCGGCAGGCCGTATTCGACGTGGTCAGGCCACTGTGTACTGATCGTGTCGTCGCTGCTTTTCGCCCGCTGCGCCGCGGTGAGCACGACCAGGTCCGGCGGTACTCACGGCAAATGATCGCCATGATCCGGTCCGTGCGGAGTTGGCGCTGTTCGTCGTGTCTGTGATGGATGCCTCGATCCTGCGGCGCCTGCGTGGTGGCACCCGTACCTGCCTCGAGTAGCCGGGCCTGCGCCGCTTCGGGCAACATCCGCTCTGGCATCGACGCACCCGAGTCCAGACTTCCTCTCTTATGTTTAATCGCGTGATCGTTTGAACATAAAAGCGGCGAAAATGCGGGCAAATCCGGAAAATTATGTTCTGTTGTTGACAGAACTCGCCTCGGCTGATGAAACTGTCCGGCGAGCAGGGCCGCGCACGAATCGACGCGCAATTCCCCCGGAGCAGAGCATGCGCCAGCCAGAGGAGCTGTCAATGAAGAGAGCCTGCTTGTCCACGGTGTTGATGGCGTTGACCGTTGCGGTGAGCGCGTCGGCGTGTGCCGCCGAGGTGCAGCCGTCGCGGTCGAGCGAGGGTGGGTGCACGATCGCGTTCTTGTTGCCGGAGAACACAACGCCGCGCTACGAGGCAAAAGATCACCCGTTGTTCCTCGATGCCGTGAAGGCCCAGGATTCCAGCTGCAAGGTGCTGTACTTCAACGCCGCGAACGCGGCGGACAAGCAGCAGCAGCAAGCTGAGTCTGCGCTGGCGCAGGGTGCGCAGGTGCTCGTGCTCGACCCGGCAAACGTGAACAGTTCGGCCGCGATCGTGCAGGAGGCGAAGGCCAAGGGCGTGCCGACCGTCGCCTACGACCGGACCGCCGGTGGTCCGCTGGCGTACCGCACGGGGTTCGACAACGTCGAGGTCGGCAAGACGCAAGCGAACGCCATGATCAAGGCGATGCAGGCGGCCGGCCACAGCTCCGGCAACATCGTCATGATCAACGGGGCGCCGGACACGACCGGAGCGTTCTTCAAGCAAGGCGCCCACGAGGTCTTCGACAAGTCCGGGTACAAGATCGCCGCGGAGTACGACACCGACGGGTGGTCGCCGACCAACGCCACCACGGAGATGACCCAGGCGGTCGCGAAGATCGGTGCGCACGACATCGTCGGTGTCTACGCGGCGAACGACACCCTGGCGGGCGCGGCGGTCACCGCGATGCGGCAGGCGAACATCTCGCCCATCCCGCCGGTGACCGGACTCGACGCGACCGACGAGGGTCTGCAGCGCATCGTCCTGGGCACCCAGTACATGACCACGTACAAGAACCTCAAGGCCGAGACGAACGCGGCGGCCAAGGTCGCCATCCTCCTCGCCCACGGCAAGCCAGTGCCGCCGGCGCCGATGGTGAAGAACGCGACCGGCGACGACGTGCCGACGCAGCTCCTGCCGCCGATCGCCGTCACCGTCGACAACATCAAGTCGACGGTGATCGCCGACGGGTTCGCGACGTCGGCCGAGGTGTGCGGGGGCGGCGCGGCCGACGCGTGTGCTCGGGCCGGCATCACAGGGTGAAGGAAGCAGCTGTGACAACGGAACACGAAAACGGGCAGGGCAGGGTCCTGCTTTCTCTGGCGCACGCCGAGAAGTCCTATGGTGCCGTGCACGCTCTGCAGGACGTGGCGTTCGAGGCTCGGGCGGGGGAGATTGTCGCACTGGTCGGCGACAACGGGGCCGGTAAGAGCACGCTGATCAAAGCGATCGCCGGGGTGTCGCCAGCGGACTCCGCGCAGATCACCTTCGAAGGCAGCCCCGTGACGGTGGCGACACCGCAGGACGCGGCCAAGCTCGGGATCGCGACGGTCTACCAGGATCTGGCTCTGTGCGACAACCTCGACGTCGTCGCCAACCTCTTCCTCGGCCGGGAGCAGTTGCTGATGGGTCCCGGCCGAACGGCCCGGTTGCTCGACAAGATCGACATGGCGAAGCAGGCGCGAGCCCTGTTGGCCGGTCTCGGCGCGCGGATCCCGAACGTGCTGGCTCGGGTCGAGGATCTCTCGGGCGGGCAGCGCCAGGCTGTCGCCATCGCGCGAGCGATCCTCGGCGAGCCGAAGGTCGTGCTCCTGGACGAGCCGACGGCGGCCCTGGGAGTGGCCCAGACCGCGCAGGTGCTCCAGCTGCTCAGGCGGTTGAAGGCGCGCGGCCTCGGCGTCGTCGTGATCAGCCACAACCTAGCCGACGTGTTCGCCGTCGCCGATCGCATCTGCGTGCTCCGGCTGGGCCGCAACGCGGGGGAGTTCTCCACCTCGGAGGCCACCCATGAGCAGGTGGTCTCCGCGATCACCGGCCTGACCTCGTCCTCGGATCTCGGCACCGGCCGGGAGCTGCACGGCATCACCACCGGAGGTGACCTCGCATGAGTCCGGAAAGGACAGTGGAAGAACTCCCACAAGCCGAGACGACGACCGCAACGTCAGAGCCGGCCCCGCTCGAGCCAGCCGCGCCGACGCTGGGGGAGCTCGTCCGATCCAGGGTGAAGCAGATCCGCAAGGGTGACGTGGGAAGCCTGTCGGTCTACCTCGGCCTCATCTTGATCTGGATCGTCTTCCAGCTCATCAACAACCGGTTCCTCTCCGACGACAACGTGCACAACCTCGCGCGCCAGATCTCCTACGGTGGTGTGATTTCACTGGGCGTGGTCATGGTTCTGTTGATCGGCGAGGTCGACCTGTCCATCGGCTCGGTCTGCGGCCTCGGCGCGGCCATCCTCGCCGTCCTCGTTCAGAACAACGGCTGGAACCCTTTCCTGGGGATCGTGGCTACTGTCGCGGCCGGGGGAGTGCTCGGCGCCCTGCAAGGGTTCATCCGGACACGGCTCAACGTCCCGTCGTTCATCGTGACGCTCGGGGGCCTGCTGCTGTTCCTCGGTCTGCAACTGCGGTTCCTCGGCAAAACCGGCACGATCCTGTTTCCCTTCGGCGGCACCATCTCTCAGCTGGAGGGCCGCAGCCTCGCACCGGTGGCCGGCTACGCGCTCGCCACGGTCGCGGTGGTGTGCTTCCTGGTGCTGGGGCTGATCAGCCGGCGACGGCACGTGCGCTCCGGCGTGAGTGCACCACCACTGGGCCTGCTGGTGATCCAGGTGGTCGGTCTCGCAGTCGTGCTTTTCGTGGTGGTCTGGGAGCTCAACCGAGCGGTCGGGGTTCCCTTGGCGCTGATCATCTTCCTGGTGCTCGCGGTCTTCTTCTGGGTTTTGATCACCCAGACCCGATACGGCCAGCGCGTGCGCGCCGTCGGCGGGAACGCCGAAGCAGCACGTCGCGCCGGCATCAACGTCGACCGGATCCGCGTTTCCGTGTTCGCCATCTCCGGAGCGATGGCCGCGGCGGGAGGCGTGCTGTCCGCTTCCTACGTCGGTGCCGCCTCGCAGGACCTCGGGGGAAGCACGCTGCTGCTGTACTCGATCGCCGCTGCGGTCATCGGCGGCACCAGCCTGTTCGGCGGCCGGGGCAGCGCGTGGTCGGCGGTCATCGGATGGCTCGTGATCGGGTCGATCTACAACGGCATGTACCTGCTCAACCTCGTGTCCGATCTGCAGTACATGGTGATCGGCGCCGTGCTCGTCGCGGCAGTGATCGTCGACTCGATTTCCCGCCGGCGCGCGACCACCTGATCGCACACCCGGCGAACTCCAGCGGCAATTCCAGGGAGGACCACTTGAAGATCACCGACATCACCGGCACCGCCGTCCGCGCCGACTACCGGCCCGAGTACATGAAGGACAAGCGGTACTACGTCAAGGACGAGACCCAGGTCAACGTCATCGTGCAGATCCACACGGACGAAGGCGTCGTGGGCATCGGCGAAGCCGCCCACTGTCCCGGGCTCTACGGCGAGACGGCGCCCTCGACGCTGGGTGGGATCGACCTGCTCAAGCCGGGTCTCGTCGGCCTCGACCCCTTGCAGCTGACCAAAGCGAACACGCTGATGGACCGCTACTCGCCGGCCGGCAATGTCGCGGCGAAGGCCGGCATCGACATCGCCCTGCACGACCTGGCCGGCAAGATCCTCGGCATTCCGATGTACCAGCTTCTCGGTGGCCGGATGCACGACGGCGTGCCCACCCACATCACGCCGGCCACCTACGAGGACACCGCCAGCGACATGGCCCGGCTGATGTCGCAGGGCTACCGGTTCTTCAAGCAGAAGATGAGCGGCGACACCGAATACGACCTCGACATCGTCCGGTCCCTGCTGCCGGTGATCGGGGATCTCGCGACGCTGAGCCTGGACGCGAACCAGGCATGGTCGGTCAACCAGACGCTCCTCATCGCCGAGGTTCTGGAGAAGGAGGTGCCGCTGCACCAGAAGGTCATCCTCGAGCAACCGGTGCTGGCCAACGACTTCAGCGGCCTCGCGAAGATCCGGCGATCGACGCGCTTCCCGGTCATGGCCGACGACGGCATCCGCACCGTGGCCGACCTCAATCGAGTGATCGAGTCCGAAGCCGCCGACATCGTCAGCCTGAAGATCAGCCGCGTCGGCGGCGTCCAGAAGTGCCAGCAGATGATCCGGGTCGCCGAGGCGCACAACATCGACTACATCGTCGACGAGATCAACGAGATGAAGGTGGCGAACACCGCCGTCGCCCATCTCGCGGTGGCTTCGCGCAATCCGCTCTACACGGGCGTCGCGTGCCACACGCTGTTCGAACAGGACTTCGTGAGCTCGGGCGGCGTGACGATCGTCGACGGCGTGGCGAACGTGAGCGACCGGCCGGGTCTGGGAATCGGCTCGGAGTCGGCGTTGGGCGTCGACCTGGAATCGACCGCGGTGCGCTATGAATACGCCTGACCGAGCCGGCGGGTGGAACCGCAGGCTGACGATCGCGGTGATCGAGAAGAACCGCGGACCGTACTGGGACATGGTCAACGCCGGCTGGCGCGACGCCGCCGAACGCTGGGGACTCGACGTGGTCTTCGAGGCCCCCGAGTACGAATCGGTCGACGACCAGGTGGAGGCGATGCGGCGCCACCTCGCGAACGGCGTGGACGGGTTGGCTTTCGTCGCGACCCGTGAGTCGGCCTTCGACACCGTGGTCGGCGAGGCGACCGGTGCCGGGGTGCCGGTCGTGACGTTCGACCTCGACGCCCCCGGCTGCGGGCGGGCGCTGTACGTCGGCATGCCGACGCCGGTCGAGCTGGGCCGCCAGGCCGGTCGCTTGCTCGCACAGCGAGTGCCGGCCGGCGCGCGTGTTCTCGCGCAGACCGGCTCCACCGGCGCTCATGGTGCCGCGGGGAAACTGCGTGGGTTCCGCGAGGCGATGGCCGAAGCCGGCATCGAGGTCGTCGGCGGTGACGACGACGGCGAACACATCGACGTCGCTGCCGCGAACGTCCGCAGGCTGCTGGCGGAGTACCCGGATGTCGCCGGTTGCTACGGCGTCTACGGGTACCACGCGGCCGTCCAGGCCGCGGCCGTGGAAGACGCCGGGCGGGCCGGCGAGGTCGCGATCGTCGGCAACGACATGCTGCCCGAGACCGCGGCCGCGATCCGGCGCGGATCCGTTTTCGCGAGCATCTGGATCCGTGAGTACTACTTCGGCTACTACGCGGCCGCCGCGATCGCCCTCGCCGCTCGTCTCGGGACCGCGGACGCACTGACGCTGCTGGGCTTCGCCCCGGTGGGCCTCGAGGGAAACCAGCGGCGACTTCAGCCGCAGGTGATCACCGTGGACAACCTCGCGGAGTTCGAGCAGTGGGCGCGAGTGCGCGGGGTGTTCGAACGGACGGCAGCCACGGCGAACACGTGACCAATCCATCCGCGTCGCGGATACGCTGGAAGATCGGGGAAGCCAATGGGGGTGGACAGGTGACCAACGGACCGTCCCGGGCATCCGGCCCGGCACCGAGCCCGTCGCAGAGGGAGCACGTCCTCTACGCGCTGAGCCGCTACGGCGCGATGAGCCGAGCTCGCCTGCGCGAGGTCACCGGGCGTTCCCGGACGTCGGTGTGGGCGGTCGTGAGCGATCTGGTCGCCGACGGCACCGTGGTCGAGGACGTGCCCGATCCGGACACCCGTGGTTCGCACAGCGGCAGGCCGCCCGGACTCCTGCGGCTCGCCAAGACCGCCGACGCGGTGGTCGGCGTCGATTTCGGCCGGACCCACATCCGAGCCGCGCTGGCCGACCTGTCAGGCCGGATCCTCGCCGAGCAGCAAGTGCTCATGCAGGTCGACGACTTCGCCGCCGAGTCGCTGTCCGCGGCCGCCAAGCTGGTCAGTGAGCTGACCGCCGAGGCGGGGATCGACCGGGAGGTCGTCCGGCAGGTGGTCGTCGGGCTGCCCGCCCCGGTCAACCGCGCGACGGGGAGCATCACCCTTGGCCGCGTCCTCAACAACTGGGCGGGTGTGGTCCCGGCGACCGAACTCGAAGAACGCATCGGCATGCCGGTCTGGCTCGAGAACAACGCGAACCTCGGCGCCCTCGCCGAAGCGTGGGAAGGCGTCGCGAGCGGAATCGACGACGTCCTCTACGTGAAGGTGTCCAGCGGCATCGGCGCCGGGCTCGTGCTCAACGGGAAGCTCTACAAGGGCGCCGCCGGGATCGCCGGCGAGATCGGTCACGTCCTGGTCGACGAGGACGGTGCCCTGTGCTGGTGCGGCAGTCGTGGTTGCCTCGACACGCTCGCCTCGGGCCGGCGCATCATCGAGCTGCTGCAGCCCACCCGCAGCGAACCCTTGACTCTCGACGGGGTCGTTCAGCTCGTGCGCGACGGGGAACCCCTGGCGTGCCGGATCGTGTCCGACGCCGGGCGGACTTTGGGCCGGGCGATCGCCGACCTGTGCGCCAGCCTCAACCCCGGGGCGGTCGTCCTCGGTGGCCTCGTCAGCGCCGCCGGTGACGTCCTCGTCGATGCCGTCGGGGAAAGCGTGCGGCGGTACGCGCAGCCGGCGATCACCGATGGTCTGCGGCTGTTGCGCTCGTCTTTGGGGACGCGCGCCGAGGTCGTCGGGGCCGTCACGTTCGCGCTGGACTCGACCAGACGGCGTCTTGCCGACGACCGCGGCTTGTCGGGATTCGACTAGCTCGCGCGTTGCCTGCGGGGCGGCCGGTGGCCAGTCAGGCGCCGTGGGTATTGAAACGTCATAAGTCACATCTGGCTCGGCAGCACAACCCTGCGCGCGTGATCTTGTCACTCGTTGACGAGCCTCGCGGGCCCATAGTAGCGTCACACCGCCAGGATTGGTGAAACCTTTCAATCCGGAGGTAGCGATGACGCGCCAGGATCCGAGCGAGACGCCTCAGCCGGCGGGCTCGGGCGGACGGGGACCTCGCACGTTGTCGTCGCGGAGTGGCAGAGGGCGGTGATCCGGTGAACGCCACGCTCGAGCGCGAGGAGCTCGACTTGCTTGCGCTCTTCGCTGAAGGCCTGCCACTGGACATCATCGCTCGCCGGCTGGAGCTGTCCGACCGCACCGTTCGCCGGCGGATGCGCTCGATCTGTGACCGCCTCGGTTTCGCCACTCCCATTCAAGCCGTGGTGTGGGCCGCGCGGCGCGGCCTCGTCTGACCGTCGCCGACCCCGCGACTGACCGAATCCGGACAAGCTCTTGTCCGCCAAGGGAAACCCTCGTAATGTCCCCGTGAGGTAAAACGATTCATAGACGAATTCAGGCTGTACCCCTCCGGCCTCCCAGGAGTCTCTGTGCGCCATAGATCCGGCCTCCACCGGGCGCCTCCCCGTCCCACGGGTTCCTGGGACTGGTCGGCACCGCAGCCTGGTTTGTAGCGCACGGCAGCACCATCGCGACACCCCGATACCGCTTTGCTCAGGCAAGCGGCGGGGTGATGCTTTCGTGCGCCCAGCACCCGGTTTCCGTCGCTTACTTGGTGGCGTGCAAGCGAAACTCGGAACTTTCGCAGGATTGCCGGCGGCGTTCAGTCAGGTCTAGATTCGCATGAATCGTTTCAGCTCAACGAAACGAGGACAGTGATGTCAACGAGCAGGCGAGGGTTTCTGCGTGGCGCGGCCGTGGTGGCGCTCGGCGCGGCGGGTACCGCGGCATTGCCGGGCACCGCGGCGGAGGCAGCGGGAGAGCTGGAATCCGCGGCAGGGCTGAGCGTCGCCCGAGCCGGCGGAGCCGAGCCGGCGCACCTGGCCCTCCCGCGGCTCGCCTCGGCCATGGACGGTTCGGACGTGCTCGGCGGGTTCAGAACGCCGCCCGCGGAAGTCCTGCCCCGGGTGTGGTGGCACTGGATGAACCAGAACATCACCCAGGAGGGCATCAAGGCCGACCTGGAGTGGTTCAAACGCGCCGGGATCGGCGGGATGGTGAACTTCGACGGCGCGGGGCGGGTGCCCGTGGTCGTGCCGAATCCGTTGCCGTACATGTCCGACGGCTGGAAGTCGGCTTTCCGCTACGCGATGCAGCAGGCCGACCGGCTGGGCCTCGAGGCCGACGTGGCTTGTTCTCCGGGGTGGTCGGAGACCGGCGGACCCTGGGTGACGGCCGAAGACGCGATGAAGAAGTACGTGTGGACCGAGACGTGGGTCGCGGGCGGACGGGGTCAGGTGAAGCTGCCGCAACCGCCCGCGGTTGCCGGCCAGTTCGCGGATTCCGCGGCGGCCTCGTCCACCCCCACTCCGTTGCCTGCCTTCTACCGGGACGCGCGCGTGTTCGCCTACCGCGTCCCGAACGGAACCCAGAACCAAGCGGCTCTCGCACCCAAGGTCTTCGCCAGCGGACTGCAGGCCGACCCGAAGGCGACCCCGACGTCGAACGGCGACCAGGGTGTCCCGCTGGACGTAGCCAAGCTGTCGAACGCTTCGGTCGCCGACGCTCAGTACCTGCCCGCGGCGGGAGGGGCCGGCACATGGGTGCGTTTCGAATACCAGCGCCCGGTCGCGGTCACCGGTGTCACGATCGCCGCGGGCGCCGCGTTCAGCGGGTGGAACGATGTCGTCGAGTACGGGCCGTCGGCGCAGGTCTACAGCAGCCGTGATGGCCGGCAGTGGACGCTGCTGGCGCAGGGCGTGTACAGCGGGGTGCAGCGCACGCTGTTCGTCCCGCAGACCACGGCGAAGTACTTCAAGGTCGTGTTCGGCCAGAGCTCCACCGCGCCGTCGTCGGCTCCGATCGCCTTGGCGAGCTTGATCCTGCGCACCGTCGCGACCGTGCACGAGTTCGAGGTGAAGGCCGGGTTCGGGCAGACCGCGAACTACTACCACGTGGCCACCCCTTCACAGGGCGGCGGTCCGGCGGTCCGGCGGTCCGACGTCGTCGACCTCACCGGCCGGATGGCACCGGACGGGACGCTGAACTGGCGGGCGCCGGGCGGTACGTGGGTCGTGGTCCGCCTCGGATACAGCCTCACCGGTCACCAGAACGGCCCGGCGTCGACCGCGGCCACCGGCTTGGAGGTCGACAAGCTCGACGCCGGCCGCGTGCGCAAGTACCTCAACACCTACCTCGACATGCTCACCGACGCCGCCGGCAAGGACCTGTTCGGTCGCCGCGGCCTGACCGGCCTGCTCAACGACAGTTACGAAGCGGGATACCAGAACTGGACCGAATCGCTGCTGGACGAGTTCCGCAAGCGCCGCGGCTACGACCCCGCTCCGCACCTGCCGGTGCTCACCGGCGTGCCGGTCGACAGCGCCGCGGACGCCGACAAGTTCCTGTGGGACTGGCGGCGGACGCTGAACGAGCTGCTGGCCCAGAACCATTACCAGATCATCCCGGCCGAAGCGCACAAACGCGGCATTCAACGCACCTATGCCGAGGCGCAAGAGGACAAACGCGGCTGGTTCGGCGACGACATGGAGATGCGGCAGTACGCGGACTTCCCCATGGGCGCGTCGGGGGAGGCGTTCGCGCCGGGGGACCAGTCGTTCGAGACCTATCGGGTCGACACGCGTGGCGCCGCGTCGGTCGCGCACATCTACGGCCGGCCGCAGGCCGCGGTCGAGGCATTCACCTTCACCCCGCAGGGCTTCACCCCGAAGGATCTCAAGCCCCTGGCCGACGAGATGCTCGCCCAGGGTGCCACCCGGTTCATGATCCACACCTCCGTGCACCAGCCGCTCGACCGCGGTCCCGGCGTGACGCTGAACGGCATCGGGTCGTTCTTCACCCGGCTCGAGACCTGGGCCGAGGTGGCGAAGCCGTGGACGACGTACCTGTCGCGGTGCAGCTGGCTGCTGTCACGAGGCACGCACGTCGCCGACGTCGCGTACTTCTACGGACAGGAAGCCCCCGCGACCGGCGTGTGGGGCCGCACCTTCCGGCAGACCGACCAGCCGATCGGGTACGACTACGACTTCGTGAACGGCACGGTCATCCTGAACGAGATGTCGGTGCGCGACAGGCGGATCGTCACCCGCTCCGGCCAGGCGTACGCGCTGCTCCAGCTCGGCGGCGATGCCCAGCGGATCACGCTGGCGGTGCTGCGCAAGCTCGCCGGGTTCGTGGACGCCGGCGCGGCGATCGCCGGGCCGAAACCGCTCGGGTCGCCGAGCCTGGCGGACGACGACGCGGAGTTCCAGAAGCTGGCCACGCGGTTGTGGGGCGACGGCGAGGAGCGCGATCGCGTCGTCGGCGCCGGTCGTGTTTTCAGCGGCGTCACCGCGGCCGAGGCGCTCGCCGAGCTCGGGGTCACGCCTGACTGGACCTTCCGGCTCGATGCCATGGATCCGTTGACCGCCAACGAACCCCTGTGGCTGACGCATCGCCGCACCGACTCGGCGGACATCTACTTCATCGTCAACCGCCGCAACGTGCGCACCACGATTCCGCTGACGCTGCGTTCCGCCGGAAGCGCCGTGGAAACCTGGGATCCGGTGTCGGGCCAGACGGCACCCATCACGTTCGACGCCACCAGCGGCGCCACTCAGCTGACCGTCGACCTCGGACCCGCGGACTCGATCTTCCTCGTCGTCTCGCACGGCAAGCCCGGGTCGAAGACTGTCGCGGTGACCGCGGACCGGCAGATCGGCGCGATCGCCGGTGCGTGGCAGGTCGACTTCCCCGCCGATCGGGGCGCGCCCGCCAAGGCGAACTTCGCGTACCTCCGGTCCTTCACGCAGGAGAGCGACCCGGGGATCCGGTACTTCTCCGGCACCGCCACGTATTCGACGACGTTCGACGCGCCGGCGGAGTGGGCCAAGCTGGGTGGTCGCGTGATCCTCGATCTGGGGGAGGTGCACGACATCGCCCAGGTCACCATCAACGGTGCCGACGCGGGAATCGCGTGGCGGGCCCCGTACCGGCTCGACATCACCGGTGCGCTTCGCGGTGGCCGGAACACCCTGCAGGTGAAGGTCACCAACAGCTGGTTCAACCGGCTGGTCGGTGACCAGCAGCCCGGAGCAACGCCGATCGCGTACGTGCAGCCGCCGCTGAAGAACATCGCCGCCGGCACCGAACTCAAGCCGGCGGGCCTGCTGGGGCCGGTCCGGATCGTGAACCGTGCGTAGCGCCGCAGCGCGCGAACCCGCCCGCCCCCATTTCCGGCTGAAAGGACTTCCGATGAACCGCCGGCGCCCTGTCCTCACGCTCCTCGCCGTCGCATTGCTGGCCGTGTCCGGATCGGCAACCGCTGCCGCCGCACCGAGCAGCTCGGCGAAGCCGACCTCGCTCAAGACCGAGAACCTCGCCGACCCGATCGGGATCGACGCCGACAAACCGCTGCTCAGCTGGCTGCCGGGGAAAGACTCGGCGGGCCAGGTGGCCTACGAGATCCGCGCGACCCTCGAGTCACCGTCCCAGCACGGGAAACGCGACCTGTGGGACAGCGGGAAAGTCCGTTCCACGGGCACCTCGAACATCCCGTACGCAGGCCCGGCTCTGCACTCCCGCGACCACGTGAGCTGGCAGGTTCGCACGTGGGACACCACGGGGCGAGTCTCGACCTGGAGTGATCCGTCGAGCTGGGAGATGGGGCTGTTGTCCGCCTCCGACTGGTCGGCGCGCTGGATCGAGAACCCGTCGTACGACTGCACCCAGCCGGACGGGAAGGAGACTCCGCTGCCCGTGTTCGGCAAGGCGTTCGCTGTGCACGGTGCGGTCAAGCAGGCCCGCCTCTACACCACCGGGCTCGGCATGTACGCCGCGACCATCAACGGCCGGCCGGTCGGCGACGCCGTGCTCGAACCAGGCCAGACCACGTACTCCGCCGAGGTCGACTACCGGACCTACGACCTCACGAGGGCACTCCGGTCGGGTACGAACACGATCGGCATGCAGACCGGTAGCGGCACCTACCAGCGCGTGAAGACTCCCGGGCGGTACTTCTTCGGCGGCACCCTGGAGCAGTACACCGTGTACGGGGAACCGAAGGTCATCGCCCAGCTCGAGATCACCTACCAGGACGGGCACCGGGAGGTCGTCTCCAGCGACGGCACTTGGCGGACCGCGCTCGGCCCGACCACCTTCTCGTCGTGGTGGAGCGGAGAGGAGTACGACGCCCGCCGAGCGAGCGAGTCACTGACTTCGGCCGCCGCGCTGACCAACGCGGGCTGGCAGCAGGCGAGCCCGGTCACGCTCACCCAAGCCACGACGCCGCGCGACACCACACCGTTGCGCGCCAATCCGCGCCCGCCGGTCACCGTCGCACAGACCGTGCGGCCGACCAGCATCCGCAAGCTGGCCGACGGCTCGTACATCCTCGACTTCGGGGCCAACCGCTCCGGCTGGCCCAGCGTCTCGGTCTCCGGGCGAGCGGGCGACACCGTGACGATGATCCCGGCGGAGAACCTCGCCGCCGACGGCACCTTGGACATCGCCAGCACCGGCGCGAAACCGGGGAGCCAGATCGCCTACCGGTACACGCTTTCCGGGCACGGCAAGGAAACATGGCACCCGCAGTTCACCTACAGCGGCTTCCGCTACCTGCAGGTGAGTGGTCTGCGCACGGCGCCGGCCAAGGACACCGTGACCATGGACGTCATCCACGCGGCGAACCCGAGCGCGAGTGACTTCACCTCGTCCAGCGACGTGCTCAACCAGATCCACACGATCACCGAGCGCGCGATCCAGAGCAACATGATGTCGGTCATGACCGACTGCCCGGACCGCGAGAAGGGCCCGTACACCGGCGACAACCTGCAGAATCTCGACGCCCTGCTCACCGACTACGACATGTCGGCCTTCGAGCCCCAGCTCGTGCGCAACATGGTCACCGCGCAGCGGCAGCCGGGTGACGTGTCGCCGGGCTTGATCGCCAACATCGCCCCGGAGTTCCACCGCGTCGCACCGACCACGCAGACGAAGCCCCAGGGCACCATCGAGTTCCTCGACGAAGTCAACTGGGGCGGCGCCGTCATCCGCATCCCGTGGCAGCTCTACCTCACCTACGGCGACACCCGGACGATGGCCACCTCCTACGACAACATGGTGGCCTGGCTCGACTACGAGGCGAAGAACAAGGCCGCCAACAACGGTGACATCCCCGGGCTCGGCGACTGGTCGGCGACGGACAACACCACGCCGATGCAGCTGGCCATCCTCGCCGGCTACTACACGGCGGCGAGCGACATGGCCGGTGTTGCCCAGGTCCTCGGCAAGACCGCCGACCACACCAAGTACACCGCCCTGGCCGCCCAGCTCGCCACGGAGTTCGGCACGCGCTTCCGCCACGTCGACGCGACGGGCGTCTACTACGGCAGCGACAGCGAAGCCTCCAACGCCATGGCCCTCGACGCCGGATTGGTCGCCCCGGCCGACCGCACCGCGGTGCTCGATCGCCTCGTCGCGTCGGTGCGCAAGGCGGGCAACCACATCACGACCGGCTCGGTCGCACTCGGACCGCTCTTCCGGGCGCTCGAGGCCGGGAACCGTGACGACGTCATCTACGACATGGTCGTCAACCCGACCTCGCCCGGCTATGGGTACTTGATCGCCAGCGGCCACACGACGCTGTCGGAGAGCCTGGACGGTGGCGGCTCGCAGAACCACCACTTTCTCGGCGCCGTGGACGCGTGGTTCATCCGCGGACTCGCCGGCATCCAGCAGACGGACGGTTCGGTCGGCTACCGCGACCTCACCATCGCGCCCGCGATCGTCGGCGGCCTGACCCACGCCGAGGGCAGCTACCAGACCCCGAACGGCACGGTCAGCAGCACGTGGACGAAGTCCGCGCACGGGTTCCGGCTCCAGGTGACGGTTCCGCCGGGGGCGAGCGCCACCGTGCACGTCCCGGCCGCGGCCGGACGCAACGTCCAGGCCTCCGGGCCGGGGGCCCGCCGCGTCACCGAAGCTGTCTACACCGTCGGTGCCGGCCAGTACACGTTCACCGCGACGAACTGATCGGCTGTGTCCGATGTGGCCGACCGGCCACATCGGACACACCTCTCCCTGGAAACCCCACCCCGAAGGAGACAATCGATGGACGTCACCCGTCGTTCGATGCTGAAGTGGTCCGGAGCGGGGGTCGCCGCCGCCGGTGTCGTGGCGGTGACCCCCGCCGGTCTGGCGGCGGCCGACCCCGCGGCCGCACTCCCAGCCGGCCCCCTCACGACGCCCCCGCCCCCGTCGGCACAGGCGCAGGCGGCCGTGAAGAAGGCCCGGCAGCTCGTGTCCAAGATGACCCTCGACGAGAAGATCGCCTACTGTCATGGGATTCCGGCCACGAAGGGCTTCACCGGTCACATCCCCGCCAACGACCGGCTCGGCATCCCGGCGCTGCGGCTGGCGGACGGGCCGAGCGGCGTCGGGAACGGGTCCACCGGCGTCACTCAGTGGCCGGACTCCAAGGCCCTGGCCGCCACCTGGAACCCCGCCACCGCGACCGACTACGGGAAGGCCTACGGCGCCGAGCAGGCGGCCAAAGGGCACAACATCGCGCTGGCACCGTGCATCAACATCCTCCGCCTGCCGCACTGGGGGCGCTCGTTCGAGACCTACACCGAAGACCCCTTTCTGAACGGGCAGCTGGCGGCCGCCACCATCCGCGGCATCCAGACCAACCACGTCATCTCGACGGTGAAGCACTTCGCCGCCAACAACCAGGAGATCCTGCGCAACTCGATCGACGTGGTCGTGTCGGCTCGCGCGCTGCAGGAGATCTACTACCCGGGGTTCCGGGCCGCCGTGCAGCAGGGCCAGGTCGGCGCCGTCATGACGTCGTACAACAAGGTCAACGGCACCTGGGCCCACGAGAACCGGATCAACGTCCAGGACGCGTTGCGCGACGCGTGGGGCTTCGACGGCATGGTCATGTCGGACTGGGGCGGCACACACAGCACGGTCCAGACCGCCAAGGCCGGCTCGGACACGGAAATGCCCGGCGGCACCTACCTCGGCGACGCGCTCAAGGCCGCCGTGCAGAACGGCAGCGTCAGCGAGGCGCAGCTCGACACCATGGTGACTCAGGTCCTCACGGCGATGATCCGCGTCGGGTTGTTCGACCACCCGTTGCCGGACCCGGCGACCGTCGTCGACACCGTGGTCTCCACGCCGGCGCACCTCACGCTGGCGCGGCGCATCGGCGTCGAAGGCAGCGTGCTGCTGAAGAACAACGGTGTGCTGCCGCTGGCCCGGCCCCGCAGCATCGCGGTCATCGGCAACGCCGCCGACGCCGGCGCGCAGACCCACGGCGGCGGCTCCGGCAGCGTCAACCCGAACGGCACGGTCGTGACGCCGTTGGCCGGGATTCGCGCGCGGGCCGGGTCCATCCCGGTCACCTACGCGCAGGGCACTCTCGGCATCGCCGCGCTGCCGACCGTGCCCGCGGCGGCGTTCGGCTCCGGTCTCAAGGCCACGTACTACACGTCCACCGACCTGACCGGTGACCCGCTGGGAACCGAGACCATCGCCGCCCTGAACGTCACCGCGACTCCGGCGGCGGTCGCGGCTCAGACGGACGGCTGGTCCGCGCGGTACACCGGCACCTTCAACGCCGCCGAAGCCGGGGGTTACCGCTTCAGCCTCAGCGTCGGCGGGGTGACCACGCTGAGCATCGACGGCAAGAAGGTGCTCACCGCACTGCCCGGCCGCGAAGCCGTCCAGAACGGCCTGGTCACCCTGACAGCGGGGAGCCACACCCTCGAGGTCACCTACGTGTCGGCCGCTCCCGCCGGGGGCCGCGCGCCGCGCACGTCGCTGGTACTCGGCTCCCAGGCCGGCTACGACAAGCTCCACCAGGCGGCGGCCGACGCCGCCCGCGCGGCCGAGGTGGCGGTGGTGGTGCTCGCCGACCTGACCAGCGAGGGCATGGACCGCTCGACGCTCGCCCTGCCCGCGGACCAGAACGAGCTCGTGGCCGCGGTCGCGAAGGCGAACCCGAACACTGTGGTCGTGCTCAACACCTCCGGCGCGGTCCTGATGCCGTGGCTGGGCAGCGTCAAGGGCGTCATCGCGAACTGGTACGCCGGCCAGGAGCAGGGCAACGCGCTGGCTGCCATGCTGTTCGGCGACGAAGAGCCGGGTGGTCGCCTGCCGGAGACGTTCCCGGCCTCCGATCAGCAGGGGCCCGCCAAGACGACTGTCGAGTTTCCTGGTGACGGTGTCCAGGTGTACTACGACGAAGGCCTGGCGATCGGCTACCGCTGGTACCAGCACTCCGGCGAGAAGCCCCTCTTCCCCTTCGGCTTCGGCCTGTCCTACACCACCTTCCGCCTGGGCAACCTGCGTCTTTCCCGCACCGGGGGCGGACTCCGGGCCCAGGCGACGGTCACCAACACCGGCCGGCGGGCCGGTTCGGAGGTCGTCCAGCTCTACGTCGCGGCACCCGACGCGGCGCAAGAGCCGGCGCAGCAGCTCAAGGCGTTCGGCAAGGTCACCCTCAAGCCGGGCCAGAGCACGACCGTGACGCTCGACGTCCCGCGCGACGAACTCGCGGTCTGGCTGAGCCCGAGCACCGGGTGGACCGTGGTTCCGGGCAATTACAGCGTCGGCGTGGGCACCTCGTCGGCGGACCTCCCGCTCCGCGGCCGCATCACGGTGTCCTGACCGTCCGAGCAAACAGAAGCGGTGCCGAGGAACTTCCTCGGCACCGCTTCTGTTTCGTGGGCTACTTGCCGTTGTACACGACGTAATCCTGGTAGGGCGTGAGTGTCACCGGCCCGCGAAGCCCATAAGGCTGGCTGGCCGTCGACTTCTGGTTGTACTTCGACACCGCATTGCGCAGCGTCGTGTGCACCGCGATCTGGATGGTGTTGGTGCCGGGGTGCAGCCAGCGGGTGATGTCCCACTTCCGGCCGTCGGTGATCTGCGTGCCGACGAGCTTGCCGTTGACCGTGATGTCGGCGGTTCCGTCGACGTGGCCGAGGTTCAGCTGCACGCCTTCGGCGGCGTTCGTGTGCCACCCGTCGGGCAGGGTGGTGTTCGCGGTGTAGGTCCCGACGCCGGATTCACCATTCAGCTGCGTGATGTCGCGCCAGTCCTTGAGCCGGAACTGCTGGAACTGCGAATCACCCAGCCCGTTCGGGATCGACACGGTCGCGCCGCCGGTCGGGGTCTGCGTCTTGACCGTCAGCGACCACGGGGTCCACTGATCGATGGTGGACGGACGGCTGGACGGAATCCCGGGCAGCGGCCGGTCGTCGTCCGTGCGGACTTCGGCGTTGAGGTCGGTCTTGCGGCCGTTGGACAGCTGGAAGGTCTGACCGCCGGATTCCGTCGCCCGGAAGACGATCTTTCCGTTGCTGACCAGGAAGTACCCGTCCTCGGGCTGGTTTCCCGTGACGTGGACCGCCGGCTTGGCGTTCGTGTTGATCGCGACGACCTCGCTCCGTCCGCCCTGCAAGGTCAGCGGAACCGTCGTGCGCCCGCCGCCGCTGGCGTACTGGGCGATCGGCGAGATCGACCCGTCCCAGAGGCTCATCTCCGCCGGGACACCCTGGACACCGAAGGACGGGCTGAACGTCACCGGGTGGTCGGACGGGTTGTAGAGGTAGACGTACGCGCCGCCCTTGACTTCCCGCCACTGCGACAGGATCTGAGTGCCACCGGAGGCGACCCGCGGGGCGAGATTGAGCCGCTTCAGCGCGCCGGCGACGTCGTTCTGGGTCGCCACCTTGGTCGCCGACGGCAGCTTCAGCGTCGCCGCCACGTTGTTCTTGACTTCCGCGTCGCCCTTGGCGCCGGTGGAGTACGTCGTGTCGTGGTCGGGGAGAGCACCCACGAACACGACGCGGACGCCGGCCTTCGCGGCCCGCAGGATTGCGGCCGACGCGTCGCGGGTGATCGACCGCTGATCGATCACCAGGGCGCGGTAGCCGCTGGTGCCGGCGAACAGCTCACCGTGGTCCGGCCGAGCATCCTGAGCCAGGCCTTGCGGGTCGAGGTACTCGACGGAGAAGCCCTGTTCTTCGAGCCGCTGCGCGTCGAACGGAGACTGGTGCCCGCGCGGAGACAGGAAGGAGTCGCTGTAGACCGCGACGTCGGTCTTCGCCGTTCCGGTCTCGAGAACGCTGGTGCCACGTGCGAAGTAGCTGTTCAACGCCGACCAGCTCGACCACTGGGGGAAGGTCTTGTCGTTCCAGCTGTCGGTGACGGATTCGTTGAAGCGCGTTGTGCCCGGCCACGCGGCGTCGGGAGCCTGGAGGGCGAAGCCGTGGATGAACGGCTGGGACACGCCCGCGGCCCACTCCTTGCCCATCAGGTCCCGGTAGTCGTCGAGGTTCATGCTGTACGCCGGTTTGAAGAACGCGCCGAGCTCCACGCTCAGCAGGTCACCGCCCCCCTGGTGCACACCGGACGCGATCGTCTGCTGGAACGCCAGCGAGTTGCGCCAGGCGGGATCGTCGGGCGAGATCGGCAGGTTCTCACCGGCGTCGAGGGATTCGGTCTCCGACCTCCCCCCGAAGCTCTGCAACGAGCGGAAGCTGCGGATCGGTTCGAGGTCCTGCAGATACGCGGCCTGGGCCTTGTACTGCATGCCGTACTGCTTCGCCCAGTCCTGGAACACCTTGAGGTGATCGGCGACGTACAGATCGGTGAGCGTCTCGTAGTAGTCGTGGCGGACCTTGCTCGCCGAGCCGTCGGTGAGGGAGAAATCCGGTGTCGGTTCCTTGGGCGGGACTGGGAAGTCCGACTCGCCCTGCACGAACATCAGCGGCAGGTACTTGGCCATGTCGTAGCCGCGGCGGCCGCGGAATTCGCTCGCCATCTTCGGGGTCCAGAAGATGGAGGTCGCGTGCAGTTCGAGCGAGTCCTCGAACAGGTCCGCACCGGACTTCTTCAGCTTCGGCGCGTTGTCCTTGCCGATCTGGATCTGGTCGAGGTCCTGCGTCGCCTTTCGCGAGGCGTCGGCGTCGAAGGGGTTGGTGTAGTTCCCCTTGTTCTCACGCGACCAGAACGCGAACAGCTCCCAGTTACCCGAAGCCGGGGCCTGCCACGTGAGGGCGCCGTTCTTCACCTGGGCGGTGAGGTCGGTGAGGGACTGGGGATCCAGCACGGTCGACTTCGCCGGCGGCTGGCCGGGCGTCGTGACGTCGGGCCCGGCGGTCACCACGCGAGCCGCGGTGACCGCGACCAGCCGCGCGGGCTGAGTCTGCTGGGCGGCGTCGATCGCGGGAGGCACCGGCCCGGAGAAGCTCTGCCCGCCGGTGACGTGAGCCCGGCCGTACTGAAGCTCCTGCGACGCGAACCCACTGCCCACGCCGGTGCCCGGGGTCTGCACCGGCCACGCGGCGCCCATCGTCATCGACGCCTTGATGCCGAGCTGCGCTGCCTTGTCCAGCACGTGGCCGAGGATCGCGCGCTGGTCGTCAGTGGCCCAAGCTCCGGAGGAGAACGCGATTTCGACCTCGCCGAACCCGGCGTCGGCGACCACTTGCAGCTCTCGCAGGGCTTCGGCGTCGTCCAGCGGCTTCTGCCACCACCACCGCATCGCCGGCTTGAACCGCGTTTCGGGGTGAGCGAACTGGGCGGGGGAGAGGCCGCCCGCCAGCGGCTGAAGGCTGTCAGTTCCCTGCAACAGCTGGGTGGCCACTTGCGCCGTACTGCGCAGGTCGGTCTGGGCGGTTCCGGTGGGCGCGAGAGCCACCAGCGCGGCTGCGGTCACCGCGGACACGCCGATGGTCAGCAAAGACGATGTTCGTCTCGGTGGTTTTGCGAACAACGACACTTCACACCTCCATTGGTGCAGTGGGTTCGACATGGGGCGGGCCGTTGTGGAGGTTCTCCTCCGCAACGGCCCGCCCCGATGGGGAAGGGTTGATCAGTGCTGCGTCACCGTGATCTGGTATGTGCCACCGGGCACGGTGAGGACCACGTAGCCGCCGGACGTCTTCGCCCGGGAGCCGAAGTCCTTGGCAGCGCGGCCGTTGACGGTGATCACCGAATTGCGGCCGACCGGAACCGTGATGGTTCCGGTGGTGTGCGCGGGAGTCTGCGCGGTGAGCGTGAACCGGCCGGACTTCGCGTCGGAGGTCCACTCGGTCTTGATGGTCCCGTAGGCGGTCGGGACGGCACCGCTCGCCCAGCGAACGGTCCCGGGGCGTGGGGCGATGCTCCAGGACTGGTAACCGGCACTCACGGCGGTCACACCGAGAAGCTGCTCGGTCAGCTGCACGGACGGCGACGCGGCCCATCCGTGCGCGAGGCTGGCCGTCGCGCGGTTGACGCCGCCGGCGCTGTTCTTGAACTCCCAGAACGCGCCGGTGTAGAGGGGGTTCTTCTTGTCGATCATCGGTCCCCACGTGCGGCGCATGAGGTCCAGCGCGCCGGCGGTGTCACCGGCGGCGAACCGGCCGGCCGTCTCCATCCCGTTGGCGAACGGCTCGATGGTGTGCCCGGTCGGATCCTGAAGCCCGGGGCCCATGATTGCGCCGTACGGCGTCCACAGTGTCTTCATGGCGGCGAGGACGCCCGCTTCCTTGCCCGCGGGAACGAAGCCGTACTGCAGCGCCAGGGCGTTGGCGTCTTCGACGAGGACGTCGGGCTTGGCGCTGCTCTGGCCATACGCGCCCAGCGTCGGGTTCCACAGCTTGCCCATGACCGCGGTCTTGATGGCGTCCGCCTTCGCGTCATCGGCATCGGCGAGGGCGGAACCGGCGGAGCGCTCGAGCCACGCCATTTCCCTGAGGAGGATGTAGTAGTCGATGCTGTACTTGGTGACTTCGCCGGTCTGGCTCGCCTGCCAGTAGTCGCGGTCGTTGGAGACCACGAGGTTGTCGGCCGTGAGGAACGTGTTGTTGTAGGCGAGTTCCTTGCGCAGCGCGGGAAGCGCCGCGGCGATGTAGGCCGTGTCCCCGGTATAGCGGAAGTAGTCGATGAACGCCCGAGCCCCGTACCCGGAGTAGTTGTTCGAGTAGAACAGGGGCGAACCCGCGGGCGAGGTGCGCTTCGAGAAGTCCGGTGAGCCGGGGAACGCGCCGTCCGCGCGCTGCGTGGCCAGCAGCGTGTCGAGTGACGACTTCACGTACGGCGCCCCGGCAGTGCCGAGGCTCGTCAGCAGCGTGGGGATCTGGACGAGCAGGTCACCGGTCCAGACGCTGCGGTCGCGCTTGGCGCCGTCGTAGATGCGGGCGTCGGGAAGGCTGTTGAGCCCGGGCGCCTTCATGTTCATCTGCAGCGTGTACGCGCCGGAGTACCACATGCGGTTCAGCTGGTCGTCGCTGGAGAGGAACCAGCCCTGGTAGCCGGCGGGCGTCGCGCGGAACGCCTGGAAGTTCACGCCGAGGGAGGAGAGGCTGACACTGCCGGGGGAGGAGACGGTGAGCAGGGCGAACCTGAAGCCACCGTGGAAACCACCCGTGAGCCGTCCCGCCCCGGTGGGCTGGAAGGTGTCCGGACCGCCGACACCGGCGAGGCCGCGGGACTCGTCGGAGCTCGGTGCCCCCGGCGACGTGGAGGCGGTGGCGCCCGCGACCAGATCCGTCGGCAGCGCGGGTTTGACGGTCACGGTCCGGGCTGTGCTGTCGAAGTCCGTGATCGTGCGGGTGACGGGCTTGCCACCGGCCGCGGTGAAGGTGATCGTGTTGCCGACCTCGAGGTTTGCCGCTGAAGCCAGGGTGACCTGGGTGGCCCCGCCGGCCGCCGCGGCGGACACGGTCGTCGCGGCAGGCGTGCGGATGTACTGCCGCGCCTCGGAGGTGACCAGGGTCAGGGTGGGGGAGCCGGTGACCTTCGTGAGATCGAGGTACGGCGTCCCGCCGACCTCCTTGCCGAAGTCGAGCAGGATGGACGCCGGCGCGCTCCCCGCCTTGGTCGTGAGCGTCGTCGCGGGTCCGTGCGACTTCAGCAGGGACTGCGGATGGGCGACATCACCGCGGCCCTCGGCCTGGACCGGGTGGACGTCAGGCGTCGACGGGCCGAGGACGTAGGACTTCCAAGCGGAGGTGTTCAGGCTCGATGCACCCTCGGTGTGGAAGCCGGTCGCATACGCCTGACCAGGGGTGGCGACGAGCGCGGGGGTGACGGCGGCGAGGACTCCGACGGCGGCCCATCGGCAAAGCGACGACGTTCTCACTCTTGTGAATCGTTTCAATTCGACTGCCTCTTTCTCCCCGTTGAGCAGAGGGATCGGTGGGGACGATGCGAACGAGCCGCGCCCTGGCGAGGGCGGACAGGAGAAATCTTGAGGACCCTCCGGATGAGGAGCAAGGATTTGTCCGGATCCGGACGCACGCGCGGTCCGGCCGGCGTGGTGCGGGGCGAGCCGGCATCACCCGCACCTGCACTAACATGGACTTGAAGCTCGTGCGGGGAGAGGAACAGTCGGCTGAACAGGATCACCATTCGTGACGTCGCGGAGCTGGCAAGGGTGTCCCCGGCCTCGGTCTCGAACTACTTCCACCGGCCGCGGAAGCTCTCCGAGGGCACGCGGCAGCGGATCCGGCAGGCGGTCGACGCGCTCGGCTTCGTACCCAATGACGCCGCGCGCACACTGCGGACCGGCGTCAGCCCGGTCATCGGTTACATCGCGTTCGAGCTCGCCGGCGCTACCACCCCGGAGATCGCCGCCGCCATCGAGCAGCGGGTGTCGGCCGAGGGCATGTACATGCTGATGGCCAACGACACCGGGTCCGAGCAGCGCGAGCGCAGCTACCTGCAGCTGTTCGCGAAGCAGCAGGTGAGCGGCGTGATCATCGCCCCCGTGGGCAACGTGGAGGCCGAGCTGGCCCGCATGCGCGCCATCGGCATCGCGAGCGTGCTCAGCGCGCGCAGGGCAGAATCCCCGGCTCAGGCGTCGGTGTCGATCGACCACGTCGCGGGCGGCCGGCTGGCCGCCGCGCACCTGATCGAGCAGGGACGCAAGCGCATCGGCTTCGTCTCCTCGTCACTCGAGCTCAAGCAGGTCGCCGACCGGCTCAACGGCGCTCTGTCCGCCGTCCATGCGGCGCCCGGTGTCACGCTCGAGGTGATCCCGGTGCCGGAGCGCTCGGTCGAAGCCGGGATCGCCTGTGCGGAGGCGCTCGTGCGACGCCCGGCCACGGAACGCCCCGACGCGTTGTTCTGCGCCAACGACCTGCTGGCCATCGGCGTCGTGCAGGCCTTCGTGGCGGCGAAGGTCGTCCGCGTGCCGGCCGACATCGCCGTGGTCGGCTATGACGACATCGAGTTCGCCCGGTCCACGATCGTGCCGCTGACCACGATCAGCACTCCGCAAGGGGAGCTGGGGACCGCCGCGGCTGACTTGCTCTTCTCCGAGATCGACGCGCTGAACTCCGCCGGCAACGCGTCCGGCGCTCTGCCCCGGCCGCAGATCGAGTTCTCACCCGAGCTGGTCGTGCGGGCGTCCACCGTCCCGCAGTGATGTCCGCCTGCTGGCCGCCTGGCACTCGCGTTATTGAATCGTTTTACCTCCCGCGCTCGCAAGTCTTGACGATACCCAGAGCTCATGTGGTGTGATGCCTCCCGCGCCAAGGTAAAACGTATAACCACCGGCGTGCTGCTTCGACGAAGAAGGAGACCTCATGGCCGAGAACACCGCCGCGGGAACCGCCGTGCTGCAAAGCAGACACTGGATGCTCGCGGTCGCCGCGGGAATGGCGTCGCTGCTGGACTCCGGGGCGATCATCTCGGTGGGTTTGGGCCTGGCGCTGTGGAAGAAGGCGTTCGAGCTCGATGTGTGGACCGTCGGCGTGCTCGGCTCGGCGTTGACGCTGTTCATCGCCGTCGGCTCACTGGCCGGTGGGCGCCTGGCCGACCTCGTGGGTCGCGGCCGGATGTTCTCGCTGACGATCCTGTTGTACGCGGCCGCGGCCGTGACCGTGGCGCTGGCCCCCAGCGCACCCGTGCTCGTGACGGGCGTGATCGTCCTGGGTATCGCGGCCGGCGCCGATCTGCCGACCTCGCTCGCCGTGCTCTCCGAGCGGGCTCCCGAAGGAACGCAGGGCCGTCTCATCGCCTTCACCCACGTCATGTGGACGATCGGCGTCGTGATCGCGACCCTGCTGGGCTTCGCCGTGTCCGGCCTGGGTGTGCCCGGCATCAGCCTGATCTTCGGCATCCTCGCCGTGCTGGCAGTGGCCACGTTCGTGTTCCGCTCGTTCTACCCGCCCTTCCGCCGGCTCGAGCAGGAGGCGCAGGTCCGGTACACCACGGCCGGCATGGATCCCGACAAGGCCTTGCCGCTCAAAGCCCTGCTGCGCAACCGGACTTCGCTCCTGCTGATCGCGCTGACCGCGCTCTTCTACCTGTTCTTCACCTTGGTGGCCAACACCTTCGGGTCGTTCAAGACCTACTTCCTCGTCACCGTCGGCGGTACGACGCAGACGGTCGCGACAGGACTGTCGTTCGGCACCACGCTGGTCGGCCTCGTCGGCACGATCGTGTTCACCCGCATCGCGGACACGAAGTGGCGCAGCCGGTTCTTCGCCGCGGGCGTGGTGGTCTTCCTCGCCTGCCAGCTCCTGATCGCCTTCACCGGCGGCGTCGTGCTGCCGGCGATGATCGCCGCTTTGGTGCTGTACAACGTTTCGTTTCCCTTTGTGGGCGAAGCGCTCTACAAGATCTGGACCCAGGAGTCGTTCCCGGTCAACGCCCGCGCGACGGTGCAGGGCTTCACGATCGCGATCGCCCGATTCATCGCCGCGGCCTTCGCGCTCGTCACGCCCGCGCTGATCGCGTGGAGCCCGGCCGGCCTGTACTACCTGCTGGCTGTCTTCGCGCTGGTGTCCGGCCTCGTCGGAACGCTCATCATCCGCCGGTTGCGCACCGGTTCCGGCCCAGCGCCGGCTTCGCCGTCCAAGACCAGCACGCTCACCGCCAAGGAGGCTCTTTGATGACGAGTGACGCTCCCGTCACTGTCAACGCTCCGCGCATCGGCTTGTCCGCCGAACCGTTCGTCGCGACCGCGTCCCCGCGGCTGTCGTGGACGACGGTCGCCGGCACGGACAACTGGGTCCAGGCGAGCGCGGAGGTTGAGCTCACCCTCGGCACGGCGCGCACGGTCGGGAGGATCGAGGGTGACGAATCGGTCTTCATCGCGTGGCCGTTCGCGCCGTTGCAGCAGCGCGAGACCGCAGGTGTTCGAGTGCGGGTGTGGGGAACCGACGGGTCGGTGTCGCCGTGGAGTGCGCCGACCGAGGTGACGGCGGGGTTCCTCGGTTCCTCCGAGTGGTGTGCCCGGTTCGTCGGGTCCGGCTCGGACCAACCACACCTGCTGCGAACGACGTTCGAGGTGCGTGGTCCGGTCCGGCGGGCTTTCCTCTATGCGACGGCCTTCGGAGCCTACGACGTCCGCCTCAACGGGGCCGCGGTCGACGACGCGGTGCTGAAACCAGGCTGGACGAGCTACCAGTGGCGGCTGCTGTTCGACGTCACCGACGTGACCGCACACCTCCGGCAGGGGGCCAACACCGTCGGGATCGAGCTGGCCGGTGGCTGGTACACCGAGGCGTTCGGGTTCCGCGATCGCGCGCGGCGGTTCTACGAAGGCAGTCCGGCGGCGGCGGCTCAGCTGGTGATCGAGTACGAAGACGGCACTGCCGACACGGTGATCACGGACGAGAATTGGCGGTGGTCGTTCGGACCCGTTGTGGCGGCGAGTATCTACCAGGGCGAGACCTACGACGCGCGGCTGCGCGAGCCGGAGTGGGCGAGCCCCGGGGCGGACGACACCTGGAGCCCGGTGGTGCTGGTCGACGTTCCGGATGTGCGGCCGGAGCCCCGGACGAGCCCGCCCGTGCGCGTGATCGAGCGCAGGGAGGTGGCGCAGGTCCTCACCACGCCGGCCGGCAACACCGTGCTCGACTTCGGCCAGAACCTGGTCGGATGGGTCAGGATCGCCGTCACCGGCCCTCGGGGACACACCATCACCCTGCGCCACGCCGAAGTGCTCGAGCACGGTGAGCTCGGAACGCGGCCACTCCGCAACGCCGCCGCCACCGACCGGTACACCCTCCGCGGCGGTGGCGAGGAGACGTGGGAGCCGAAGTGGACATTCCACGGGTTCCGGTACGTCGAGATCCACGACTGGCCGGGCGAATTCTCGCCGTCCGCGATCTCCGCCTCGGTGGTCCACACGGACATGCCGCGCACCGGTGGCTTCTCGACCTCGCACGCCCTGCTGAACCGGCTCCACGAGAATGTCGTGTGGGGGATGCGCGGCAACTTCCTCTCGATTCCGACGGACTGCCCCCAGCGAGACGAGCGGCTCGGGTGGACCGGAGACATCCAGGTCTTCGCACCGACAGCATCGTTCCTCTTCGATTGCAACGCGTTCCTGCAGTCCTGGCTCGAGGACGTGCGCTTGGAGCAGAAGGCGGCCGGCGGCGTGGTCCCGATGGTGGTCCCCGCGGTGATCCCCCAGGTGCCGGGCCAGCTGGAACCGGTAGCCGCGTGGGGTGACGCGATCACCGTGGTGCCGACCGTCCTCGGTGAACGCTTCGGCGACCACGGTGCGCTGTCCGGCTCCTTCGACGCCATGAAGTCCTGGGTGGACACGGTCACCGCGCGCACCGGAGGAAGTCCCTTGTGGGAGAACGGTGTCCAGTTCGGCGACTGGCTCGACCCGGACGCCCCACCGGACCAGCCTGGCCGCGCCAAGACGGATCCCGGGCTGGTCGCCACGGCCTACTACTTCCGCTCGGCCGAGCTCACCGCGCGGGCGGCCGAAGCCGTGGGCAACGCCGAGGACGCAGGCCGCTACAGCGAACTGGCCTCGCGCGTCGGCGAGGGGTTCCGCGCCACCTACACCACGGCAGCGGGCCGCATGATGTCCGACGCGCCGACGGCCTACGCCGTCGCGATCGCATTCGGTCTCGTGGAGGGCGAGCGGAAAGCCGCGATGGGAGAGCGGCTACGCCACCTCGTGCGGGCGTACGGCTACCACATCGCGACGGGTTTCGTGGGCACCCCGATCATCTGCGACGCGTTGACCGTGACCGGCCACGTGGACACCGCGGCACGTCTGCTCGCCCAAACGGAGAGCCCGTCCTGGCTTTATCCCGTCACCATGGGTGCCACCACGATCTGGGAGCGGTGGGACTCCATGCTGGAGGACGGCTCGATCAACCCGGGTCAGATGACGTCCTTCAACCACTACGCGCTCGGTGCCGTCGCGGATTGGCTGCATCGCGTCGTCGCCGGCTTGGCACCGTTGGAGCCCGGGTATCGGCGTATCCGCGTCGCGCCGACCCCGCTCGACTTCCTGGACGACGCGTCGGCCTGGCACGAGACGCCGTACGGGCGCGCGTCATCGGCCTGGCGTCGGGACGGCGAGGTGGTGCGGTTCGACATCGAGGTGCCCGCCAACACCCGCGCCCTCATCAGGTTGCCCTCCGGCGCGGAACACGAAGTCGGCAGTGGCACTCACACCTGGACCGAGCACCACCCCAGGCCACGCCGAACCCGCCCCGAACTCGGGCTCGACAGCGACCTGGCCACCATCGTCGACGACGTCGAGGCCTACCACGCCGTTTTGGGGGCGATCAGCGCGATCGATCCCGATCGAGCCGCTGCGTTCCGCCGCACGACGCGCTGGACGCCGGGGCGTTCGCTGCGCGATCCTCTCAGTCACACCCCGCTCGACGTGGTGGACGCCATCGAGAAGGCGCTCGCCGCGCTCCCCGCAGGCGAGCTGTCGTGACATCGGGGCCTGGCGGCTGATCCGTGTCCTGGATCGGCCGGCGGACCGACCAGGTCTGGCCGGACAGCAGTGGAAGCCCGCGGTGGTGGTCGCCCCGCCCGGTCGCCGGCGTTGGGGGGCCCTGTCATTACCCGGAACGGCCCGCCCTGCCACGCGCGTCGGATACGGACAAGGGTGAGACCAGGGACCTCGAACGTTTCGCTGCCATCCCTCAGAGCTCGCAAGGGCTCGCACACGAAGAAAAGGACACAACACCGTGGAGTACACCCGTCTGGGAGCGTCCGGGCTGAAGGTCAGCCGCATCGCGCTGGGCTGCATGAGCTTCGGCGATCCGGCCAAACGCATGCCGTGGGTGCTGAACGACGACGAGGCGGAGCGACGAGCCGACCTCCGGACGGCGAGCCCTGCCGAGGCAGCGGCCCGACCGACCTCGCGCGGCGCGGGATCGCCATGGTGCCGCAAGGCGTCGGCGTGTTCTCACTGTTGTCCGTGCGCGAAACCTCCGTCTGGGTTTTTGGGCCTCCGGCACGAAATCACGGTCCGATGAGGACTTCGCTCCTACGCTGGAGAAGTTCCCCGCCCTGGCCACCCGGCTGAACGAACCGGCGGGCAAGCTGTCCGGCGGCCAGCGGCAGATGGTGAGCATCTCGCGAGCACCTCAGCCGGCCGAAGCTCCTGCTGCTCGACGAGCCGTCCGTCGGACTCGCCCCGGTGATCGTCGAACAGGTCCTGAGAGTCCTGCGGAACCTGGTCGACGAAGGTCTGTCGGTGTTGCTGGTCGAGCAGAACGTGCGCCAATCCCTGGCCGTGTCGGACTACACGTACGTCGTCAAGAGCGGCGAGATGGTGCTGGGAACGTCCCGTCGGAGATCGACAACCCCGAGCGGCTGTGGAAGCTGTGCTGACCGCGGTTCGTGCCGAGATATTGTCCATAGTGGACGGATAGAGGTGGTGGCCGGCAGCTCCGCCCGATTCGACGCGCCCGCCGGGACACGGCCGGTGTCGGCTTTCGCCCGGCGCTGATCCGGTACTTTGCTGATCATCAGCCGGGTTCGTCGGGAGGGGTGGAGCAGGGGATGCCTCGTGCGGAGCGGCCGTTGGACGAGGACGGGTCCGAGCTGTCGGATTTCGCCGCGGACTTGCGCCGGTTGAGGGAGGAAGCCGGTCGCCCACCGTATCGGGAGCCGGCCAGGAAGGCGCGCTTCTCCTCGACGACCCTGTCCGACGCCGCCGGTGGCCGGCGGCTGCCGAGTTTCGAGGTGACGCTCGCTTATGTCCGCGCGTGCGGTGGTGACCCCGCGCAGTGGGAGGAGCGCTGGCACAAGCTGGCGGCTGCTCTCGCCGCCGAAGAAGGATCGAGTCGAGACGACCTCGCCGACGCACCGTATGTCGGGTTGAGCGGGTTCCGAGAGGGCGATTCCGATCGTTTCTTCGGCCGTGAAGCGCTCGTCGCGGAAGTGGTCCGCAGGGTCGGCGAGCGGCGCTTCACGGCGGTGTTCGGCCCGTCTGGCTCGGGCAAGACGTCGTTGCTGCGCGCGGGCGTCGTCCCGGCGCTGGCGGAACGCGGCCCGCTGGCGCCACGGTCGTTCCCGCCCGGGGCGCACCCGCTCGCGGAGCTCGAACGGGTTTTGACCGGCTCAGCGGACACCGTGATGGTGGTCGACCAGTTCGAGGAGATCTTCACGCTCTGCCGCGACGACCGCGAGCGCGAGGACTTCCTCCGGCCAGCAGCCCGAATTCGCGCCGTCGCCGGGATACCCGCCGCAGGGAGTTCCGGGACAACAGGACTTTCCGCAGCAGCCGGGATTTCAGCAGCAGCCGGGATTTCCGCCACCGCCGGGATACCAATCGCCGCGTGGGCCGCATCAGCAGTAGAAACCGGAAAGTGTCCTGTCAGGGTTCGCGACGAGGTGCCGTGATCATTCGAACAGCTCCGCGACCCTCCCGTACGCGAGGCGAGCCGCATCTTCGACCGGCAAGGTGCGGAAGGCGGGATTGCCGATCTCCGCGGTGTAGACGCCGTCGTACCCGGACTCGGAGAGAGCGCGGATCACCGAACGGAGGTCGAACGTGCCGTCCCCGGGGAGCAGTCGGGTGTTGCGGGAGACGGTGAGCAGGTCGCCGGGGACGGTGGAGGGGCCGTCGTTGAGCTGGACGGCGACGATGAGCTCCGGGGGGATCCGCGCGAGGTCCGGAATGCGGCCGCCGGCGGTGAAGAAGTGCCAGGTGTCCAGAAGGAGGCCTGCGTTGGGTGCGTCGGTGAGTTCCAGCAGGTGCAGCGCGGTGGGCACGTCGCGGATGGCCGACCACGGGAACGGCTCCACGGCGATGCGCAGCCCGTGGACGGCGGCTCGTGCGCAGCGTTCGCGCAAGGCCGCGGCGGCGCGAGCGAAGTCCAGGGGGCCCGGGTGGTATTCACCGGCCGAGAGGTGGCGTGCGCCGACCTGATCGGCGAGGGCGAAGGCGCGTTGTTCGGTCGAGGCGACCGCGGCCGGGTCGGTGCCGAGGGCCCAGCCGGACAGGAACTCGATCTCGACGAGTTCCAATCCGTGCCGGCGGATCGGATCCAGCGCCGAGCTCGTGGAGAGATCGTTGGTGTTCAGGCCGATTCCGGTGAACCCGGCGCCGACCGCGGCGGCGCAGCGATCGGCCAGGGAGAAGCGGGCCGGTTCGGTGAACCCGGCGCCCGAGAGCGTGACGTGGCTCGCCACCAGTGCGGGGCTCACGTCCGGTCCGCCGCGCGAACGTGGAGGCCGTCTAGCGCCATGACGTAGCCGTGCCAGCCGGCGCCGGCAAGGTAGAGGTCCGCGATCTCGGCGAAGACGTCTTCGCGTCGCCAGGGTTCGCGTCCGAGCGGGTTGGACAGGTGCACGATCGCGAGGTCCAGTCCGGTGTCGGAAAGGGCGTCGCGCAAGGACAGGCCGTAGTTCGTGAGCCCGGCGGGGTTGCAGATGATCGCGTCGGCGTCGTCTTGGTGTTCCTGTAGCCAGTCGATGAGCCGGCCCTCGCAGTTGGCTTGGACGTGGTCGACCTTCACGCCGAGCTCGCCGGCCCGGGTGTCGATCTGCGAGGTGACCTCGGTGAGCGGGTGGGTGCCGTAGAAGCGGGGGTCGCGCTTGCCGAGCCGGTTGAGGTTCGGGCCTTGGAGCACGAGCACGTGCATGGGGTTCTCCTTGGGTGGCATCAGGGGATGGGCGGCAACTGCGCGCCCGCGCAGACGTGGAGCACCTCGCCGGTGATGTTGCGGGCGCGGTCCGACGCGAGGAACACCACGGCGTTCGCGACGTCGATCGGCTCGATGAGCCTGCGCAGCGGCGTGAACGCCGTGTAGCGCTCGATCATCCGGTCCAGGTCGGCGATGTCGGTGCGCTGCTGGTTGAAGGGCGTGCGGACGAAACTGGGCGCGACCGCGTTCGCCCGTACCCCGAGCGGGCCGAGCTCGACGGCCATCGACACGGTCAAGCCCACCAGCGCGGCTTTCGAACTCGCGTACGACGTGTTGGCCGAACCACCGAGCCACGCGCGGGAGCTGATGTTCACGACGCTGCCGGACCCCTGCTCACACCAGAGCGGGACCGCGGCCCGGCAGAGCAGCATCGGGGCTTTGACGTTGACGTCCATCGTCGCATCCCAGTCCGGTTCGGGAGTGGTCTCGAGGGGATGCACGCGTTCGATCCCGGCACTGTTGACCACCACGTCGAGGCGGCCGAACCGCCGCGCCACCTCGTCGACGAGCCGCTGCGCCTCACCGGCGTCGGTGAGGTCCGCGGGCACCACTACGGGCGATCCCTCGACAGTCGTCGCGGCGGCTTCCGCGGCGGCCGCGTCGCGGTCGGCCAGCACGAGCCGGTACCCGTCGGCTGCCAGTTCTCGTGCGATCACCGACCCCAGGCCGCCGCCGGCGCCGGTCACGATCGCGATTTTCTCCACGCTCACTCCTTCTGTACCCGTCACCGCTCGGCCGGGACGGCCGTGGCGGTTGTGCGCCGCGCGCCGAGCTGCGCGGTCGGGATCCGGTAGGTCTCCTTGCCCACGAGCACCGCGATCGCCGACACCAGGCAGATCACACAGGTGTAGATCGACACGGGTATCCACCCGGACGGTGCGTGCCCGGCGATGCTCGCGGTGATCAGGGGCGTGAGGCCGGCGGTCGCGAAGCCGAACTGGGTGCCGATCGCCATGCCCGACAGCCGGACGCCGGTGGGGAACATCTCGGCGTACGTGGCCGGCCACACCGCGAGGGTCGCGGAGAACGCAACACCGAGCAGCAGGACGCCGGTCACGGCGACCAGGGCGACGTCGGCCGTGGAGATCGACCACAGGAACGCTGCCGTCAGCACCGCGCAGCCCGCGATGCCGCCGACGAACATCGGCTTGCGGCCGTGCCGGTCCGACACCAGCGCGAGCAGCGGCACAGTGACGACGGCGAGTGCGTTGCCGCCCGCGGTGACCCAGAGCAGGACGGTCTTCGACATGCCGATCCCGTACACGTCGTCCGTGGCGAACGCGAGCGCGAAGACCGCGAAGATGGTGCCGATGTTGGCGATGAGAGCGGCGAAGAACACCCGCACGACCTGCCGGCTGTGGTGGCGGAACAGCTCGGCCACCGGCAGCCGGCGCACGTCGCCGCGCTCGACTTCTTCGGTGAACAACGGGGTTTCGTCGAGCCGTCGCCGGATCAGGAAGCCCAGCACGACCATCACGGCGGACACGAGAAACGGGATGCGCCAGCCCCACGAGTACAGCGCGGCGTCGTCGAGGCCCGCGGCCAGCGGGATGAACACCGCGCTCGCCACGACCTGACCGGCCTGCGAGCCGCCGAGCGTCCAGCTGGTGACGAAGGCGCGGCGGTCGTCGGGTGCGTGCTCGAAGGACATGGAGTTCGCGCCGGCCTGCTCGCCGGACGCCGAGAAGCCCTGCAGCAGCCGGAGCAGCACCAGCAGTGCGGGTGCGGCGACGCCGATCTGTCCGTAACCGGGCAGGCAGCCGACGAGGAACGTCGAGGTCCCCATCAGCAGCAGGCTCGCGACCATCACCTTCTTGCGCCCCAGGCGATCGCCGAGGTGCCCCATGAAGAACGAGCCGACGGGCCGGGCGAGGTATCCGACGCCGAAGGTCGCGAGTGAAGCCAGCACAGCGGCGGTCGTGTTGCCTTGGGGGAAGAACACATGGGGAAAGACGAGGGCGGCGGCGGAGGCGTAGACGAAGAAGTCGTAGTACTCCAGCGCACTGCCGATCCAGGCGGCGACCGCGGCCTTCTTCGGGGTGCGCTCGAACAGCGGGGGTGCAGTGGCCCCCGGGGCGTCGTCGACCATCGCGGGGCTCCTCTCTGTGGGTGCTTCGGTTGTCCTGCACGGTTTCCGCGGTCCGTTGCCTTGGGAACGTAAGAGGCCCGTTCGAGTGCGGCAAGCGTTTGCCAGATTTTGCCAACCGTGGCTACGGTGGCGCCTGGAACAGACAGGAGCCCTTCCGATGACCGTGCGAGAGCCGACCGAGCCCACCGGCGTCGGGAGCCGTCCCCGGCCGGCGACGCTGACCGACGTCGCCCGCGCCGCCGGGGTCGCGCCCTCGACGGTGTCGCGGGCGTTCACCAAACCCGGACGCGTGAACGCCGGCACGCGCGAACACGTGCTGCGGGTCGCGGCGGAACTCGGGTATCGCCCGAACCCCGTGGCGCGGGCGTTGGAGTCGGGCCGGACCTCGACGCTCGGGCTGGTCGTCTCCGACATCACCAACCCGCACTTCTTCGCCCTGGTGCGCGGAGCGGAACGGCAGGCCTCGACGGCGGGGTTCACGTTGCTGCTGGGCGATACGCAGCAGTCTCCGCAGACCGAACGGACGGTGGTGGACCGGATTCACGCGTCCGTCGACGGGCTGATCCTCGCCGCGAGCCGGCTGCCGCCGGCGGAGTTGCGCGCCTACGCGGCCACGAAACCGCTGGTGCTGATCAACCGTCAGACCGAGGACGTCACGAGCGTCGTCACCGACCACGTCGACGGCCCGCGGCAGATCGTCGAGCACTTGCACTCGCTCGGGCACCGCGCGCTCGTGTTCCTCAGCGGGCCGCGGGAATCGTGGTCCGGGGCCCAGCGCTGGGCCGTCATCCGGGACGCCGCGAAGTCGCTCGGCATCGCGGCGACGCGCCTCGGCCCGTTCCCGCCGTCGATGGCGGGCGGGCCCGCGGCTGCCGACGCGGCCATCGGAACCGCCGCCACTGCGGTGATCGCCCACAACGACCTGCTCGCGATCGGGGCATTGCGGCGGTTCGGCGACCGTGGCCTCACCGTGCCCGGCGACATCAGCGTGGTCGGCTTCGACGACATCTTCGGCGCCGACTTCTGCGCTCCGCCGCTCACCACGCTCACGGGCCCCCTCGACGAGGCCGGCCGCAAAGCCGTGGAGATCCTGGTGACGCAGCCGGAAATCACCGTGCGTGCGCCCCGGTTCTCGCTCCCGTCGCACTTGAAGATCCGGGAGTCGACCGGGCCCGCGCGGCCGCGTGCGTGACCGCGCCCGGCAGCAGGTCGTCGGTGAAGGGCGGCTACCTCGCGGCATGGCGGGCAGCGAGACAACCGAAGATCAGGCCCGCGCCCACCTGGCAACCCGCGCCGGGGTATTCCGACGCCATGACCGAGTCCGCGTCGTTGCCGCAGGCGTAGAGGCCCGGGATCGGATCCCCGTGACGGTCGAGGACCCGGGCATCGGGATCGGTCCGCAGTCCCAGCGCCGTGGCCAAGGGGGTGGGGACCACCTCGATCGCGTGGAACGGGGCCACCGCGACAGGACCGAGGTTGACGTTGGGTGCGTGGCCGGGGTCGCCGAGCTGGTGCCCGAAGGGGCTCCGGCCCTTGCCGAACTCGTCGTCGACGCCGGTTCGGGCGTGCCGGTTGGCGGCCGCGACGGTGCGCTCGAGGCCGTCGGGGTCGACGCCGATCGTGGCGGCGAGATCCCGGACCGTGTCGGCGGTGCGCAGGTAGCCGGCCCTGGCGTACCGCCTGAGCACCGCCTTGGGCAGATGCGGCCGGATCATGCCGAGCCCGTACCGGGAGAGGGCCCGGGAGTCGAGCACGAGCCAGGCCGGGATGCTCGGCACGGACTTGTGCGAGTCGTACATCGCGCGGGTGAAGCGGTGGTAGGACACGGATTCGTCGACGAACCTGCGGCCGGCGGCGTTGACGGCGAGGACGCCGGGTTTGGCCCGGTCCCAGATGTGCGGGAACACCACGGTCGAACCGTCGTGGCGACGGCCGAGGGAGCTGGGAAACCACAGGGCGTTGTCGTCGTGGGATTCGCCGAGGACGCCGCCGACGGCCCGGGCGAGGGCGAAGGTGTCGCCGGTGGCGCCCTCGGCGGCGGGGGTGAACTGCGGGGTCGGCCGCGGCAGGTGTTCGGCTCGGAGTTCCTGGCCGGCGGAGAACCCACCGCCGGCCAGGACGACTCCGCGGCGGGCGGTGATCCGGGTCGTCCGGCCGCGATGCAGGACGGCCGCTCCGACGACGCGGCCGGCGTCGTCGGTGACGAGGTCGCTGGTGCGGGCGGTGAACCAGACGTCGCCGGAGCGCCGCAGTAGCTGGTGGTACAGGCTCGCGACGAGGGCGTTGCCCATGACCAACCGGGTGCCGCGGGGGTAGCGGAGCAGGTCCGCCGCCCACCGGAACCCGAGGCGCAGCGCGAGGGCCGTGCCCCGCATCGAGCCGTCGAAGATGCCGAGGAGTTGATCGACTTCGGGGCGGCGGACCATGAGCGTGCCGCGGAAGAGCGCGAACTCGGGGATCGGGCGGCGGACGCGGGCGAAGGCGCGCTTGCCGAGACGCCGTCCGTCGAACGAGTGTGGTTCGAGCGCGCGGCCGATTCCCGATCCGGCGATTTCGGGGTGGTAGTCGACGACGGTCCTGGAGTGCCGGAACCGCACGCCGATCCGGTCCAAGTGGTCGATCGCGGCGGGCCCGTGCGCGAGATACGTTTCCCGCAGCTCGCGTGCGGCGCGGTCGCCGACCAGCGCGTCCAGGTAGGTCGCCGCGGCGGCGGTGTCGGCGGCGGGATCGTCCTGGAAGCGGTGCCCCGGAATCCAGGCCGTGCCGGCGGAACGGGCGGTGGTGCCGCCCAGCCACTCGGTCTTTTCCAGCACCAGGACGGAAAGCCCTTCCTCGGCGCCGACCACCGCCGCACTCAGCCCGGCCGCGCCGGAGCCGAGGACGAGCAGGTCGACCTCGTGGTCCCATTCGCCGTCGGGCACGGTCCGGTTCCTTCCGATCGATGGTGCGGTCTCCCGGAGAACTGAGGTGTTCCCGGGAGACCGCGGCGGAACGATCAGGTCACGACGATCTTGCCGGTGTTCTGCGGGTAGATCGGGTCGTTGTAGAAGTACTCGCCCTTCTTCGCGAACGTGTGCTTGAAGGACTGGCCAGGCATGAGGGTCCCGCTGTCGAACTCGTACTCGAAGAACGAGACCGCACCGTGTGCGGTGGCATTGCCCACCGGGTTGACGAAGGTGATCTCGGTGCCGACCGGGACGGTCAGGTTCTGCGGTGACATCGCGTTTTGCGCCACCGTGTTCTCCTGTGCTCCCGGCGTGCCCGCGCCGGCGTCCCAGATCCGGCCGAGCGTGACGGTGTAGCCGGCCGCCGCGGCGGTGACCGCCGCCGTGCGGATCTGGTTGCGCTTGGACGGGGGAGTGGGCGCGGCGGCGGGGGCGACCCGCCCGCCGAGCTTGAACGCCCACAGGTGGTCACCTTTCGGGATGTCGGGGTAGGGCAGGCCGTTGCCGCCGGCGAACACGGCGAGGTACTGCTGCCCGTCGATTTCGTAGGTGACGGGGCTGGTGTGCACGCCCGCTCCACATTGGAATCGCCACAGTTCCCTGGCGTCGGTGTCGTCCATGCCGAGCAGCACGCCGTCGGGGCCGCCCTGGAACATCACGCCGCCCGCGGTGGTGAGGATGCCGTTGCCGTGCGCCAGCGACCACTCGCTGTCCTTGCTCCACACCAGTTTGTTCGTGCGGGGGTCGATCGCCGCGAGGCCGCCCGCGAAGTACTCGCCGTAGGGGCGGGCGGTGTTGACCCGGCCGCCGGTGGTGTTGGAGTAAGCGGAGTTGACGAGTCCGTAGCCGACGTAGACGTAGCCGGTAGCGGGGTTGAACGAGACGTGCGACCAGTCGGCGCCGCCGCCCGCGCCCGGGAAGATGATGGTGGCACGGTCCCAGTGCGTCGCGAAGAGCCCGCCGTTGGGATAGAACGGCACCGGCCGGGTCGAGTTGTCGAGCCGGGGTTCCTGGGGGACGAACGGGTCGCCCTTCGGGAACGGCTGGGTCGGCGAGGTCTTGTGCCGCGGGTCCTGCGGCACGGGGCGCTCTTCGACGCCTTGCACGGGCTTTCCGTTGGTGCGGTCGAGGATGTAGTACATCCCGACTTTGGAGCCGTAGACGACGACCTTGCGCAGTTTCCCGTCGATGCGCAGGTCGATCAGCACCGGCGCCATCACGTTGTCGTAGTCCCAGATGTCGTGGTGCACCGACTGGAAGTGCCAGCGCCGCTTGCCCGTCTTGGCGTCGATGGCCACGAGCGAGTTGGCGAAGAGGTTGTCGCCGCCGCGGGTGGATCCGTTGGTGCGCGGGTAGGGGTTGCCGAAGGTCCAGTAGACGAGCCCGAGGTCGGGGTCGACGGCGGGGTGGATCCACGGCACGGCTCCGCCGGTCTTCCAGCTTTCGCCTTCCCAGGTGTCGTTGCCGAACTCGCCGGGGCCCGGCACGGACCAGAACGTCCAGGCGATCTTCCCGGTCGCGGCGTCGAGGGCGTACGCGCGACCGCGCGCGCCGGCGGTGCTGCCCTGCATTCCGACGTAGATGAGCCCGTCCCAGTAGACGATGGCGCCCGCGAGCGTCCCGGTCGCGCCGCCGCACTGCCCGTTGGCTGGGTCGCATTCCTCCGGAGTGCCCTGGGTCGGGTCTTCGGTCAGCAGCTCGCGCTTCCATACCACCGCGCCCGTTTTCTGGTGTAGGGCATATACGATGTTCGCGCCCGAGGTCGAGAAGACCTTGCCCTGGCCGAGCGCGACGCCGCGCATGTTGGTGGTCTCGGAGCCGACGTTCGACTTCCACCGGATGGCGCCGGTCTTTCCGTCGACGGCGAACACGTTCTGCTGGGTGGTCTGGACGTAGAGCACGCCGTCCTGCGCGACGATCGTGCTCTGCTGCGCGCGGGAGGTGTCGCCGCCCTCGAGGTTCACGTGCCAGGCGCCGCCGAGCCGGTCGAGGGTGCGGCGGTTGATCTGCTTGAGCGGTGAGTGGTTCTGGTTGGCGAGGTTCCCGCCGACCTTCGGGAAATCCGCTCCGGTGGCACCGAACGCATCCGGTTGCCTCGGCGTGTCCGGGACCCCCGCCGAGGCCGGTGACGTGCCTAGCACCGTGCCCACCACAGCCGCGCCGGCCGTTGTCGCCGCACCGGACAGGAATCTGCGTCGATCCATCGATTGCCCTCTCTTCATTGAGGAAAAGCGCTGCGAGGAGTGACTCAACTCGAATGTCGTGGTCCACCTAGTGGTCCATCAAGTCCATTGGTCGGTTGAGCTTAAAGGCTTCCGGAGTGGTCCACAAGACTGCGCGGCGGCCAAGTCGCCTCTTGTTCGACCTTGGGTCCAGGAGGTACTGTCCGGAGCGCTAGGTGGGCCAATCGGTCCGCTAAATGGACCTGTTGGTTTCTCCGTCCCACTGTTGTGAAGAGGAGCGAAGCCATGTCCGCTGTACCGGAAACGCCCAGCACCAAGCTCGTCGAGTCCGTCCTGCCCACGTGGACCGACCCGGTGCTGGAGGGATACGAAACGCGGCCGGAGGTGACGGCCTACGCGCTTGAGAGCGGGCCGTGGAACGCCCGCTGACCAGGGCGGAGTTCACCGACGCCCTGCTCGGTCTGTCCAAACGCTACTGGGCGCACCACCCGTTCCACCTTCGGCTGCACGACGGGGGCTGCGAGCCGGCGGACCTGCGCCGCTGGGTGGCGAACCGCTGGTATTACCAGAAGTGCCTGTCGCGCAAGAACGCGGCGATCGTCGCGAACTGCCCGCTGCCCGAGGTCCGCCGCGCGTGGGTGGGCCGCATCGTGTTCCACGACGGGGAGCACGAGCACGAAGGTGGCATGCACGAGTGGCTGCGGCTGGCGGAAGCGGTGGGGCTGGGCAGGGCGGAGGTGCTCGACGGACGGCACGTACTGCCCGGGGTGCGGTTCGCGGTCGACGGCTACCTCGACTTCTGCCGCACCCGGCCGTGGAAGGAAAGCGTGGCGGCCGCGCTGACAGAGCTGTTCTCCCCGGACCACATGAGCGACCGCATGGACGCGTGGCGCCGCCACTACGGCTGGATCGAGCCCGAGGGGTTCGCGTATTTCGACCGGCGCATTCCGGCCGCTCGCGACGACAGCGCGTTCACTCTCGAGCTGGTGCTGACGCATTGCCGCACCCGTGCGGAACAGGAAGCCGCGATCCGGGCGCTGTCGTTCAAGTGCGACGTCCTGTGGAGCGTGCTCGACGCGGTGGACTACGCGAGGTGCTCATGACGCTGGACACCGGCAGCAGGCCCGGGATTCGCCCGGGAGTGCGCCTGGAGCTCGACCCGGTGCGGCAGCGGCGGGTTCTCCTGTTCCCCGAAGGGGTTCTGGTGCTCAACGATACGGCCGCCGCCGTGGTCGAGCTCTGCGACACCCGGCGCACCGTGGCCGAGATCGTGGCGACCTTGGGCGAGCGGTACTCCGGCGTCACGGCCGGCTCGGTGGTGCGAGCGCTGGCCGACCTCGAGACCCGCGGGTTGGTGGGCACCGGTCCGGACGTCCGCGAGGTGCATCCGCTGTCCGCCGGAGCGCCGGCGACAGCGGCACCACCGCGGTCACCGGCGCCCCTCGGGCTGCTCGCGGAGCTGACCTACCGGTGTCCGCTGCAGTGCCTCTACTGCGCCAACCCGCTGAACCTGGGCGACTACCGCGACGAGCTCGACACCGCCGGCTGGCAGGACGTGTTCGCGCAGGCGAGGGCACTCGGTGTGCTGCAGCTGCACCTGTCGGGAGGGGAACCCGGTCTCCGCAAGGACCTGGTCGAGCTGGTGGCGACGGGCCACGACCTCGGGTTCTACCTCAACCTGGTCACCAGCGGCGTCTCGCTGAACGCCGTGCGGATCGGGCAGCTCGCCGAGGCGGGGCTGGACCACTTCCAGCTGTCCTTGCAGGACGCGGAAGCCGCACCGGCGAACGCGATCGCCGGCCGCCGGGCGCACGAGCGCAAGCTCGCCGTCGCCGCGGCCGTGCGTGAAGCCGGACTGCCGTTGACGATCAACGTGGTGCTGCACAAGGGGAACGTCGGCCGGATCCCGGGCATCGCCGCACTCGCGGTGGACCTCGGCGCGGATCGGCTGGAGCTGGCGCACACCCAGTTCTACGGCTGGGCCCTGCGCAACCGCGGCGCCCTGCTGCCCAGCCGGGAGCAGGTGGAGCGTGCCGCCGCCGACGTCGCCGACGCGCGGGCCCGCTTCGGGGCCGGGCTTGAGATCGTGCACGTCGCGGCCGACTACTACAGCCCCCGGCCCAAGCCGTGCAACTACGGCTGGGGCTCGCGCCAGCTCGTGGTGAACCCCGTCGGCGGGGTGCTGCCGTGCCTGGCGGCGGAGACCTTGCCGGACCTCCAGGTGCCCTCGGTCCGTACCGAAGCGCTGGCCTCGATCTGGTACGACTCGCCGGCGTTCCGCCGGTTCCGCGGCACTGACTGGATGCCGGATCCCTGCCGGGGCTGCGTACTCAAGGAAGTCGACTTCGGCGGCTGTCGCTGCCAGGCGTACCAGGTCACCGGAGACGCCGCGGCGACCGACCCGGTCTGCGACCTCTCGAAGTACCACCAGGTGGTGCTCGATCAGGTCGAGAACCCCGGTCCGGACTCGGCCGTACCCCGGCGGATGCGATGAAGGTCCGCTTCCTCGGCACGGCGGCGGGAGGTGGTGCCCCGCAATGGAACTGCGGCTGCGCGACGTGTGTGCGGGCACGTCGCGACGGCGTCTCGCGCACGCAGGATTGCCTGGCTGTCAGCGGTGACGGCGTGTCGTGGTACCTCGTCAACGCCTCGCCGGACCTGCGGACGCAACTGCTCGCGACGCCGGAGCTGGCACCGGCCGCCGGATCGCGCGTCTCGCCGGTCCGTGGGGTGGTGTTCACCAGCGCCGAGCTCGACCACACCCTCGGGCTGCTCACCCTCCGCGAAGCCGAGGTTTTGGACGTCTACGCCACCGCGACCGTCCACAACGCACTGCGATCCGGGTTTTCGATCGAGACCACGGTCGGCTCGTACACCCGGCTTCGGGAGCGTCACCTCGCGCCCGGAACACCGGTGGAGCTCGAAGGCGGGCTCCGCGTCACCTTGTCCGTGCTGAGCAGCAAGAGGCCGAGGTACGCGGGCACGACGCCGCTGGGGGAGGAGTGGGTCGGCGCGTGCCGCTTCGATTCCGGCCCCGGTACCCGAGTCTTCGTCTACGCGCCGGGTCTCGCCGCGTGGACCGGCGAGTTCGGCAGGGCGATCGAAAGCGCGGACGTCGTCGCGCTCGACGGCACGTTCCTCACCGAGGAGGAGATGGGGCCCGGACGTCCGGCTTCGGGAATGGGGCACCTGGCGATCACCGACGTTTTGCCGTTCCTGGCCGAGCATCCCGGGCCCCGGTATCTGTTCACCCACCTCAACAACACCAATCCGCTGGTGCTTCCGGACGCGCCCGAGATGTCCGCGCTGGCGGAGGTGAACGCCTCGGTGGCGTTCGACGGGCAACTGCTCGAGTTCTGATCCGATTCCCCTGCCGGCTTCGAAGGCAGGTCCACTGTGTCCAGAACAGGATGGAGAACCATGAAGAGACGTTCGGCAACGGTGCTGACAGCTCTGGCGAGCGCATCCGCCGCCGCACTCGCGACGGTGCTGGCCTACGGGATGCCCGCGTCGGCACACGACGGCGGTGGCAGGACAGGTGCGCAGCAGCTGGGTGATCCCCAGTACGGTGTGTGCCGCGGACTCGACTCCGGCTGCTACCACAACTGGGGCAACTTCGACCTCTCCAAGGGCATCAAGGTGCTGGTTTACTCGCGCACCGCGGGACCGCGCCACGCCAACCTCGGCCCTGCGCTCGGCCCCGGTCTCAACCCGCCGCTGGCCGACGCCAACGTCGCGCAGAAGGCGCTGGTGAAGCTCGGGCAGCAAAACGGGTTCGCGGTCGACTGGACCGAGGACGTCACCCAGCTGGCGAGCCCGAACACGCTGTTCAAGTACAACGCCGTGATCTTCCTCAGCACCAGCCGGGACGCGCTCGACGACTCGGCGCAAACCTCGCTGCGCCAGTACATCCGGGGCGGCGGCGGTTTCGTGGCCATCCACAACGCCTTCGGCACCGAGTACAACTGGCCCTGGTACGAAGGCCTGCTCGGCGGTACCAACTACTACGACCACGGCCCCGCGCAGGCCGGCACCGTGCAGACGGTGGAGCGCAACGACGTCTCGACGAAGAACCTGCCGAATCGCTGGGCCTTCACCGACGAGTGGTACAACCTGGATCCCTTCCCGAGCAACGTCCGCTTCCTGGCGAAGGTGGACGAGTCGAGCCTCGCGCAGGGCGTGACGGGCTCGATGGGGCACCCCGGGCACGGTGCCAACCACCCGGTGGCCTGGTGCCAGTACTACGACGGGGGCCGGTCCTGGGTGACGACGCTGGGCCACGAGGACTGGGCGTTCACGAACACGAGCACCTCCGACGGGGCGCGCTACTTCCAGTCGCTGATCGTCGGCGGGATCAAGTCCGCGGCGGGCGCGGCACCGTTCTGCCGCTGATCACGAGTGAGGGCCCCGGCTTCGTCGAAGCCGGGGCCCTCTCTCGTGGGGGTGATCTTGTCAGAGCCCGAGGTAGATCCGGCGGACCAGCGGGTCGTGGCTGAGGTCGGCGGAGCTGCCGGTCATGGCCACCTTGCCGTTCTCCATGACCAGGCACGTCTCGGTGGCCTCGAAGGTGAGCTTCGCGTTCTGCTCGACGAGCAGCAGCCCCAGGCCGGCCTCGGACAGGCGCTGCAGGCTCGCGAGGACCTCCTCGACGAGCTTGGGGGACAACCCCATCGACGGCTCGTCCAGCAGCACCAGCCGCGGTTCGGACATCAGGGCCCGGCCGATGGCGAGCATCTGCTGCTGGCCCCCCGACAGCGCACCGGCGAGCCGGTGCTGCATCTCGCCGAGCACGGGGAACATCTCGTACACCTCCTGCAGGACCTGCCGGGTCCGGCCCCGCCACGAGCGCAGGTACGCGCCGAGCAGGAGGTTCTTCTCCACGGTGAGACCGGCGAACACGTGCCGGCCTTCCGGGACGTAGCCGATGCCGTGGCGCACGATGTCCTTGGGCTTGACCTTCGTCAGGTCCTGGTCGCCGAGCCACAGCCCGTCCACGGACCGGGGGACGAGACCCATGAGCGCCTTCAAGGTCGAGGTCTTGCCGGCGCCGTTGGCCCCGATGATGCCCACGCACCGGCCCGCGCCGACCGTGAACCCGACCGAGCTGACGGCCTGGACCCCGCCGTAGCGCACGCAGAGGTTCTCCACGCGCAGGTCCCCGGCGGGGCCGTGACCGGCCTCCTGGTGTTGTCCGCTTTGGTCGGTCTTCACGGCATGACCTCTGTTTCCACTGCGTGGGCGACCTCGGCGGCGCTGAACGAGTCGCCGAGGTAGGCCTCGATGACCTCGGGCCGGATCGCGACTTCGGCGGGGGTGCCCTCGGCGATCACGTCGCCGCCGGCGAGCACGGTGACGCGGTCGCACAGCGACATGACCAGGCCCATGTTGTGCTCGATCAGGACCACGGTCACGCCACTGTCGCGAATGGACCGGACGATCTCCTTGAGCTGGCCCACTTCCTGGCCGTTGAGGCCCGCGGCCGGCTCGTCGAGCAGGAGTACCTTCGGGTCGGCTGCCATGGCCCGGGCCAGTTCCACCCGGCGCTGGATCCCGTACGGGAGGGAACGGGGTGCCGCGTCGGCGAAGTCGTCGAGGCCGAACCGGGACAGCAAGTCGCGAGCCTCCCGGCGGAGGGTGCGTTCCGAACGCCAGACGCCGACCGGCCAGAGCACGTAGTGCCAGAACGACCGCATCGACGAGCGGTCCAGGGCGACCAGCAGGTTCTCCTCGACGGTGAGCTGGCCGAACAGCCGCAGGTTCTGGAACGTCCGGGAAAGGCCGGAGCGGGACAGCTGGTGGGGCCGTCGGCCGGTGAGGGTGAGTGCTCCGATGGCCGCGGTGCCCGACGAAGCGGTGTAGAGCCCGCTGATCACGTTGAACAGAGTGGTCTTGCCCGAGCCGTTGGGGCCGACGATCCCGCGGATCTCACCCGCCGCGACGGACAGCGACACGCCCTTGAGCGCCTTGAGACCGCGGAACTGCTTGCTGATCCCGGAGATCTCGAGCGGCACCCCGTGCCGGTGCCCGTCCGCGGGGGGATAGGGCCGGAACGGCCCGAGCACCGCCCGGTCGGCCGGCTTGCGCCGACGCAGCAGCCGGCGGATCAGGGTGGGCACACCGGCCAGCCCCGCGGGCGCGAAGACGACCATGAGCACCACGACCGCGCCGTAGCCGAGCTGCGCGTAGACCGAGAAGTCGGTGAGCGCCTCCCGGACCAGGGACAGGACGATCGCCCCGACGATGCAGCCGGGGATGCTCTGCCTGCCGCCGATGATGACCATCGCCAGTAGCAGGAACATGTTGGCGACGCTGAAGGTCTCGGGCGCGATGTAGCGGATCAGGCCCGCGTAGAGCACGCCGGCGACACCGCCGTAGACGCTCGAGACGAGGAAGGCGGTCATCCGCAGCACGGGGACGGGTGCCCCGACCGCGCCGGCGGCCACGGAGTCGTCGCGCATGGCCCGCAGGCGCCGGCCGAGCGCGGTGCGCACGACGAACACGGCGAACGCCACGGCGAGCGCGAACACGACGAGTTCGACGTAGTAGTAGAGGTACTCGTTGGTCAGGTCGATGCCGAACAGCGGCGGCACCGGGATGCCGTTGATGCCTGAGGCCCCGCCGGCGATCTGTGCGTTGGTCACCCAGTTCGTGAACGCCAGGGCGAGTCCCAGCGTCACGATGCCGAGGTAGTGCGACTGCACGCGCAGTGCGGGGATCCCGACGACCAGACCCGCGGCCGCGGTCGCGATCACGGCTAGCACCGCGGAGACCCAGAACCCGAGCCCGGAGGCGGTGGTGAAGATGGCGAGGGCGTAGGAGCCGACGCCGAAGAACGCGATCTGTGCGAGGTTGATCTGCCCGGCGACACCCATGGCGATGCCCATGCCGACCGCCAGCAGGGCGAACACGATCGCGATGTTGACGACGTGGATGCCGTAGCCGTCGAGCCCGTAGGGCAGGAGCCAGGCGAGGACGGCCAGCGCGGCGATGCCGCCGATCCGTGCGGTCAGGCCGCGGTTGCGCATGAGGAGGTTCATGCCCGCGTCACCGTCCGCTCGCCGAACAGGCCGGTCGGTTTGACCATGACGATCACGGTGAACACGAGGAACACCACCAGATCCGAGTAGCCCTGGAACCAGCCGGCGGCGAAGGAGTCCAGGATGCCGATGGCCAGCCCCCCGACGATCGCGCCGGTGATGTTGCCGAACCCGCCGAGGATGGCGGCGGCGAAGCCCTTGATGCCCAGGGTTCCGCCCAGGGTGGGGCTCACGTACAGCAGCGGGCCGACGAGACCGCCGGCGAGCGCGGCGAGCCCGGCGCCGATCGCGAAGGCGATGGCGTTGCTGCGTCCGACGTGGATGCCGACCGCGGTGGCCGCTTCGTGGTCCATGGCGACGGCCTGCATGGCGGCACCGCGTTTGGTCCGCTGCAGGAAGAGCAGCAGGAGCACGGTGGCGACCGCGGCGATGCCGAGGACGACGAGGCTGTAGGTGCGGATGCGGACGCCGAAGACGTCGAGAGGCTGGGACCCCACGGGCGTGGGAACGGCGCGGCCGGTCGCGCCCCAGATGATGGTGGCGAGCGACTCCAGCACGACGCCGAAGCCGATCGTGCCGATCAGCATCAGGTCGAAGTCCTTGTTCT